>CAKZLZ010000201.1 GCA_937127435.1 uncultured Verrucomicrobiota bacterium | reverse complement strand
TCGTTATCTATTTTCCCAGAGCTGCACGCCTTCGTCGTTTGCCCTGGGCTAAACGCGTTAGCCCCTCCGGGGCTGCTCATGGCCTTAAGTTAGTGCCATTCTGCTCTGACCCCATATTTTTTGCTATAGGCAAAACAATATGGTTTCATTCTTGTCAGACCTTTGAAAGGTATGTCAAAATTCAGCTGTGAATCCCACCACACGAAAATTTGTAAACAGGCGCATGTGGACCCTTTTGGCTGTCTTCCTTGGAATCTTTTCCGGGGTGGGTATTTTCACCATGGATCATGCGGAAGGATTGTCTTATCTGAGCACGGACCCTGCGGCCTGCGCAAATTGTCACATCATGCAGCCCCAATATGATTCATGGATGAAATCAGGGCACCATCACGTCGCGACCTGTGTAGACTGCCATTTGCCCCATGATTTTATCGGTAAATATGTGGCCAAGTTGGAGAATGGTTACCATCACTCCAAAGGATTTACCTTTCAGGATTTTCATGAGCCCATCATGATTAAAGAGAAAAATTCCAATATTCTGCAAATGAACTGCGTGCACTGCCACGACGATACCGCACATGACATGGTAATGGCCTCAGACGAACCGCTGGAAGCGGTGAATTGCGTGCATTGTCATTCACGGGTGGGGCATGGCCCCCGCGGCGGATTGGGCGGCCCTTTACGGGAAAATGAACAAGCTGGAGAAACCCTATGAGCAAACAACAACGTACACGATTGGTCTTTTTACTGGTGTATATCATCACCATTGTTGCAACCGTAGCTGTCAGCGCATTGTTGATGAATATCCAGCAACGCAAATCTGAAACCGCGAGACCCTACGTCCGCTTGGTTGAGGTCACTGAAGACACCACGGATCCGGCTGAATGGGGGAAAAACTGGCCCAAACAATATGATTTATATAAACGGACGGCATTGACGACCCAGACCCGCTTTGGCGGACATGGCGGCAGTGAATCTTTGCCGGTGGAAAAAGCGGAAGACTATCCCTGGCTGACCAAAATTTATCAGGGCTATGCCTTTGCCATTGATTACCGCGAACGCCGCGGACATGCCTACATGTTGGTGGATCAGGAGCAGACCGAACGTCATCAAGCGCCCCAGTCCGGATCCTGTTTACACTGTCATGCTTCTTTGATGCCGGTGTACCGTGATTTAGGCGATGGGGATGCCATGGCAGGATTTGAAGCCTCCCATAAAATGTCTTATCAGGAAATTAACAAAAAATTACATGACTCGGGGAATGCCCATCCGGTTTCTTGCGTGGATTGTCATGATCCCGACAACATGCAGTTACGGGTTACCCGTCCCGGGTTTATTCTCGGCATTCAAGCACTGGCGGCCTCAGAGGCCGAAACCCCTCACTTGCCTTCGATTGAACTTTGGCGTGACGGGGACCGGACGGTTCCCTACAGTCCGAATGATGATGCCACCCGGGGTGAAATGCGTTCCTTTGTCTGTGGACAATGCCATGTTGAATATTACTGCGCCAATAAAATGCCGTTGACTTTCCCTTGGGGGAATGGACTAACGGTTGAAAATTTAGAAACCTTTTGGAAGGAACAAAAATTCCCCGATGGCGGAGAGTTCTATGATTTTGTCCACAAGTTGACCGGTGCAAAAATATTTAAAGCCCAGCATCCTGAGTTCGAAACCTGGAGTCAGGGCACGCATGCACGGGCAGGGGTCTCCTGCTCCGACTGTCATATGCCCTATATGCGCGATGGCGCAACCAAAATTTCCGATCACTGGGTACGGAGTCCCTTGCTCAATGTGAACCGTGCCTGTCAGGTTTGTCATTCGGTTTCCGAGACGGAACTGTTGGCCCGGGTGGATTCGATTCAATCCCGTAACTATGAATTGCTGCAAAATGCCGGGGTGGCGGTGGCGGATCTGATCGACACCCTGGTGGCGGCGAAAGAAGCCGGAGCCACGGAGGCCCAATTGAAAGAAGCGCTGGAACTTCAGCAAAAAGCCCAATGGTATTTGGATTTTATTTCATCTGAAAACTCCATGGGTTTCCATGCCCCGCAGGAAGCCGCACGTATCTTGGGTAATTCAGCCAATTTAGCCCGTCAGGGACAGATCAAGGCCATGGAAGCGGTGAATATGCTGCCAGCTTCGGAATAACGTTTAATTATGACTGAAGTTCCGCATGTACCGTCTGCAACAGTTAAGTGGTTCATCAGTCACTGCAACCGGATAAATCATTTCCGGACATAATTTTAAAACCCCTGTTTCAGAGTAACTTTCAAATTTATTCCTCCCGGGAAGGTTCTGCCGGGAGTTTGGCCTCAAGTACAAATGACAACACCAAGTCACCTGCGGGGTCTCCGTCCGCCGCAGCGTATTCAAGTATGGACCCATGATCCCGGTTTTGGATAACATGCAGGCTGACATTGTTGTTACCGCCCACTTTCTGCAGCGCGGAAACGAAATATAGGTTTTCTTCCAGTCTTGCGGGCCAGTCCTGATCTCCGATGAGCAAAAGAATCGGCGGGGTATCCTTTTTTAAATAATGAATAGGGGCGGCATCATCTGCCGTAATCACTGAAGCTGAAAATCCCCTTTCCTCCGCCACCGTGAAATGGGTCATGGTTTGTCCACTGATGGGAATAAAACCGGCAATGTTGTCCTCGCTGATATTTGCTTTCTTAAAATATCGTGAATCCATTGCCAGCAGGCAGGCAATATACCCGCCTGCAGAATGTCCGCCCACGAAAACACCGGGGGCAGCATCCAGAGATTTACGGTTCATTACCGCCCAGTGAACAGCAAGTGCCGCGTCTTGAATGTAAGCCGGAAATTGCACGTTGGGATTCAATCGGTAGTCGGGGAGGGCAACGCCCACCCCCCTGGCGGCCAAACTTTTTGCAAGTTGCACGGTGAGTTTACTGCTTCGTGACCCGCCTTTCAGTCCTCCGCCGTGAAACCATACCAGCAGTGGGAATTGTTCCCCGGATTCCGGCGGCAGATAAAGATCCAGTTTGCACTGTTGTGAAGTGTATGCATCAGCATCCATTCCCACTGGAAGATAAGAAATGTTCTTCCGTATCCGGATAGGGGGTTCCTGTGAAAAGGCACGGGGTGATACCAGCGAAAATGAGGCATGAAGGCATAGAAGGAGCAAACCGAATTTCTGAACAGGTGCTTTTGAGTCTTTCATAGAGGTATTTAGTATTGGAGGAATGTAAATTGGCAAGGTTCAGCCAGTTTGCAATATATTTAATTAAAATGCAAATTTATATTTGCAGAGGTTGTGAATACTATGTATCTTTTAGAAAACTCACGATCGTTATCAGATCATTATCCACCCCAACCCCCTCCAGAATTATGAGAAACCCGATCTATTTTGCACAAATTTTCCGCAGTTGCCGCCGTTCTCAGGTGTCTATTCTCCTGCTTGCGTTTATAAGTTTCATACACGTTGCTTTTGCCGACGATTACACTTGGGGGAGTGATGTATCCGGAAACTGGAGTGATTCATCCGGGGGAACCGGCTGGGACGCCGGTGGTGCTGTCCCGGATACGGCAGGGGATACGGCGACCCTTACGCTGGATATCTCATCTGACCGCATTATCACCGTCGATGTCGCGAATGCGATTGTCGGTACTTTGAACATTGGGGATGGCAGCGGAACGTCGGGTTGGACGGCAGGTACCACGGATGTGGTGAATAACCAGCTTACCTTCGAAGTAGGCAGCGGAAATGCGGTTCTTAACGCTTCGGGGGGCACAAATATTTTTGATGTGGGCGTGGTGCTGAATTCCACACTGGAAGTCAGCAACTCCAGTCTTTTGCAAATGAATGGTGCGGTCAGCGGAAGCGGCGGTATTATCAAGAGCGGGGGCTCAACCCTCGACTTCGGCACCGCGGTGAATAGCTTCACGGGACCATTGACCATTCTGGAGGGAACCGTTCAAATGACTAACGGAGCTCCGCTCGCAGGAGTTACGGCCATTCAGTTGGGCGATGCCTCCGGCAGTGCGGATGCAACGCTGTATATTGATAATACCGGAACCAGCGGGCCCAATCTGGATGGAGCCAAAACCATAACGGTTCAGTCCGGAAATACGGGAACGGCCATGATTCAAACCCGCCGGAAAGTGGTTTCGTCCGCCATCGTTCTGGGCTCCGGTACAGAGGGGCATGATATTCTGCTGGATATCCTGCAGGACGGGGGCGGATTTACGGGAGTTATCAGTGATCCGGCCGGTCTGAGCGGCACAGCAGGTGTGGTGACGATCGACGGGCACGGTAAACTCACTTCTTTCGGAAATAAATCCAGCACCTACACCGGGGGAACGGTGATTGAGAATGGAAATATCAACCTCAGCAGTGGAACAGGCAGCTATTTCGGTACCGGTCCTTTGACCGTGAATGGCGGTGCATGGCAGTTTGGAGGGCAGGCAGCGACTGTCACAGATATCAGCAGCTTGATTTTAAATGCCTCACTGGTCACCAAAGGCAGTAATACAGAGGTTTCATTTGCTTCCGCGGCGGTTAACCTGGGTGCGACCGGAACCGATACCACCCGGATTTTCGATATAAATTCGAACAGTTCAGATGATTATGTGACAATTAACGGAGTTATTTCCAACGGCACCAACGGATTCACCACCGGGATCACCAAGACCGGAGCCCGCACGCTGAATCTGGGCGGAAGCAATACGTTTACCGGTGCAACGGTCATTGACGAAGGGACGTTGAATCTCAGCGGTACCCTGTCTGCCAGCAGTGCAGTGGAGATTAACGATGGCGGGACCTTGTCAGGAGGCGGAAACGCAGCCGGGACCGTCACGGTTAACAGCGGAGGCACCATCAGTCCCGGTAACAGTCCGGGAACTCTTTCTACCGGTGCCCAGATTTGGGAAGGCGGCGGGACCTATATTTGGGAAATCAATGATTTCGCCGGTACTGAAGGTTCTGATCCCGGATGGGATTTGCTCTCCATGAGCGGAGGACTGACTCTCAACGCCACCAACGGGGACCCTTTCACGATTGCCGTCACCTCCCTCACTTCCGGAAATTCGCCGGGTGCAGCGGATAATTTTGTGGATGGCGACAGTTATCAGTTTCTGATCGCGGACGCGACGGGCAGTATTACGGGTTTTGATGCCACGGCATTTACCGTGGATACCTCTGCTTTCAATAATGCATTCACGGGAGACTGGGGAGTGTATCTCGGAAGCGACAGCGGAATAACCGGTGGGGACGACACGGAACTGTATCTGGGATACAATATTGTGATCCCGGAACCCGGAAGCATCCTGCTGCTGGTCACGGGCTTTACGGTCCTCGTGTTGTTCAGACGAAAATCTTAAGGCCATGTGCCGCTTCAGGTAACCGGCCGTTAAACCAGGGACTGGTTTCTTGCCGGTGCGGGTCCCGTAGTGCTCCCATTATAAAGTCTGCACTGGAAGGAAATCGTACGGGGACTTTCCTGGGGATTCTGAATGCGGTAAAAGACACGGCGGAGTGCCGCGGCGCCCAGGGCTTCATAGGAAGCACTGGTGCTGGTGAGATCCGCCATAGGGTTCCCAGGACTGCCCGAACGGTGAAATCCGGTAATGGATACATCTTCCGGGATGCGGATACCTTTTGACGTCAGGTGATTGTGAAGCTCCCAGCCCGCCGATTCACTTACGCATACAAATGCGGTCACGTTTTCTTCCCGAACCAACCGCTCCGCTTCAAGACAGGGCTGGCTCCATTTGGCATTGTAGTGTTTGATATCCTCGTATTCTGCATCACAGACCAAGGCTTCATTATAGGGGATATTCAGCTGGGTGAGTCCGAGGACATATCCTGCAAATCTGGCCGCGGCCCAGTGAAAGTGGCCGCTGCGTCCGAAAAATCCAATTCGGCGGTGTCTCAGATCCACCAGATGCCTGAGCAAAAGCCGGATACCTTCTTCATTGTCAATGCCCACCATATCGGTATCCAGACCCGGATATTTATGCATGATGGAAACCACCGGAAGAAGCCTGCTTAACTCGGCCACCACTTTTTCGGGCCACCAGAACACAAGCACCGCACCGGATAATAAACCGGCTCTGAGCGCAGAAGGCTGAGTAAGAGGGTTCAGAATATGTTCGCAGTGATCGGGTTCCTCGTAATGCAACATCAGGGAAGCGCCCAGCTGCACGGCGGCACCGCTCATCCCGTTTAAATATTCCGGAGGGGGGGAGTTTGAAGCTGTTTCTACAAAAACACCAATATGACGTAAACCCTGCGATTTCACCGGAGTCGAATGTTTTCCCTCTTCCACCACATATCCGAGTTCACGTGCGGCATTGAGCACCCGGGCCCGGGTATTCGCATTGGTGCCTTTTAAATGGCGCAGGGCTCTTGATACCGTGGATATGGAAAGATCAAGGTGATTCGCGATGTCCTGCATGGTGGCGGAACCGGACCGGGAGGACGAAGAAGGGTCTGAGGATGAATGCATAATTCTATAACTTTTGCAATATTTGCAATAAATTTGCAATGACTTTCAGTATCTGGATTTATGGCCTGTCAGTACACTTTTCGATCTCGCAGTGGTTT
Organism: uncultured Verrucomicrobiota bacterium; assembly: GCA_937127435.1. GTDB lineage: Bacteria > Verrucomicrobiota > Kiritimatiellia > SS1-B-03-39 > UBA6053 > UBA6053. The sequence goes on along the minus strand of CAKZLZ010000201.1, from coordinate 1,518 downwards.
GAATGGCCCGTCACGTCTGTTTCAGACGAATGGCGCAAAAAAAAAACCTGTAAACAGTGTTTACAGGTTTGGAAATGGTGGGCGACGACGGACTCGAACCGCCGACCCTCTCGGTGTAAACGAGATGCTCTAACCAACTGAGCTAGTCGCCCTGCAGAAGACGCGTTGTTATGCAGGAGAGGTGGGGTTGTCAACACCCTGTTTTAAATTTTATACCGCTTGTTCGTTGAAGACGCCGATATTGCGGAATTTGTCGTATCTGTCCTGCATTCTTTCCTCGATGGTGAGGGCATCCAGTTGATTTAAATGTTTCTCCAGGGCATCCCCAAGATTTTCCGCGGTTTGCTCGGGATTCTGATGGGCACCGCCCAAAGGTTCACTGATGATTTCGTCCGCAATTTTCAGTCGGGTCAGGTCACTGGCGGTAAGATTCAGGTTTTCCGCCGCTTTATCGGCATAAGCCCGGTCTTTCCATAAAATGGCGGCACAACCTTCGGGGCTGATCACGGAATAGTAGGCGTGTTCCAGCATCAGAATCCGGTTGCTCACGCCGATGCCCAGTGCACCGCCACTGCCGCCTTCTCCGATCACTGCAGAGATGAAAGGGACCCGGAAGGTGAAGGATTCCCGCAGATTCACGGCGATGGCTTCCGCAACATGGCGCTCTTCGGATTCTAATCCGGGATAGGCCCCGGGGGTGTCAATTAAACTGATAATGGGCATGCCGAACTTGTTGGCAAGCTTCATCAAACGCAGGGCTTTCCGGTAACCCTCGGGGTAGGGGCAGCCGAAATTGCATTCCAGATTGCTTTTGGTGTCGCGTCCTTTCTGGGTGCCGAGAATCATCACCTGACGGCCCCGGAAGTTGGCGGTGCCGCCGATGATGGCCCGGTCATCCCGATAGAGACGGTCGCCATGCAGTTCCCGGAAATCGGAACACATCATTTTAACGTAATCCATGGTATAGGGACGCATAGGGTGACGTGCCATCTGGACTTTTTGCCAGGCGCTCATGCCTGAATAAATTTTGACTTTGGTGTCTTTGATTTTCTTTTCGATCTTTTCGATCTCGGATCCCATATCAATTTTCTGATCCTCACTGAAGCCGCGTAATTCGGTCAGCTTCTGTTCAAGTTCCAAAATGGGTTTTTCAAAAGGTAATACGTAATTTGCCATAAGAGTTCTCCGGTTTCAGTCAGTCCACAATCTTGACGGACGTACCTTCAGGTAAGATTTTGTAAAGTTCTTCGATCAGTTCATTTTGAAAGCGTACACAACCCGCACTGGATTGAGATCCTACACTTTCAGGTTGCCAGGTGCCGTGCAAGCCGATACCGGGCGTGTTTAATTTTAGATAATGGGTTCCCAAAAGATTGTCAGGGTGCCCGTACGAAAATTGTTCCCCGTCGGGGCGGTACCATACCGGGTGACGCAAGCGTAAGGTGATAACGTACTCTCCTGTCGGCGTACTGCTGTCCGTACCGGTTCCCACCACATAGCGTTTGAAAAAGCGGTCAT
>CAKZLZ010000199.1 GCA_937127435.1 uncultured Verrucomicrobiota bacterium | reverse complement strand
CTTTTTATTATGGACTCAGTTCATAGCAGGAAAGATTATAATAATAAAATTATTCATTATGAAGTATGTGCGAAGCTGCTTGTAAGTAAAAAGAAACAATTTAAAACACCTGTTTTAGTAAAAAATTGATAGCCTAAAACAACTACAGCTACTGCAATTAGGGCATATATTATCCACTTTAAAAATTTATTCATTGTAGAATTAAGGATTTATTGAATCTTTTTGAGACGAAATCGAATAATCTTTATGATGAGATAAAGAATATTCCTGAAAAAATGCTGAAAAGAATTACCCGGGACGACGGGGATGAAAACATCTACCTGCCGGAAATGGATACAGACTTAAAGCGTTGCCTGAAAGCGGGAGCACTGCCTTCCGAATTGGGATGCGAATGGGCGCTCTGATCTGACAATCCCGTTCGTTGAGGATTTTTAAGCAGACACCCGGGGATCTGTCACTTTAAAGGTCAAAATCAAAAGCGACAGAAACGCGCCGGACATCGAAAGCAGGACCAGCACAGACATGCCCACCCCCTGCGCACGCAAGGCCGAAGAAAGAAAACCGACGGCCAATACCGATATCAATTGCACGAATGCGGCCACCGCCATGTAACTGGGCAAGGCTTTATCTCTGGCAAATTCCACCAGGAAGGTTTGCTCCCCGATATTCTGCAATCCGAAAGTGCCTCCCCATAACACAAAGGCGGCACAGAATGCGGTGGCCGATTGCGCAAACAGCAACAGGAGACCCAGGGCCATAAAAGCCAGTCGGGCGGCGAGTAAGACTTTCCGACAGCCGTGCCGGTCTCCCAACCACCCTCCGAACATATTTCCCAAAATCGCGCCGCCCATTTGACAGCTTAACAATCGACCGGTGAAGGCCTCCGGCCGCCCCGTCATTCCCAACACATAAACCGCCATAAACGGAATGGTGGCAAAGATAAACGAATTCAGCATCCGGCTGGAAATATAATACCGGAACGGGACGTCTACTTTTAAAGTTCGAAACATCCACTTCAACTGCTGGGTAAAACTTTTGTGGTGTTCAGGGGGCAAAGGATCGACATGAGGCTCCTCCGTTAAAAGAAACACCAGATACGAGGCCATAACAAAGACAAAACAAATCCCGTGCAATAACGCAAAGCCCTTTACCCCCGGGAAATAAAGTAGCATTTTCTCCACCCAGACCCCGACCACCATCCCCATGCCCGCGGCAATAAGATTCCGGAGCGCCATCCCGGAAGAACGCCTTTTCCCGGGAACGGTACGGGAGGTAACCCGCATCCACGCGCCAATGGTAATCCCGCCCATCAGCCCACTGAGTGCCGGACAGGCCACGACCGCCCACAGCACGATTTTGGGATGGGAACTGCCGAGTCCATATAAGGCCAATGCAGCCAACAAGAATGGTAAACGCTGAAGCAATCCGAAAAACCGCAACATGGGCATCAGCCGGCCCTGACGCTCAATCCATCCTGCCGTGAGCAGAGGGGGCAAGGTAAACCCCATCATCATCAGCATCGGGATAAATGCCAGTATCGCATCCGATCCACCCAACTGATGCACAATCCCGGGTAAAATACTGTCCTGGGATACAAAGGCGATTCCGGTCATATAAAACCCGCCTTCCAATACAAACACGGTATAATTCTTCCGTGAGAACAGCGAAGGTTCCGGAGGCGTCAACGCAGTCGCAGAAGGATTATGGGTTGGATATTGCGTCATGCTTGTGGCGGACTAGCAGGATTGTTTCGCAGGGTCACTTCTTTCTTTCGGATTTTGACTGCCCAGAGTTTCCTGACTGTGCTAACACAAACGGATATGAGCGACCTCTTTCCAGATCATCCGGATGCCCAACGGCGACGCCCCCTGGCGGCCCGCATGCGCCCCGCCACCCTCGATGAAGTCGTGGGCCAAGCCCATATTCTCGCCCCCGGAAAATTATTGCGCCGGGCCATTGAGGCAGACCGGTTGGACAGCTTGATCCTTTACGGCCCCCCGGGCTGCGGAAAAACCACCCTCGCGGAAGTCATTGCCAAAAGCACCCGCCGCGAATTCCAGCGGGCCAGCGGAATTTTGGGCAACGTCGCGCAACTCAGGAAAATCCTGGAAACCGCACGCAGCCGGCGGCTCAGTGAAGGTGCGGAAACCGTTTTGTTTATCGATGAAATACACCGCTTCAACAAATCCCAGCAGGACACCCTCCTCCCCTACGTCGAAGAAGGCGATGTGACCCTGATCGGCGCCACCACCCACAATCCGTTTTTCTTTGTTAACTCCCCGCTGGTTTCCAGATCCCGGGTCTTCCAACTGGAACCGGTTCCCGAAGCGGATCTGATTACCTTAATGCAACGGGCACTCACCGATCCCAGAGGCTTGGAGGAAATGAACTGCGAAGTGGATGAGGAAGCACTCGCCCATTTGGCCGGGGTTTGCGAAGGCGATGCCCGCAAAGCTCTCAATGCTTTGGAAATTGCGGTGATGACCACCCAGCCTTCAGAAGACGGTCTCATCCGGGTCTCCAGAGCCGAGGCGGAAGAAAGCATTCAAAAAAAAGCAGTGGTTTACGATAAAGATGAAGATGAACATTACGACACCATCTCCGCCTTTATCAAAAGCGTGCGCGGATCGGATCCCGATGCCGCCATCTACTGGCTGGCAAAAATGTTGGTAGCCGGAGAAGATCCGCGTTTCGTCGCCCGCCGACTCATCATTCTCGCCAGCGAAGATATTGGAAACGCCGACCCGCAAGGTCTCCCGTTGGCCGTTTCCGCTCTGCAGGCGGTCGAATTCATCGGCATGCCCGAAGCACAGCTGACGCTCTCGCAGGTCACCACCTATCTGGCCACCGCCCCCAAAAGCAATTCCGCCACCCTCGCAATCGGCGAGGCCATGAAAGATATCAAATCCGGAAAAGTCCTCCCGGTTCCCAAACATTTGCGGGACGGACATTATGCCGGCGCCAAAAAACTGGGGCATACCGGATACAAGTACGCACATGACGGCGACCACCATTTCGTCGACCAGGAATACGCCCCCACCGACAAAATTTATTATCAGCCCGGAAAACTCGGGTACGAAAAAACCATCCAACAGCGGCTCGATTTCTGGGACAAGCTCCGAAAACATCCCCGGCGAAATGAAAACCAAAAATGAAATCAGGAAAGAGCTGAAGGCGCTGATCGCAGAGCTGACTCCGGAAGAAAAGCGGATTCAATCCACCCTGCGCTGCGAAAAACTCCTTCATGATCCCGGGATCCTCACCGCAAAGTCACTGGGCATTTACCTTCCCCTCCCCGACGAGCCGGACCTCAGACCCGCCCTCCAAATTCTTTTAGAGAAAGGCATGCGGATCGCATTGCCCTATCCGGAGAAATCAGAGCCGGCTCTGGTCCCCTTTGACCGTCCCTGGGCATTTCACTGGATCACAGATCTCACCCCCATTCAAAACGGTCCCTGGAATTTACCATTCCCCGAAGCCGGAGAGCAAGTGGCCGCCACCGAACTCGATATCATTCTTGTCCCCGGTCGCGGATTTACCCCACAAGGGCAGCGGATTGGCAGGGGAAAAGGCTACTATGACCGGTTGCTCGCAGACCATCAAGGCCGACGCATCGGCATGGGATTCAGCTGTCAGTTGCGGGACTCTCTACCTGAAGAACCCCACGATATTCCGCTCACGGAAATCTGGACCTGATCAACGGCGGCGCTTGCTGAAAAAGCCTAAAACCGCGAAACCACCGATCAACAAAAACAGACTGGAAGGTTCTGGAATGACGGCCGTATCATAAAAAGAGATCAGATAAGCACGTCCTCCGGAATTCAAAGGCGCGAGGTCTTTATAACCATACCCTCCAGCCTCGTTTCCACCACCACGGCGTCTCATCTCCCAAGTCACATCCGAAGCCGTGATCGCAATCGCATAAGAATTTCCGTTGGTCAGACTGATCACATCAGCGTCGGTAAAGGTCACCGCCATATTCGTGATGCCACTGGCAAGAGCCGTGGGGGTAAAATCAATCCCGGATCCCAAGAGAGCGGACCCCAGAACTAAATTATCAGCTGTAGCAACGGGAGGGCTGGGAATGGTATAGAGATTAAAATTCAGATTGGGGGTGGTACCCAGAGCACTCACCTCATACCGAAATTCCAAAGATACCAAATCATAATCCGAAGTCGGTGTGAACATTTCATAAAGCGTAGCACCGGTTCCGTTTATAGGTGTACCTGCGTAAGTTCCAGACATTGCGGAGTAGGTACTTTGTACAAACCCGGACGTAAAGCCTGCATCCGTAGAATAATTCTCACTCACGATAAGTCCTGCGGATGCTGAGGAGAAAATCCCCGTGATCAAAACACAGACGGTAAAAAATAACCTTCGGGTGGTAAACAGTGATTTTCGGGATTGAGCTGTCATAAAATAAAGTCTCCTTTGTATATACATATAGCACTGGGAAAATTAGTCATGCAAGAAATATCTACAAGTCGTTTTAATTAAACTTCACAGGGGCATTTTTCTTTTCGGGGGGTTCAGAGGGAGCTGAGGCCCAATTTAGATCCAGGCGGACCTCTTGATCCCCCACGCCTTCCCCTGTCACTTTCAGATGCAAAATCCCCTTCTCATCGACCTGACAACCGATCACAGGCAAGGCCTGCCCGGGGGATAACGGCACCAGCAAATGAATCATCCGAATGGACGTCGTGGGCGTCTCCGTCGATTGTTGTAATTGAAATCCCCGTTGTTGCGGGACGCCTCTTCCCGGAGAGGTCCCCCCCACCACCACCGCTGGTCCCAACTGGGATTTCAGAGCATCCGAACCTAAAGAAAACACCGCCAAAGATGCGTCCGCTAATTTGGAAAGATGTACATCCCCTGCTTGAACAAATTCTGCATCCGCATGACAAAGCCAAGTAAAAGTATGTGCGCTCTCAGCGGAAAGATCATCCACGACTAACACCCACTCTTTGGTCATGAGTAAGCTCCGCTGAACCGTAACTCCCGGAACTTGTGGTTGATACACGCTTCCAAATTCGCCACGGACAAATCCGTATTCCGGACATAAGTACTGCGCTTCGATTTTAGCCCGGTCAAAAATTTCATAAGGGATGCCCCGCTCATTCCAATAACTGCCATCCGCGCCCTGGCCTTTTCCATCCACCAAAAGCGTGTTATGATCCCGAGTCCATTTTTCAGCCAGATAGCCTGTATCTACCGCCAGATAAGCACCTTTGGCATACAACCAGAACGCACCAATGTCCGGATGCACATGCCCGCAGTTCATGATCCAATCATCAAATTCTTTAAGTTTTTCCGTGGCGCGATGTCCCAGGGGAGGCCCGCAACGGAAGAGAACAGAGGTATCTTCTTTTCCCCAACCTGATTTCCAGGAAACCACCCCGTGATCCGGAAAATAATGATAGGGATTTATCTCATAAAAAGGAACCTTCTCCACTTCAGGGTCAAACCATAAAAATGCCATCGCCGGATAATCCTGTTCCACCTTCATATGATCATACATATTTCCTGCCGCTTGACTCTCCCCCGATGCGGTGGCCGCCGCCACCCCCCATAACATGGGATGATTGCTCACGCCGACCGCCGGCCGAACATTCTCTACTTTCCAACTGAGGGTATCCCCCACATCAAAGGCCCCGGGGAAATCAGGCAAACTCAAATACAATGCCATTTTCCAAGTATCGTGAAGCGCCGGGAGTTCCATCCAATTTTCACCGGTGGCCCGTCGCATCAAGTCCGCCACCCGGACATGCCAATGTATCGCGTAGGTCCAATACCCGAAGCCTTCATAATAATATCCGTCTTCACTCAGGACATATCGACAGCGACGCAAAACAGCGGTACTACGGGCGAACCAGGACCTGGCTTCAGGCACTTCATCCCAGAGCACCAATGAGGCTGCCGTCAAAGCCACCATCGGAATATACGTATGATTTTGATCATATCGAATTTTGTGTTCGGTATGGGAGGGATCCCGATCTTCGTAAATTGCCCTGGCATGCAAAACCAAACCCTCCCTGATGACCGCCCGGTCTTCGTCTGTCATTTCCGAACGCAGGGTATCATACGCTATAGACAAATGATACAGATACCATGAGGCCACCAAATCAAGGTTGGGGCGGTAATCCGTGCCCCAAACCGGCACCTTGCTGTAAGCCAACATCCAGCGAATCACCCCATCCCGGTAGACAGGATCACCGGTTACAAACCAAGCGAGAGAGGCGGATTGCAAGCGCTCCACCCGCCAATACTTTTGTCCTTTGCTTATAAATTCTTCATTCGGGACAGACGATTCAGAGCGCACACTTTTGGCATTTCTTATGACGCGGGCCCATAATTCAGGATGTGCTTTTGCTTTTTGTTGTAAACGAAGTTTGTCCGTAGCTCCGAAAAGTAAGCGGGGAGACTGCCTGAGGTAATTCTCGTCAACCCCCAGGGTGAAATTCTCCAGATCATCCGCCAAGGTTCGACCGGGGCTAAAAACTTCTGGCTGAGAAATAACCTGTCCGTTTACACCCGGGATAAAGACAAGCAGCATCCAAAAAGGAGAGAATCGGAATCTAAATACATTCATATTTAGATCCTAGGGAGCATTTCCGTGCAAAGTACAGAAAAATTTCTCCCTACCCACGAGGGGTTCTCACCCACCTGAAAGAATGAGTCCGGGATTCATTCCTGAATCACCGCAACTTTGAGGATTTTCACTTCGCCATCATAGGCATTCAATACCAAGGGTTGTCCACCGGGACTCACGCCCCCTACATTCCAGGTAACTTTGGTTTCTTTTCCATCCGCCAAGTAAATCCGTTTTCCACCATCCAGTGCCTGACCCTTCTTGCCAAAACGCAAATTTACGTAGGTTTTATCGCTGCCTTTCACCCGTTGAATCCGCATACGCACTTCTTTTACCGGGGCCTCTTTCACATTCTGGGTCCATTGAGACCACACATTTCCATTTTTCCCGTCTCCGGCCACGACATTCGGGGAATACTCCGCTTTAGATTCCGCAAAGCCCAGGGATGAAACCGCAAGTACCCACAACATTAGACAAAAGATCTTTTTCATAATTAACGCTCCTGATTGGTTTGTTGGCCTTTACTCTCAAGCTTGCGGCATCAGAAAGCAAATCGAAAAATGCATTCAGAAGAAAAATTACCGAAGCCTCAATTATAAACCTATTAAATTGAATAGTCAGGCTTACGGCACGAGAGGACTTCCCCCATTTTCCCCCAAGCGTTGGGCTTGGCACCCACGAGGGTTCTTCCCGTATACATTTCAAAATCATCAACCATAAGATGACTTTGTGGGCCAAAGGTCCACGCCAATATGAGCCCGGTCCGTCGGAACGACGGGCTGGGTTTAAGGAGTAAATCAGGAGAGGCGGGCCACAGGTCCGCCCCAATCACCTGAGCCCAGAAGCCTGAAATCGCATTCCCTCGTGGTTTCTGGTGATCTGGCGGACCTTTAGCCCGCTTTCAACTTTCCATAAATCTCAATGCGTTTTCAGCTCAAGAAAAAGCCTAATTTGAGACGACTCAGTATATACATTCTCTATTTTCCGCCAATTCTGAAGGGCACCGGTGAATTATTTACATTTTTGTCGTGACCCGTTCCGCCCATCTTCTATGAATAGGGTATGAAATCAATTCGAATGGCTCTGGCACAAGTAAACTGCACGGTGGGTGCTTTGGCACAAAACCGCGCAAAAATATTGTCGCAAGCACAGGCCGCAGAAAAAAATGGCGCAGATCTGGTTCTGTTTCCGGAATTGGCTCTCTGCGGATATCCTCCTGAAGATTTGGTTTTAAAGCCCCACTTTATTGATGCGGTCCAAAAGGAATTAGACACGCTTTGCGAAGAGCTCCCCTCCGAACTGGTCTGCGTACTGGGACTTCCCCTCGCAGGTAAAAACCGCCCCCAAAATGCGGCCGCGGTTATTTATCAGGGGAAAGTCATCGCGTCCTACGCCAAACAGCAGCTTCCCAATTACGGGGTGTTCGATGAACAACGTATTTTCGAAGCCGGAACCGAACCTCTCTGCCTGCAAATAGGGGAAGCCCGTTTGGGCCTGCATATTTGTGAAGATTCCTGGGTGCATTCAGAAGAGGACGCACGCCGCTTTTCCGACATGGAACTCACCGCCCTGCTCAACCTTTCCGCATCTCCTTTCCATCGGGAAAAAGTTTCCGAGCGCCAAGCCGTTCTTCAAAAAACCAGCGCCGCCGTAAATGCGCCCCTGGCCTATTGCAATCTGGTGGGCGGACAGGACGAACTGGTGTTTGACGGCGGCAGTTTGGTGATCTCCCCCCGGGGAGAAATCCTCTGTCAGGGGGCGCGTTTTAAAGAAGATCTGGTTTTCGTGGATCTCCCCTGCACCCACTTAAAAGATGCCTCTGACAAAGCGGAAATCCTGCAGATCCCCTCTGGAAAACGATCCGCAAATCTAAAAGCCCTGCCTCCCGTCAAAAAGCCCAAAGCCATGGACGAACTGGAAGAAGTCTACGCTGCGCTCACTTTGGGCTTAAGAGACTATGCGGATAAAAATGGATTTCAGGAAATCCTGGTCGCCATCAGTGGCGGCATCGATTCCGCGTTGGTTGCCGCCATCGCAGTGGATGCGGTCGGCGCAGACCGGGTAAGCGGCATTAGTCTCCCCACCCAATACAGCTCGGAGGGGACACGTTCCGACGCATTGCAATTGGCCACCAACCTGGGCATCAAAATGCCGATGCTGCCCATCCAACATCTTTTTGATGCCTATAAAGACCTTCTCGAACCGCAATGGCCCGGACGTGGACCGGACGTCACCGAAGAAAATCTGCAGGCAAGAATCCGCGGCACCATTGTCATGGCCCTCTCCAACAAGTTTGGATCTCTGGTGGTTGCCACCGGGAACAAAAGCGAAATGGCCACCGGATATGCCACTCTCTACGGCGACATGTGCGGGGGATACGCCCTGATTAAAGATGTACCCAAGACCATGGTCTTCGACCTCTGCCGCTGGTCAAATACCCAGCAAGGCTCCGAACGGATTCCCCAAACTTTGATTGACCGGCCCCCCAGTGCGGAACTCCGCGACGATCAAAAAGACAGTGACAGCCTTCCCCCCTACGACATTCTCGACGGTATTCTCCGCCTGTATATCGAACAGGACAAAGGCCGGGATGAAATTGTGGCCGAAGGCTTTGATCCCCACATGGTCACCCGCATCATTCGCCTCGTCGATGGCAACGAATATAAACGCCGCCAGGCCCCTCCCGGGGTAAAAATCACTCCCAAAGCTTTTGGGCGTGACCGCCGCGTCCCCATCACCAATCATTTTCGTCCTACCCCACCCCCCACCCCCATCCCACATGACTGATTCGCATTCCCGAAAAACCAGCCACCACGATCTGCAATTCATCCGCAACGTTGCGGGCATCTTAGAACGCAGCCTGGATGTGCGTGAAATCGTAAATCCTATTATGGATGAGATGACCACGCACTTAGGCATGAAACACGCCACCATCACTTTGCTGAACCGTAAGACCAATGACATTCTGATCGATGCCTCACACGGACTCACCCCCCAACAGGCGGAACGCGGCCGTTACAAACTGGGAGAAGGTGTCACCGGTCAAGTGATTGAATCCGGCGATCCGATTGTTATCGAAAAAACCGGGGATTCTCCGCTCTTCCTCAACCGCACCCAGCGCATGAGCCGTCAGGAATCGAGCTTCATTTGTGTCCCCATCAAAACCGGAAAAACCGTGGTAGGCGCCTTAAGTGCCGACCGGCCCTGGGAAGAAAATCAGGACTTAAACACCTCCCTCTACCTGATGGAAATGGTCGCCTCGTTGCTGGCCCAGTCCGTGCGTCTCCGGCGAAGTGCCCAGGAACGGGGCGAACAGTTACAATCCGAAAACGAACGATTGCGGGCCGAATTAAAAGACCGGTTCCGTCCTTCCAACATCATCGGCAACTCCCACGAAATGCAGATCGTTTATGATCAGATTGCCCAGGTTTCCAAAAGTCAAACCAGCGTATTGATCGAAGGCGAAACCGGCACCGGTAAAGAGCTTGTCGCCCACGCGATTCACTTCAACAGTGACCGTTCCGACAAACCTTTTATCAAAGCCCACTGTGCCGCCCTCCCCGAGAACCTCATTGAAAGTGAGTTGTTCGGCCATGTCAAAGGCGCCTTTACCGGAGCCACCGGCGACCGCAAAGGCCGTTTCCAATTGGCGGATGGCGGAACCCTGTTCCTCGATGAAATTGGCGAAATCCCCCCCAGCATTCAAATCAAACTTCTCCGGGTTTTACAGGAACGTGAATTTGAACCGGTGGGCAGCACCAAAACCGTAAAGGTAAACGTGCGGGTGATTGCGGCCACCAACCGGAATCTGCAGGAAATGGTCACGGAAGGGACCTTCCGTGAAGATTTATTTTACCGGCTGAACGTCTTCCCCATTTGGGTACCGCCGCTGCGGAAACGGAAAAGCGATGTCCTGCAGTTGTCAGACTTTTTCCTGGAACGCTACAGCAAACAAAACAACAAGAATGTCCGCCGCCTCTCCAGTCCGGTGATCGATATGCTCTACACCTACCATTGGCCCGGCAATGTGCGGGAACTGGAAAACATTATGGAGCGCGGGGTTATTCTGGCGGAAGGCGATGCCCTGCATCCCCACCATCTGCCCCCCACCCTGCAAACAGCCGATCAGGCAGCCGCCCCCAAAACCGGCTCACTCAAAGACCAAGTGGAAATCTACGAACGGGACCTTATCACCGATTCGTTAAAATCCGCCCGGGGCAATATGGCTGCGGCCGCCCGGAGCCTGGAAACCACCCAGCGGATTTTTGGATACAAGGTGCATAAATATAACATCAATCCCAAACAGTACGTGGGATGATGCGGAAAACGGAAGTCGGAGATCAGAAGCCGGAGAAAGACGCTCTGAAATCTAAAATCTGACCCCAACGATCCGCATCTCAAAGTATAATTCTGAAATTTTCTTCTGAAATCAAAAAACTAAAAAAACAAATAACCAATGAATCCAATAAAAAACATTGTCGCGATCCCCGGAGACGGAATCGGACCCGAAGTCATGCGTGCCACCCAGGCTGTACTTGAAGCTGCAGGCGCTCCGCTGAAATGGCATGTCCATCACGCAGGCGTCACCGCGCTGTCCGAAGGCGAATCCGATGTCCTGCCGCAAAGCACGATCGATGCGATCCAGGAACACAAAGTTGCGCTCAAGGGCCCCTGCACCACCCCGGTGGGAAAAGGCTTTTCCTCTGTAAACGTGCAGTTGCGCAAAGCATTGGACCTCTATGCGGCCGTTAGACCGGTCCGCAGCCTTCCGGGCGTCAAAACCCGCTATGAAAACATCGACCTCGTCATCATCCGCGAAAATACCGAAGGTCTTTACAGTGGCGTGGAAAACGTGGTTACTCCCGGGACGGTGATGTCCATGAAAGTCGCCACCGAAACGGCCTGTAAACGTATTTCTGAATGGGCTTTTGATTACGCACGCAAACGAGACCGCAAAAAAGTGACCGTGTTTCACAAAGCCAATATCATGAAACTGACGGATGGATTGTTTATCCGCGAATCCGCAAAAGTGGCTGAAAAATATGAGGATATCAATTACGAGGAAGTGATTATCGATGCGGGTTGCATGAAAATGGTTCAGGACCCCACCCAATTTGATATGCTGCTCCTCGAAAACCTTTACGGCGATGTGGTCAGCGATCTCTGTGCCGGATTGGTGGGCGGACTGGGCGTGGTTCCGGGCGCAAATATCAGTTTAAACGAAGCTGTGTTTGAAGCCGTACACGGATCCGCACCCGACATCGCAGGCAAAGACATTGCCAATCCCCTGGCCCTGATTATGTCCGCGGTGATGATGCTGAATTATTTGGCGGATACCGAAGGTCTGGACATCATGCGCGAAGCCGCTGAAAAAATCAAAACCGCCTACAATGCGGCCCTGGAAGCGGGAGAAAAAACCCGGGATCTCGGTGGCGAACTGGGAACCGCAGCCTTTACCGAAGCGCTTTGCAAACGGATTAAAGCTCTATGAACAAAGTCCGGGACCTGGTCTACTACATTCACGGGGTCACCCCCCGTCGGGACCCGGCGCCCCATTCAAACATCTACCGTCAATTGCATAAGGGCGTCCGCGCCCTGAATGCAGATTGGCCGGACGCATTTGATGGAGCGGAATGGGGCTGGAATCCCGGAGAAGAAACCCCTAGCGATCAGGAACTACTCAGTCAGGCGCAAAACCAATTGGGCAACCGAATCCTGCCCGCGGTTTCCAACGCCAAAGACTTTTCACTGAATCCAAGCCGCCTGGCCCTGAATCAACTGCGGGAAATCAATTTCTACGGTTTCAGCGACATGTTCTATTACACCTCCGACACCGGCAAAGACGCAGTCCGCTCCGCCATTTGCCGGCAGTTGTTAAAGTATATAGAAAAAGAATCCGCGAAAGAGGCCGGACCCGTACGCTTAACTTTTATCGGACACAGTGCCGGAGCGGTGATTGCATTTGATTTGCTCTTCCATCTCTTCCACCCCGCAAAAGACCCTTACACCAGCCATTGCTTTGTCGACAATCATGGACGGGAAGAATCGTTAAAATTGCGGGAGATGGCCCAACAGGGGGACCTTCAACTTCGACGCCTCATCACCTTCGGGAATCCACTCAGCGCCATGGCCCTGCGCCATAGCCGGGTGGTCGAAGCGGTGGCCGCAGGTGAAAAGCTCAAACCCGGTCATTACGGACTGGTGCCTGACACCAATCTCCCCGGCCCCCGCTGGTTAAATCTTTGGGATCTGGATGACCCCCTGGCCTGGCCGGTGGAACCTCTGATGGAAAACCACAATCAAATGGTCAGTGACGTGTACGTCAATGTTTCGGATTGGATCACCAAAGCACACAATGCCTATTGGACATCCAAAGCCGCCCACAAAGCGATTGCGGAACGCTGGTAAAAATAAAAGTGGGCCGACGGCGTCCCACAGTCTCATCCAAATGACGGGGAAGAAACACGCTGTCCCGCTTTCTGCGCAAATACCGGCAACTGAGGATCGCGTGCGCCCATCACCAACAGGACATCCTCCTCCCCGCCTTTCCACCCCTCCGGGTAATCTGCCAGCAAGGTTGCCTGACAGCCCCTGCCCTGAAGCGCCTCCACCAAATCACCACTGTGAATGCCGGTGGGAGCGGTTCCGCCCGCATAAAACACCGGCAAAATAAGAGCATGGTCTTGCGGACGCAGGGTCCCGGCAAACGCATCCGCAAAGGCCTCGAAATTTTGTTTTAACGGGGCAAATCCATGGGGACGCCAAAGTACCGTCAATTGACCCTTTTCCGGCTGCACCGCCCGGATCGCCGCTTCAATCTTTTCAGGATTGTGGGCATAATCATCATAAACTTTTGGTCCTTCGCCTTCCCGACTGCAAAGCTCCAGCCTTCTCTCCACCCCACGAAAGCTATGAATTCCCTTTAGTGCAGCTTCCCGTGTGCAGCCGCAGGCTTCCGCCATCGCCAAAACCGCTGCCGCATTCCATTCGTTATGCGCCCCGGGCAAATTCACCGCAAGGGGCTGATTAATTTCAATCAGCTCCGCCTCCACCCCGGACACATATTTTTTCACCCCCGGACCACAGACAATTGTCCTTTTGACCCGGCCCGCAAATTCACGGAACAAGTCAATGGTGTCATCCAAAGAATGATGGTCAGCCGTCAGGGTATTGATCAGCGCCACTTCAGGGTCAAATCTTAACAGAGAACGGTCACTCTCATCCACCTCCGCCACCCACCGGTTTTCCGGATGGTTCCACAAAACGTTTCCAGGCGCTTCCGGCCCTTTCCATCCCAGGATCCCTCCCCCGTTCACCACGTTCGGTTTCATGCCGCAGGCGGCCAGGGTCCACCCCAACCAACCGGTACAAGAGGTTTTTCCGCTGGTGCCCGCAATGGCCGCCAACGGTCCCCGCCGGGTAAATTCGGCCAACACTTCCGCACGGTGTTTTTCCACCACCCCCCATTCTTTTGCCCGCAGCCGTTCGGGATTGTCCGCCTCCACCGCCGTACTGATCACCAAAGCCCCGGTTTCCCGGGTCAAAGCCGATCCATCCTGGGGAACCATTTTCACCCCCAGGCCTCTCAACATTCCAAACACCGGCAACTCCACTCCCTGATCAAGGAAACGGTCTGATCCGGTCACCCGACAACCGTCCCTGGCCAATAGCTGGGCAATCGCATTCATTCCTACGCCTCCCACGCCACTCACATGTACATGTTTTTTCATCATTTGGGCTTGGGTCTGGGGGGATTCTGATTTTTCGGAGGCGGCGGTCTTAACCTGGGATTGGGTTTGGCCGGTGCACGTGCTTTGGGCTTGGGCGGTGGCGGTGCATTTTCCGGTTTCACATCCAGTTGTGCCCGGAATCCTCCCCCTTCCTCCACCTGCAGTCCGGCAGCCTTGAGCTGACCTGAGAAGTCCCCATCCGCATAAATGGTCAGGGTCCCTTGTAACACCGCGTTGCCCGAAAATTTTCCGTGCAGACCGAGATGCCGGCCCTCAATCGGTTTTCCGGGAGTCAGATTCACCCCGGGTCCCAATTCCATGTCCAGCGTCTTCAGTCGAACCCAGTCCGGTTTGGCTTCTTTGTGAATGGTTAACTTATGGCAGGCCCGGATTTCCACCCCGGCCATTTCCCCTTGTAACACCACGTCATTTGCAGTGATCCGGCCACCGGTCATCTTTGCGCCGGGCAGAATGGTTACCGTCCCGCCGACCTCGATCTCGTTATTCCAGTCACCCGCTTCGATCTTGAGATCCTGCAGTTTCATGCGGTGGCGGCATTGGGTACAAACCCAGAGATCCACCTTGCCCACAATGGATGAAGTCGCCCCACATTCGGGACAGATCACTTCACGTTTGCTCGGCATCACCGACCTGCCAATCCGTGCGCCCGCCTTCGGGTCTGCGGTACTTTTCTCTTTTGACGTCTCAGGATCAGGGCGCAAAGGGTCCCCACGCCCATGCCGCGCCGCTTCCTGAGCAGCGCGGATGGCGGTATAACCATCTACAACCTTGGTTTTTTTAGACGCCACGCGGGTTCACGTGTCCGAACTTACTTGCGGTTCTGGTTCGGGTTCTGACCCTGTTCCGGTGCTTTCTGCGGTGCGGCAACCTCATCCAGTTTAATGGGCTGACCGGTGGGGTTGACTTCGGATTTACCGACGAAAGTCACACCATCTTCAACCGACAGGCGTTTGGCTTTGATATCACCCAACAAACGGGCGGTGGATTTTAAGGCAATCCGGTCTTTGGCTTCGATATTGCCCTGAACGGTGCCGGAAAGCGTCACGGAATTCACCCGCAAATTTCCTTTCACGGAACCGGATTTTCCAATGTTTACGTCGCCTTGCGAAAGAATTTCACCTTCAACCCGGCCTTCGATTTGAATAGATCCGGAGGTTTTGATGGTACCGATAATCTCAACTTCTGAAGAGATCAGGGATTGGGCGGCATTTGATGCGTCACTCATGTGTTTTCCTTTTGTAGGTTGGTTAGAAAATGTTCTGAACCAGCCATACTAAGAAAACAGGAAGAAAATGAAATACCAGAAGCAGGAAAAAGACAGGCAATGGGACACGCTCAGACTTCCATCATCTTCATGGCATGCGAGGTCCGGTCAGAAAAACGGCCGTACTTCCACAGAAGCCCGGCAGGCAATGGCGGCCTTCTTCCCCCACCGGAGGGCCTCGTCAATGTCAGCCGTTTCCAACACCCAAAACCCACCCACATGCTCCTCCCCTTGCAGATACCCCCCATCTGACATGTCAATCTGTCCCCCTGGACGTAAACACAGCGATTTTGCGTTACTTATTGGTTTTAAGCCCCCTGCGAACACCCTGACACCCATCGACACCCTCTCCTCATTCAGCGCGTCAATTGCCTGGTGCATAACCACGGATGCACACAGATTGACACTGATGTTCCGGTTGCGTTTTGAAGCAACTTCCATTGGGGTTTATCAGTGTATATCTGTGTGCATCAGTGGTTTAGATTCTTCTGTTTTCATCCGCCAACGTCTAGGCGCTGCGGACCCGAAGGGTTTGCTGGGTGGCTCTGCAGTTTTTAACCACGGATGCACACAGATTGACACTGATGTTCCGGTTGAGTTTTGAAGCAACTTCCATTGGGGTTTATCAGTGTATATCTGTGTGCATCTGTGGTGTGGATTCTTCTGTTTTCATCCGCCAACCTTTAGGCGCTGCGGACCCGAAAGGTTCGATGCCGAGTTTTGGTATGCTTGGTATTTTAATCTCTAAAGTCTACACAAAACCAAAAACCAGCCTCAACAACCCTTAATGGGAAGAAAAACCAGCCAGCTGTGGTTTGTTTTCTTTCGGCTCTTCGGATGGCATTCATGACCTGTTCTTCTGCAGCATCAAAGTCTTTCTCATTCTCATCTGCAACCAGCGCAATGGCCATAAATGCACTTGGGCCGTCAATCAGTTCTCCTGACTTTACCCAATGATAATTCCGGCCATTTGCCCATATTTTTCGATGAATCAAGTAATGATTCGAGCGAATACTCAGATAAGCAGCAAAATACAGTGCCACACAAAGCCCGAACAGGATGATTCTCCGTTTTTTCATTTAGTGGATCAACCGTCTCAAATCAGCGACGAGGCTTGCCGATTTCGCTCGATTTGTCTGGTTGAGCCTTTTTGTTATCCATGGAGGGCATCCCTTACGGCTTCAGGATTATGGGAGGCAATTCGTAGCAACGCTTTTGCAGGACCTTCTGGCTGGCGACGTCCCTGCTCCCAGTTTTGGAGAGTGCGGATGCTAACACCAATCATCAGTGCGAATTCGTTTTGTGATGCATGCAGTTTTTCACGCACCATTTTGATCTGGGGTGGGTCGACTTCATACATCCTGCTGGGTTTCGTTTTCCCGGATTTTATTTCACCAGCTTCTTTAATGCTGGAAACAAGTTTATCAAAATCTTCATTTTTCATGATAACCATTCCTTGATGAGTGAACTTAAAACTTTCAGTTGCATGGGTGACAAATCTTCCTGTTCGGTTTTTCCGTAAGGTAGAAGCATGTAAATCACATCCGGGGTGTCCCAGTAGTAAATCACGCGCAACGATCCACGTTTTCCTTTTCCTGGCAGATTCCAGCGGACCTTTCTCAATCCTCCACTACCACGGATCAAATCACCTGCATCCGGTCTGAGCATTAACGCTCCCTGAAGGGATCGATACTCTTCATCCGGTAACAGACGCTTGATCTCCTTGGTGAAAATTGAGGTTTCGATAAAGATCATATGTTTTCAGTACGCCATTGGCGTATATTGTCAAGGAGCTACCGTTTGGGTATTTTTGACATTTTTTTCATAACTTGGCCAGGCTCTTACTCCCCAACGGTTAGGCGCTGCGGACCCGAAGTATGAGGGTTCGCAGCCGTCTTTGGTTGTAGATTGTTAGGTTGGCCATATGAATCTTTCGGCCTTTGGGCTTTCAGGGTCAAACCAATCCTCCGCTGATTCTCGGTAAACGGGTTCCCCATTCTTGTCGTCTCCTGAATAGATCATATCACCAACTGGTGCCCCGTGCAGATACCTGAGCCTCCCAGTTGCATCAAACTTCACCTTCCCGCGATCCAGAAGCTTTTCGAGTTTCGGAAATCTCGAAATTTCCGATTCCGTGATTCGGATTGGGGTTCTTTTGCTCATTCTTTTCTTCTACAACGCTTAGATAAGCGGACCGAGTTTACGAGGTTCGCTTAATTTTATTGTTCTCCCCCATTTATTGTCGTTTTTTCCTCTGCAGTTGTCGGCACTAATTTCACCAAAATGGGAACTTCATTTCCTTCCTTTTCTCTGGTTGCAATTATAATTTCCTTCAACCCAGAAGTCATCTCCGGGAACTCAGTTGTCATTCGTATTCCAGTTGTGTCAAACTCGCCACTGAATGATCCCATCGTTAGTGTATTCGCCTCTAACTTAATTGAAACTGAAGCGGGTCGATTCGTTGAACTAACCCATACTTGAGGTCCTGCAACCTCACCCTCGAACAACTGAAGCTTAAACTGATCCTTAAGGATTACGTCCAGAACAACCTGACTTCCTGAGCTTTCTACGCTCATAATGCCCAGAGGCTGTTCTTTGACTAATTCGACAACAGGTTCACTTGGGGATTCCCCGCAACCAGTTAAAAGCATGGCTAGACAAGCAAATGGTAGAGAAAGAGTCTTTTTAATTTTTTTCATAATTATCTCTGGAGAACTTTATGCGCACCGGACCCGAAGGGTTCGGTGCCGTAAATGGTTAAATCTCCACTCCAAGATTCAAGAGAGTTTTCCTTAGTCTCATCTCATAGAGTTTATCAAATTTCGCTTTTCGAATCAATTTCTGCCTCCACGTTATCCAATTAAGTTCAATGCTCTCCAATGCGTATTTTGATCCCCCTTTGGCATCATCAAAACCAAACTCCAGACCACAACCGCACATCTCAAATGAAGGCCCTTCATCAGTCCATGGTGCAATTGCCAATTCGGGAGACCCACAAGCAGGACAAACCCATTTCCCTTCTCGTTCTCTAAGGAGTGTAAGTTCTTGACCAGAATGGGTCGTGATGATGATTTTCTCAAAGTTCATTTAACGTTTGGATAAGCGACTTCATGAGTGAAACGAATGATGTTCGCTTTATCCGATGGTTACAGATCATTTTTCCGTCCACTTAAGCCGATAACTCTTAGAAAGCTGGCATGTCCTTTTCTGAAAATCAACAGCTTTCGTGCTCCGGTAACTGTTACCCTCCTGCGTGTTCGCTGCAACAATTCACCCTTTGTTCTGCGACTCGCAGGAGGGTAACGCATGTATAGTCGCGACGCAAGCTTTTAATTTTTTAGCTAGTCATGACGGTTTTGTAAGTGCTTATCGTCTATAGACTTAGGCAAATTGCATCCTGTAACATTATATTGAACTCATGTCTTTATCGCTTCCAAAAGGTGATTGAAAAGACAAAAGCGACACCTTTTCTTCAAAAACTCCTTTATTTTAAATATATACTGTCGTATAGTTGTGTCGTTAAATGGAGGAATGATATGCGACAACGTGCACAAAATAGGTTAATCTCACCAGCTCCTTACAACCCTTATCCTGTTTGGCCGGATGGTTATTTTAATGCCTTACAGGAGGCAGGTGTTCATCAGGATTTGTTTTTGATTTATGCAAATTGGGTTCGGGCATTTTTCGCCAAAAACCCTGGAAAAGCGAGGCGATCACTGGGTGGTCCGGAAATTAAGTGTTTTCTGCAGCAGATCGAAAAATCAGGGACGGTGAGTCATGCGGAGCGACTGCAGGCAAGGGAGGCTCTGATTCTTTACTATGAAAAGTTCCGGGGGATTCCTTTGGTGAAACGGCGTTATTGCCCGGTCGACGAGAAGAATGAAAACGCCACTAGACAAAATGAAATTTTGTCTGACTCTACACAAAAAACAAGTAGTCCTTTGAATTCTACAAAAGGTCTGGATTGGTCTGCACTGAAAAATGCGTATTTGACTGCCATCCGGGTGGAAAACTATGCCCGGTCTACAGAAAAAACATACTGGCAATGGATTCGCGATTACATTCACTATCATCAGGACCGCCGTCCCAGTGCCATGGGCGCTTCAGAAATTGAAGCGTATCTCGGATATCTGGCCTTAAAAAAACGGGTCGCGGCCTCGACCCAGAATCAGGCATTGAATGCCATTGTTTTCCTCTACCGGAAGGTGGTCAAAAAGGATGTGGGGGATTTCAGTAGTTTTACCCGGGCCCGAACAGGCAAGCGTTTACCGGTGGTCTGCAGCCGGGAGGAGGTGTCCCACCTTTTATCCCGAATGAACGGCGTAGAGGCTCTCATTGCAAAACTGATGTACGGCACCGGTATGCGGGTGTCAGAAGCGTTACGTTTACGGATTCAGGATCTGAACATGGTTCGAAAAGAAATTACGGTGCGGGGAGGTAAAGGAAATAAGGATCGCCGGGTTCCATTTCCAGATTCAATCCGGGAGCCTCTGAATGCCCATCTGGATTGGCGGCGTACTCTTTTTGATGCAGACCGTTTAAAAAACATGCATGAGGTGGAATTACCCGGTGCATTGGCAAGGAAATATCCATCGGCACCTTACGAATGGAAATGGCAGTATGTGTTTCCAGCGGATGATTACTCAACAGACCCCCGGAGCGGGGCTTACCGTCGTCATCATATTTTACCTAAGCGCATGCAGCGCGCGGTACGTCAGGCGGCCCGTGAGGCACAAATACAATCAAGGATTACCCCGCATACCCTGCGTCACTGCTTTGCGACACATTTACTCGAGGCGGGACAGGATATCCGCACCGTGCAGGAGTTGTTGGGACATTCGGATGTGAAAACGACCATGATCTATACCCATGTGCTGAATAAGGGTCCACTGGGAGTGGTGAGTCCGCTGGATACCTTGTAAGCTCAAGAACGCCTCACAAATCCAGGTTGAGGCACGGGAACAGTTTGTTCGGTGTCGGAAGCCTCAAGGCTTTCCGCCGAACCGCATGAAGGCGGGACTCCGAACCCGACCTCTGTTCCCGATGGGAAAGTTCAGAGTTCCATCTTTAGATGGTTCTTCCCGAGCGTTTACGCAAAGGGCCACGCGGCACCCGGATTCTGAAGCCGGAAGCCTGAAGCCGGAACTTCGAACCGGGCCACTACACCCGGTAAATATTCATTCATTTCTGCATGCTACCGTGATGCAGGAGCTGTAGGGTTTATCCTGATATTCGGGTAAGTCTTGCCTTTCGTCACTTTCATCTCCGAAAACAAAATAGGCAACCGGACATTTCCCTGCGACTTTCTGCTCGACCCCACCTCTTTCCCGCTGTTATCCACTCATCCATGCAATACCCCATAAATCCCTGAAACCTGGAACACTTGAATGCTATTCAATTCCTTTCAGTTTCTGCTCTTTTTTGCATGTGTTCTCGTTATCAGCCGACTCATTGGAAACTGGCATTTCCGGAAATGTTTTTTATTAATGACCAGCTACGTCTTTTACGCATCATGGAATCCTCCATTTTTGCTTCTTCTCTGGCTGTCCACTCTCACGGATTGGATTGCCGGCCGGCAAGTTCACCAACAGAAAAATCCGCGGGTGCGCAGACTCTGGCTGCTGCTAAGTCTGGGAGTCAATCTGGGGATGCTGGTTTATTTTAAATACGGAAATTTCTTCATAGAAAATCTGAATCATTTGTGGGAAACCCTAGGGTTCACTTGGAAGTTTGGTGAAAAAAATATCATTTTGCCGGTCGGGATCTCCTTTTACACCTTTCAGACGCTCACCTACACCATCGATATTTATCGTGGAAAACTCGCCCCCTCGAAGTCTCCGGTGGATTACGCCTTGTACGTAACCTTTTTTCCACAATTGGTGGCAGGTCCTATTGTCAGAGCTTCCGAATTCCTGCCTCAATGCCAAACACCCAAAAAAAGTACCCCTTCCCAATTGGGTTGGGGGCTTTCACTGTTGGTGTTGGGCTTGTTTATGAAAGTTGTGATCGCGGACACCCTAAGCGCTCCGGTGGTGGATGCTATTTTCAGAATAGATCATGCTATCCCCTGCTCGCTTGCCTGGACCGCGGCCCTTGCATTCTCGATGCAGATTTTCTGTGACTTTGCCGGATACTCGACCTGTGCAATCGGGGTGGCGCTCTGTCTTGGATTCGAGTTACCTGACAATTTTCATTTCCCCTATGCGGCCAGAGGATTTTCAGATTTCTGGCGCCGCTGGCACATCACCCTATCCTCGTGGCTCCGGGATTACCTCTACATTCCTCTGGGGGGAAACCGCAAAGGCTTCAATCGGACTCAGATAAATTTAATGGTCACCATGCTCCTGGGAGGACTTTGGCATGGTGCCTCCTGGATGTTTGTGATCTGGGGAGCTTTGCATGGATTTTTTCTACTTGCAGAAAGATGGATCCTCACCACCCCCTTGGCAAAATGGATTTTTTGGAAAGGCACGTTTGGAAAGATCATCCTCTCTATGACCACGTTTGCAGGCGTGTGTATTGCATGGGTATTCTTCCGGGCCCGCACCCTGGACCAGGCATTTGAATTTACCGCCGCCATGTTTGGGGGAAGCGATAGAAAATTAAACGCAGAACCTTTAACCCCTGAAATTCAAGGGCAAAAGTTGATTCTGGGCATAAGCTTGCTTGTCCTCATCCTTCATCATTTGCTCCGGGATTCGAGTGTGGAAGCGGTATTCAAAAAATTGCCCTGGATCTTGCGCTCCCTGCTGCTGGCGCTCATGATGTATGTGACTTTAATTTCGATGACAGGAGAAGCCTCTGCCTTCCTTTACTTCCAATTTTAATCGACGTCACCCTTCCGGACCCTATCGGCGAATTTGGTTTTTCGCCGTGGTGTTCTTTGTTCTCATTGCCGGTATCCAGGAAACGGTCGCCCGTCATTACGGATACCGTCCAGCCATTTCGGACAGTAAAGAAATATGGGGCTATTACCGTGATCGGGTCTATACCCGTGGAGGCCGAAAGCGTTTGGTCATTGTGGGCTCTTCCAGGGCGCAACTGGGATTAAACCCGAAAGTGCTGCAAAAAGTTTTACCGGAATTTGAGGTGATTCACCTCGCACTGAACGGTTCACCGGCAAGGGAAGTCGTCAACCACCTCTGTGAAGATCCGGATTTTGACGGCATCCTCCTCTGGAGTGCCGCGGTATATTCCCTCCCGGCGGACAAGGAACCTTATCAGCGTGGCGATTCACGCATCATAAAATATTATCAGGAAACTTACCTTGATCAACGAAAGTCATTCGCCTTTCACAAAAAGATCGCTGAGGCATGGTTACAGAGTCGATTGATTCTCTTTACTCCCGGTTTTTCATTACGGGAAATCCTTGAGGGCTTGCCCCCGCCCAATTATCTCCACCTGCGTTTCGACCGCTTTCGGCCTGCAGAATATAAAAAATTAATGTCCGACAGCCGGCGGGCAGAGCACCGCGCGATCCGGATTCAGCGAAGAAGTGTTAAATCTCACGGGATCGGAACAAAACATTTTGAGCAAATTGTTTCGGAAGAGTTGCCGCAATTACAGCGGAAACTTACAGACCGTGGCGGAAAAATGATCATGCTCCGCATGCCCAAAGATGGCGAATATTGGGAAATGGATGAGCGGGACGCCCCCAAAGCCCGCTTCTGGGATCAAATTGAACAATCAAGCGGCATCCCGACAATCCATTTCAAAGATTATGAAGAGCTGGCTGATTTCCCATGCCCGGACGGATCTCACCTGGACGCCACAGACACCACAGCCTTCACCCAACAGTTGGGGAACATTTTACGCCAAAAGCTTTTTGATCCGCAATAAGTCTGAAGAACGGGAACTACGTATGACCCTCCTCACACACCAGGAATTCCGGATGTGCGGGACGGTCGGCCGTAAACGATGTCAGTTACAGATCAATTAGGCATAAAACAGCGTCGCCCAGCGGCGGCTGGTGATCAAGTCCTGCTTCATGGCTTTCCATTTTTCGGCTGAGCCGGCAATTTCAGAAAGCACTTCATCCATCTGTTCTTCCAAACGTTCCAGACCGGCCACATACACATAGGTCTTTTCGTTTTGAATCATAGCCCAGACTTCTTCAGCGTGGGCTTTGACCGCGGAAGCCATATCCACGGGATCATCCAGATGCGGACGGGGGCT
The DNA here is from genome assembly GCA_937127435.1 of uncultured Verrucomicrobiota bacterium. Classification (GTDB taxonomy): domain Bacteria; phylum Verrucomicrobiota; class Kiritimatiellia; order SS1-B-03-39; family UBA6053; genus UBA6053. Next base: position 2,245 of record CAKZLZ010000199.1, on the reverse strand, counting down.
CAGCGCCTGAAAGGCTTCAAATGTTTCTTCATCATAATAAAGGGTCAGGTCATCATTTTTATCATTCAGCCATGTTGCTACTGCCAACATGGCTTTTTTAATAATGTCTGCTGCTGTACCTTGCATGGGTGCGTTAATAGCTGCGCGTTCAGCTGCTTTTCTACGCATTCCATTTTTTGATTTTATTTCAGGTAAATATAATCGACGACCAAATAATGTTTCTACGTAACCCTGCTCACTAGCCTGTTGACGAGTGTCTTCCATATAAGTTAAAACGCCAGGATAACGTTGAAAATATTTGTCTTGATATTCTTGTGCTTGTTGGCGACCAATATTCAGCTGTTTAGCTAAACCAAAAGCCGACATACCATAGATCAAACCAAAGTTAATAGCCTTTGCACTGCGACGTTGATTAGTGGTTACATCATCTAACGCTACGGCAAAAATTTCAGCCGCGGTTGCTTTGTGAATATCTTTACCTTCGCTAAAGGCGTTAACTAAACCTTTATCATTAGATAAATGAGCCATTATTCGTAACTCAATTTGTGAGTAATCAATGGCGACAATTTTATAGTCTTTGGGCGCGATAAACGCTTGGCGTATTTTCCGTCCTTCTTCACTTCTAATTGGAATGTTTTGAAGGTTTGGATCGGTTGAAGATAACCGCCCAGTTGCTGTCACCGCTTGGTGATATGAGGTATGCAGTCGACCAGTTTTGTCACTTACCATTAATGGCAATTTATCTGTATAGGTTGATTTTAATTTACTTAAGCCTCTATTTTCTAAAATAACTTTAGGTAAAGGATAGTCAAGTGCTAATTCTTGTAACACTTCTTCAGCAGTAGAAGGAGCACCCTTAGGCGTTTTTTTAATAACAGGAATTTTTAATTCATCAAACAATATTTGCTGTAACTGCTTAGGCGAGCTTAAGTTAAAGCTTTTGCCTGCAAGGTTATGAGCTTCAATTTCTAATTCATCTAAACGTTGCCCAATACTGTGACTTTGTTGATCAAGTAAATCACAATCAATTAACACCCCCGTTTGTTCCATTTGTGCTAACACTGGCATTAAGGGCATTTCAATATCATTAAATACATTCAGCTGCTTAGGTGATTTTTCAAGGGCAGGAAATATTGCTTGATGTAAACGTAAAGTAATATCAGCATCTTCAGCGGCATAATGCCCAGCTTTATCAATATCTATTTGATTAAACGTTAACTGTTTAGCACCTTTACCAGCAACATCTTCAAAGTGTACCGTTTTATAACCCAAATACTTAAGTGCAAGGGCATCCATATTATGACGGGTGGCAACACTGTTATAACAATAAGATTCAATCATGGTATCAAACGCGACACCTTGTAGCTTAATATTATACTGGCTTAGCACATTAGCATCATACTTAAGGTTTTGGCCTATTTTTTTAATATCACTACTTTCTAATAACGGCTTTAATTGTGCTAATACCCAATCTCTGTCTAACTGATCAGGTGCGCCAAGATAATCATGTGCTAAGGGTATATAAGCGGCCTTCCCAACATCAACAGCTAACGATAAACCAACGAGTTCCGCTTTCATGTAATCAACACTGGTGGTTTCAGTATCAAAAGCAAAAGCACTACTCTGTTTTAGTTTTTCTAACCAGTCATTAAAATGGCTTTGATTAAAAACAATGTCATATTCACATTCTGACACCTCTACCGCTGCCACATCAGCACTATTGTTTTCTTCAACATTTGTATTACTACTTGTTGGGGCGATTACACTGGTTTCATTCATATCGTTGTTGCTGTTTTTATTTAAATCAGCCAACAAACGTTTTAACTCAAACTCTTGATAAAGGGCTGTTAACGCTTCAACATCTGGTTCAATTGGTCGCAATTTTTCTACCGTTTGCTCTAACTCAACATCACACTTTATGGTTGCTAGCTGATATGACAGCGGAAGCTGTTCCAGTGCATCACGTAAATTTTCACCAATTTTTCCTTTTACTTTATCGCACTTTAATTACACATTCCCTTATTTGTATCGCACATTTATCGCACTAAACTAGCCTAGAACTATTTTCTTGTTTTTAGATTAAATTGGCTGTTGATTAGAGGGCTTATTTAGGAAGGCAGCTAATGACACCTTATTTTAAAAAATCTAAAGAAATACATAAAGAAACGGATGGTTTTTTTGATCCCACAATTGGTAATTTGGTAAATTCTTGGGGTTTTGCCGCGGGAATAGTGGTGTTACGATT
>CAKZLZ010000198.1 GCA_937127435.1 uncultured Verrucomicrobiota bacterium | reverse complement strand
GCTGTCGAGGTTTCGCGAACAATCCGGCCACGGCCGTGGACACCGGAACAAACCCAATCGCACCAAAATAAATTACCATCGACATGGCCAACAACCCACAACGCACAATAATAGCCCACCACCGTTTGGCCTGTAAGGGATAGCCCATCACGCGCATGAAAATCAGCAAGATCGGCACCGCCAAAGCGGAACGCACGAAGTGAAACTGCCACAGACTGATCTTGTCAGAAATCAGCGGAACGGTGTTGTCGATGAACGCCAGTATGGCCATGCCCGTTTGGCCAAGTGCGGATGCCCATGCCTTCGAAAAAATCGTAGGGCGACATGAAGGGGGCGATGATCTCCATCGCGGGGGGTTTGGGCGCGTCCTCGGGCAGGCCCAGTTCGCGGAGGACCGCGATGCCCTGGGCCGCAAAGGCCTCGTTCAGCTCGATCACGCCGAAATCCTGCGGGGAGAGACCCAGCCGCGCGCAGAGCTTGCGGGTGGCCGGAACGGGGCCGATGCCCATGACGCGCGGCTCGACGCCAGCGGTCGCGCCGCCCAGGATACGCGCGACCGGGGTCAGCCCATGTCGCCGCGCCGCCTCTTCGGAGGCGACCATCAGCGCAGCCGCGCCGTCGTTCACGCCCGATGCGTTGCCCGCCGTGACGCTGCCGCCCTTGCGGAACGGGGTCCTGAGGGCCGCCAGCTTTTCGAGGGTGGTGGCGCGGGGATGCTCATCCACTTCCAAATCTTCCAGGGGCACGATTTCTTGATCGAAATGACCCGCGGCTTGGGCGTCGAAGTAACGAGATTGACTGAGGGCCGCGAAGGCATCCTGTTCTTCGCGGGTGATGCCGTACTTTTGGGCGATCCGTTCGGCGGTTAGCCCCATGTGTTCGCCACTAAAGGCATCCGTGAGTCCATCACGTAGAAGGGTGTCGATCATGATCCCGTTTCCCAATTTGTATCCTGTGCGGGCGCGGTCTAAGACGTAGGGGGCATTCGACATGGATTCGGTACCTCCGCACAATACCATTTGGGCAGATCCGGCTTGAATGGATTGGGCGGCCAACAAAACAGATTGCATACCCGAGGCGCACATCATGTTTACCGTGAATGCGGGGGTGGAGTCGGGGAGTCCGAGTTTGACCCCGATTTGGCGGGCCACGTTCATGCCGAGTCCGGCACCCAAGACATTGCCCACAATCACGGAATCGATGAGCGATTTATCCAGGTCCTGCAGGGTGGCCTGCGCGGCAACAACGCCGAGGTCGATGGCGGATTGGCGGGCCAAGGATCCTAAGAAACGGCCTTGTGGGGTACGACGGGCGGAAACAATCCAAACTGGTTTCATATTTTGAGGGGTAGGGGTGGGAAGATTAATTCTGAATACAGAAAGATGTAGTCAGCCTCCAAATGAGATTCAAGCTTAAGCGTTCTTTTATAGACTTCAGCAGTCCAATATGGGACGACTGTCACCAGTTGAATGTGAATGAGGATTGGAGAAATAATGAAATTATTGAATGTGCGGATGTTTTTTATGGTTTGTTTATTTCTACCAGCCGCAGTGCTTCGTCCAGACCCGTCAAAAGCAGCAGAAGAGGAAGGGGGTAAAACAAATGTGCTGTTTATCATTTGTGATGATCTGAATGCGGACCTGGGGAGTTATGGCAATCCGCAAGTCCAGAGTCCGAACATTGATAAACTGGCTTCTCGCGGAATGCTGTTTGAGAACGCATATTGTCAATATCCGCTTTGCGGTCCGAGTCGGGCTTCGTTTATGACGGGTTTATATCCCAATCAGAATCTGATTACCAAAAACAGAATCTATATCCGAAACCGTTTACCCGATGTGCAGACCTTATCGCAGATGTTCATTAATAATGGCTATCAGGCCACCCGGGTGGGTAAAATTTATCATTACGACGTGCCGAAAGCGGTGGGGACAGATGGACATGATGACCCGGCTTCATGGATGCATACGTTTAATCCCAAAGGCCGCGATGTGGCGGAAGAGGACAAGATATTTACTTTGCGTGAAGGCCGCTATGGTGCGACCCTTAGTTGGCTGGCTGCGGAGGGGGATGACAACGAACAAACCGATGGAATTGGCGCGGCTGAAACGGTGAAATTGTTGAAGCAATATGCGGATGAAGAAACGCCCTTCTTTTTGGCAGTGGGGCTGTACCGTCCCCATACACCCTATGTCGCTCCCAAGAAATATTTTGAGCTTTACCCCCTTGAGAATATTCAAGTTCCTGCCGTACCGGATGGATATCTGAAAACGCTTCCTCCCGATGCGGTGAGGTCGGTCACCAGAATGAAGGAGCAGCTCAACCTGTCGGATGAATTATCGAGACAGGCGATACGGGCCTACTATGCGAGCATCTCATTTGCGGATGCGCAGATCGGACGGATGTTGGATGCCCTTACGGAAACGGGATTGGATAAAAACACAGTTGTCGTGTTTACCTCGGATCATGGGTATCACATGGGGGAGCATGGGTGGTGGCAGAAGACCACCTTGTTTGAAAATGCGGACCGGGTGCCGCTGATTATTGCGGCTCCCGGCATGAAGGAGGCAGGAGGACGTACCCGTTCCATTGCGGAGATGGTTGACTTCTATCCGACCCTGGCCGAGCTTTGCGGACTCGAGGCCCCGGCTTATCTTTCAGGTGTCAGTTTGGTCCCGACGCTGGAGGATCCGGAAACCGCTTCCCGCCGGGATGCTTTCACCCAGTATGCCAATGGATATGGATTGCGGACGGCGCGTTACCGTTACACCGAATGGGGAACGAAAGGAGAGAAGGGGGCAGAGCTCTATGATCACCAAAGGGATCCGGAAGAGCTGCATAATTTGATTCAAAGCGCTGACCCTGAATTATTGAAACAGCTCTCCGCGCGATTGCATGAACGGATTGAGGAATCAATGAAAGTGCCTCTGGGCATCACCCGCATCACACCTTAATCTTCTGGGTATTTCAACCTGACCGGTGCTGAAAGTTCAGTCCCGGGGTTATGTTGTTTTTGATGCCGGGTCTTTAAAAAACTTCGCCACGATAAAGCCGGTAGAGGTAATCAGTAATCCGCCCATGAGGATACGGAGGGTGAGAGGTTCCTGGAGGAAGAACCATCCGGCGAGAGAAGCGGAGACAATTTGAATGGGGGAGATTTGCCCGACCAGGGTGGCGGAGATGTGTCTGAGGCTACTAAGTAAAATGGTGTGGCAAAATGCGGTGACGAAGATTCCGAGAAAAAGTACGCCGCGGAGAACGGAGGGTTTCCAGTGCCAGGGGGGCGTGCTGTTTATGAGGAAAGGACTCAAGGCCACCATCATCACAATCATCGACCAGAACATGGTGGTTAATCCGGAAACCGCTCTTAACTGATGGCGGATGAGCACCATGCGTCCCGCCCAGAGAACACCCGACAGAATGCCGATAAGCACTCCGGGCAATAAGTCCCGGGAGGCGCCGGTGAGAGGGGTGAGGAGGATGACGGCGATCAGGATTAAAATGGAGATGGTGAGGTCCCGCATTTCAGGTTTTCGCCTTTGCAGGGCCGCCTCAAACAATGTTGTGGAAATGGGGAAGCTATAAAAACTGATCATGCCGATGGCCACGCTGCTGAGGTGGATGGATATAAACAAGGTCACCCAGTGACCGCCGGTGAGCAGGGCGGTCCAGATCAATGGCAGTCGATGCGGTTTGGCGACTTTGAGGGATTGACGGCTGAGTAGGGCATACAGGGCCAGTCCGGGGGCGGCGATGGCCACCCGATACCACACCAGGGTCTGGGCGGGGATGGGCAGGGTCTGAATGACAGTGATGCCTGCACCCATGAGGATGACGGCAATGTACGCTTGGGACAATCCAAGCTTCCGGTCGTTCATGTACGGAGAACCCTGGCGATGCCTTCCAGGAAATGGGTAATATCAAACTTCTCTGCCCGCTGACGAATTTTCTCCCGGTCCCAGTTGATCACCGAGGCTTTTTGGAGGGTTTCGTTTAAAGCTTCCGGAGTTTGCGGGTCGAAAAACAATCCGGTTTCTCCGGCGGTCACGGTTTCGGTGACGCCGCCCCGTCCGTAGGCGATGACCGGGGTGCCACAGGCCATGGCTTCGACAGGAACAATGCCGTAATCTTCCTCTCCGGGAAAAATTAAGAACCGGCACTTCTGATAGTGTTCCCGTAAGACTTCGTCCGGCTGGCGTCCGAGAAATTCGACATTGGGTCCGGCAATTTTTTTCAGGTCGGGCAGTCCGGATCCGCTACCCATCACTTTGAGAGGATAGCCGCTGGCGGTGTAGGCGCGGATGGCGAGATCCACTTTTTTATAGGGAACCATGGCGCTGATCAGAAAGTCGTATTCCTCACGGGGTTCCGTGCCGGGTTGGAAATAATCGGTGTCCGCCGGAGGGTAAACCACATCCGAATCGCGTCCGTAAAATTCTTTGATGCGGCTGCGCACATGTTCGGAGATGGCGACAAAGCGATCGACCCGGTGGGCAGTTTTTTTATCCCAGACTCTGAGGCAGGTCAGAAAGGGTTTAAGCAGTGCCCGCTTTACAGGATGCGGGAAATAATCCTCATGGAACAGCCAGGCGTAGCGCATGGGGGTGAAGCAGTAACAAACGTGGCGGGTGCCCGCCCGGGTTTTAATGCTTTTGGCGACACAGTGGCTGGTGCTGATGACCACATCCAGATCCGCAGAAGGTTTCCAGGCCCGAATCATGAAGGGCATGACCGGCAGAAAGTTCCGGTAGTTGTCATAGATCCCGGGAATTTTCTGCAGGGGACTGGTGTGAATAGGGTGGGATGCAATCCGATCCGAAACCGATCCTTCTTTGTGAATCAAGGTGAAAATCGGGGCATCCGGAAAAGCGTCCGCGAGCAATTCCAAGACCCGTTCGCCCCCACGCATACCGGTCAGCCAATCATGGCAGAGTCCGGCTTTCAATTCCGGAGGGAATTCGACGTTGCTCATGCTTCTCCACGCAACCAGGTCGGAATCCATTCAAAGGTGCGAATGTCGATGTTTCCGTCGTTGATGAATTCATCAAATGCGCATTCTTCGCTCACAGGTCCGATGGGGCCTTCGAGGGTGGCCAGCGGTACCGGTTCCGCAGAGTGTCCGCGAATTTCCACCGGGGTGCGGTGGTCCATGGTGACCAGCAGGCGGTAGGGTTCGCCTTTGGTTTCGAGAGCTTGCCAGATAGGTCCCACGACTTTGGCATCAAAATCGGAAATGGCCTGGGTCTTGAGTTTTGCGTCGCCCACGTGCCCGCATTCGTCGGGGGCTTCCACATGAACGTAAACAAAGTCCTGGGTTTCCAGGGCTTTGAGTGCGTAGTCTACTTTGCCCTGGTAATTGGTGTCGATCCAGCCGGTGGCACCGGGGACTTCGGGGGTGTCCAGTCCGGCAAGTACGCCCAATCCGCGAACCAGATCCACGGCAGTGATAATGGTGCCGGTCAAGTTGTAGAGTTCTTTGTAGGTGGGGATTTTGAGGGCAGGGCCCTGGCCCCAGAGCCAGATTTGGGTGACCGGTACTTCTCCGCGTTCTTTACGGGCGATATTCACCGGATGATTGGCCAAAATCTCTTTGGAGGCTTCCATGAGATCCAGGAGTTCCTGAGCGCGACCTTCGTGGGGCAGATATTTACCAATATCCTGGGTTAAAATATCGTGGGGCGGCTGGGTAACCGGATCGGTGGGACCTCCATCCCAAATGACCAGGTGACGGTATTGCACGCCGGTATTAAAACTTAACCCGGGACGTCCCAGTTTCTCTTGCAGAGTCGCAATCATGGGGGCCGCATCTTCAGTGGAGATGTGGCCGGAAGAGTAATCGACCATTTTGTTGTCGGCGATATGGACCAGGTTGCAGCGTAACGCGACATCCGTGTCTTTTAAGGGCAGGTGGGCACCGGCTGCTTCAATGGGCGCGCGTCCGGTATAAAATTCCCGGGCATCGTAGCCCAAGAGACCCAGATTGGCGACATCAGAGCCCGGAGGCAGTCCCGGGGGGACGGTATCGGCCAGATATAATTTACCGGCGGCCGCAATTTTCCGCATATTCGGTGCGACCGCTGCCTGCAGCGGGGTTTTTCCTTCTAATTCCGGACAAGGCCAATCGCCCATCCCATCACCAATGAGTACTACCGTTTTCATAAAAATTCCTTATCTTTTTAAAGTTGGGTCTCCATAGCAAGGGAAGTGGATGAGGTCCACTTTAAAGCTTCTCTGAGGAATTTTGAAATTGCTTGTCACTCTTTTTTGTTCTTTTCTATGTTATGCCCTCTATTTCTAAAGAAAATTCTGAATCTCCACAGGTTTATGCGGTTCTCACTGGGGACGTGATTGGTTCGCGACAGTTGAGCGCAAGTCAGTTGCAAGATCTCTTGTCAGACATGAAGGATTTTTGGGATAAATTTTCAGAGAATTTTCCTGATCAGGTCATCGGAAATTTAGAGGTTTTCCGGGGGGATGGATGGCAAGTCGCTTTGAGTTCGCCTGCATGTGCGCTTGAGGCGGCCGTATTTTTGCGGGCGGTTTCTAAAGCAAGTCCTGCGAGTGATCATTCCGATAGTCGAGTTGGCATCGGGATTGGGGCAGTTGAGGTCCTCAATCCGGCACATTTGGCAGAATCCCAAGGAGATGCCTTTGAAGCCTCGGGGGATGCGCTCGCCCTTACGTCGAAAGGGAAAATCCGATGGAAGCTTTTGGCGCAATCTAAGGAATTTACCTCATTAGATTTATTTACATTGCCTGTTTTGGACTTGGCTGTTTCGTCCTGGAGTGCGGTGGAATCTTTTGCGGTGGTGGGGGAGATCCTGGGGTGGACGCAGGAGGAAACGGCTCTGCATCTCTGGGCGCAAAAAAATGATGGGTCTTCGCCGACTCCTCAGGCTGTGGGTAAAGCTTTTCGACGTACATTTTGGAAATCCCATATTCACCCGGTTTTGGCCGCCGCAAGTTTATTACTTGGCGGAAAACAACCTTCAGGGGTTGTAATGAATGAAAACAACCCAGAGGGGTTGTAATGATTGTAAACAAGCTGATGGGGTTGTATGAAGTCAATACAAGTTATTTAGCTTGTGTTCTGGGTGTTCCGTTTTCCAATAGAATGCAAAAGGTTTGATGATGAATGTTTACTTGGTTCCTCTCCTGTGTGCCCATGTTTTAGGTGATTTTCTGTTGCAACCGGATTGGATGGCGGGGGAAAAGAAGAGGCGCATGGGAATTCTGCTTCTGCATGCGGGGCTTCATGGGGTTTTGGCGTATCTGCTTCTACAACAGTGGGGATGGTGGCGGTTGGCATTAGGGATTGCGCTTATTCATGCGTTAATTGATTTCACCAAATCGTGGATAAAAACCGGTCCCTCTTTATTTTTGATGGATCAAGCGGCTCATCTGTTGGTGATCTTTGTTATCTCCATAATGCTGAAGAACGGGTTACCTGGGCAGAGGATTACAGGTCTGGGGCTTATGATGATGATCACAGGATTTGTGTCGGCAGTTTGGGGCGCCGGACATTTTATCCGTTGTGTGGCTGATCGACTCTGTGAAGAAAATAAAGACCTGAAAGCTGCATTGGGGAAGGGGTTAAAGAATGGGGGATCTTTGATAGGGAAATTGGAGAGGGCGCTTATTTTCCTGCTGGTATTTATGGGGCAGCCTGGTGGTGTCGGTTTTTTGATTGCTGCCAAATCGATTATCCGGTTTGAAGAGGCGAAGAAGCAACCTCTGGCGGAATATGTGCTCATTGGCACATTGTGGAGTTTTGGACTCGCCATGGCCATAGCGGCATTCGCAAAGTACAGCTTAGGGTTGAATTAAAGCTTCGTAGAATACAGTTCCAGGCAAGGGAACTTGTGTATGCAGCAAATGTGCGCGTCGGGGGGAGAGGGGCCTGTCCCCGGCAAGATTAGATTTGCGCGATCTATTGACTACGTTTTTATTCCGAAGTAGATCCGGTACTATGGACGGTATCGTATGATGAACTCAAAGAAATCACCCCGGTCGGCTTATCGGCGTTTCATCAGTCAGCAGGAACCCCGGGTGATTTTGTTTTCCAACCAATTACATGACAGTGTACAAGAGAAGTGGTGCCGGAAGCGGAGCCAAGTTGAGGCAAGTTTAAGTTATGCGTCGAGTCTCTCCTGTTTCTTTATATCA
>CAKZLZ010000197.1 GCA_937127435.1 uncultured Verrucomicrobiota bacterium | reverse complement strand
TATGAACGAGAAACTGAAACTTTTGACCACTCTGGGCGTCGCATCCTTGGCGCTCCTGGTGATGACCGGAGGCACAACCGCACCTGCTCCTGCTGTTCCGACGGCCGAAATGAAAACAGGTCAGGGAACCCCCATGACGCTGACGTTAAAAACGCTGAAAGATTCACGCGGGTATCAATACTGTGAACTGGTATTTGATTACGGTGAAATTGGAAATGATATTTATAGCACCTCTCCGTTGGCCCCGGCAGATCTGGAATGGTGGGAAAATCTGGATACCGAAAAATTAGCCAAAGAATTTGGTGCCAACAAAGTTTACAAAAATGGCCCGCAATGGTGGTCTATGGATGAAGTGGGCGTCATGGCTTCTGAATCACTGGATGTTGGAGGTAAGCAGATGGTGTTCGGCGCGCATCTGCCCCCCGGAACCATGCAGATGAAAAACTATACAGTGTTCAGTCCTGCAAAATTTCAGAACCTCACCTGGAAAGCCGGTACCGATGTTTTCACCTTGGTGGATCCCGATGGTCATGTTTACGTCATGCAGGGCACCAAAACACCCTTCGATAAATTGCCGACCCTTGGCGAAACCTTCAAAAGCCTGCCTGAAGGTTGGAGCTATGAGGTCAAACAGTTTGATGAAGACCTGGTCATGAACCTGACGCCGGATAAGACAATCCCGTCCGTTCAGGACGAATTCGACCAGATCTACATTCGCATTGTTGAATAGACTCTTTCGAAAATGAAAACATGTGTCGGTTGCCAGCGGAAGTTGGCAACCGATTCTTTTTAGCAGAATCTCCGGTTCTCCGCCCCGGTTGAGACCCCGTTTGTCTTCTTCGGGAACTTCCGCGGTTCAGTTCCGACTTTAGGGCCTGTAGATTTATTCAGAAGAAAACAGGTAACCACTAATCTACACTAATTTCACACTAATAATTTACCGTTGAAGTTTAATATTAGCGAAGATCAGCGTCAATTAGCGGTAAAAACCCAAACCGAATAAACCAACAACAAGTCGACCGTTTTCAATCGAACATTGAACCACGCAGAGCGGCACTTCCGTCATTTCATTCCTTCAGCCTCCGATCTCCGACCTCCGACCTCCGACCGAATAATACCCGCCGCGTTCTTCTTCGAGCATGCCGGGGCCGATTTCTGACATGAAGAGTGAGGGATAGTACCCTATCATGCCTTTCTCGACCGTGGTGTGATTAACACTCATCCCGAGTAAATGAAGGCACTTCGATCTAGGGACCTTTGGATGTCATAAATCCTACTGAGTCCTGAATGGATCTTAAAAGAAGTAGATGAAGATACTTGATAAGAACTTTTATTAACTCGCCACTCACTTGATGAAAATCTATTCTGGCCATGAAATGATGATTCCGTATTTTATTCTGCTGGCACTTGTGCTCGTCGTGATTTATTTTTTTTGTAAGGTGGCATTAAAATGTCACCGCAATGCGAAGCGGTCTGAAGAGAGATATTTCGGGTATTTCCTGAAGGCTGTGTTCAAGAAGAGACTGCGGGTCATGTTTCTGTATTTGTTTACAATCTTCCTCGGTCTCGTGCTTACAGCTTTGCTCAGTGGAAGCCCGTTGATGCTGTGTTATCCCGTCAGTGTTATTTGGTTTCCTCTAGGAATGGGGTCATTTTTTAATTTCAATGCGGAAGGAGGCTTCTCTGTATTTTACTGGGCTACTGTTGCCTTTTACCTGTTGTCCTTGCTGATGGGAATAGGCTTAAAAAGCAGAAAAATATTTTATATATTCTTAGGGGTGTTTGTCGCAAATATAGGTGGATGCAGCTTGTTCTTTATGCGAGAAAGAAAAGAGGCGCAGGAAATATGGGTTCAGCAAGTCATTGAATACGAAAAATATGTGAATGAGCGAAGCCTTGACCAACATCTAGTGGATGCGATTAGCGCAAGAGGGCGAGAGAAATACCTCATAAGAAGGGAATTTGGTGACGGGCAAAAAAATGCCCTGAAAAGAGAGGAAGCGCATATGGCGGCTCAGCTGAAGGCCCATGCAGAGATAAGAGCGCTGGTAGAGCAAGGTGTAAATCTCGAACGCCCCGGGAAATATGGCAGAACACCTCTCATGTTTGCAATCAGACACGCGGACAGTGATATGATCTATCCGGGTACGGTAAAAGTGCTCGTCGATCTTGGTGCTGATTTAGATGCTCAAGATCCTCGCGGATGGACGCCCTTGCATTTTGCCTGTGTATATCTGAAGATTGAGACGATTAAACTACTTCTCGAAAATGGTGCTGATCCCACGCTTGTAACGGATGAGGGTCAGAGTCCCCTTACGTTTTTGCAAGGTCAAAATGCTGACGATGTGGCTGCTCTGGAAGAGGTGCGCGCTCTCTTGATTGAGGCTCAGAAAAAGATTACGAATTCCCGTCAGTCAAGAGTCTTGTAGGTCTTGGTCTCAGTTCATAGTTCCGATTTTAGGCGGTTTAAAAAGTGTACCTTCAGGTCGCGGGTTTCGGAAACCCTGAACGATCTCTTTGCAGATTCCTGTAAGGTAATAAACCAACAACAAGTCGACCGTATTCAATCGAACATTGAATACCGCAGAGCGGGACTTCCGTCATTATATTCCTTCAGCCTTCAGCCTCCACCCTCCGACCTCCGACCTCCGACTTCCGACCTAATAATACCCGCCGCGTTCTTCTTCGACGAAGCCGGGGCCGAGTTCGGAGATGAAGCGGGAGGGTTGATACCAGATCATGCCGCCGTCGCGTTGACGGCGCATTTGGGGCATGCCCAGGACCAGGCGGTCTTTGGCGCGGGTGACGGCTACATAAAACAGGCGGCGCTCTTCGGATTCGCCTCCGCCGTCATTGTCTTCCAGAGAGCGGCTGGAGGGGAACATGCCGTCGGCGCACCACAGCACGGCCACCACCGGAAATTCGAGTCCTTTTGACTGATGAATGGTGCAGAGACGGATGGCGTTGGCTTCTTCACCGTCGGCATCGGCTTGCTCGTCGAGATTGGTTTGCAGGGCCAACTCGTTCATGAAGTCTTCCAGGTTCTCGTAGTTGCCGCAATCTTCCGCCATGCCGTGAATATCTTCCATGCGCTGCTTGGCGTTATCGAACTGATTGTTGGCGTAGGCATCGTAAAACGATTCCAAAAACAAAAAGACCATTTCGCCCGGGTTGCGGGTGAGATCTTCCGCCTCCATTTGTTCCAGGGCTTCGTGCACCGGTTCCCAGGCCGCTTTTCCGCGTTTCGGAATGTACTGTTGAAGCAGATTCCGATCTTCGGAAGCCAAGGGATTAAATTTTCGGCTGAGTTTTTTCCAAACATTGCGTGCGCCTTTCTCCGCCACCCCGGGGAGCAGGCTGAGTAAGCGCACAAAGGCCAGTTCGTCGCGGGGGTTTTGGGCCAGTCGCAAGAGGCACAGCACATCTTTGATGTGGGCCTGTTCGAAAAAGCGGACGCCGGAGGTAATCGAGTAGGGGATGCCTTCGCGGTTGAGTTCCAATTGCAATTCCATGGCGTGGTAGTGGGCGCGGTACAGCACGCACATGTCTTTCCATTGATAGCCCGCGCGCTGCATCATGCGAAAGTGATTGGCCATGTATTGCGACTGATGCCGTCCGTCGTTCAATTTGGCCACGATGGGCCGGGCACCTTCGGAACGAACCGGGCGCAGTTCTTTTTGAAACTGTTCAGGGTTGCCGGCGATGCATTTGTTGGCGACGCGGAGAACCCCCGGTACAGAGCGGTAATTGGTCACCAGTTTAAACACTTGGGCATCGGGAAAGGTCTCCGGGAAATCGAGGATGTTTTTATAGTCTGCGCCACGCCATCCGTAAATACTCTGGAAGTCATCGCCCACCACCAGCAGATTTCCCGAGCCGCCGGAAAGCAGATCCACAAAGCGGGATTGTACGGGGTTGGTGTCCTGATATTCGTCCACCATGACGTAACGGAATTTCTGCTGGTAGTATTCCCGCGGACCCTCATTTTCTTCGAGCATGCGGACGGCCTGCACCAACAGGTCGTCAAAATCCAAGGCGTTGAGTTCTTTTTTGCGCTCGGCGTAGCGGGCCTGAATTTTGAGGATGGCCTCAATGTCCACTCCCTGATCCGCAAAGCGGTCGACAATCATTTCCTGTAGTTCACCGTCTTTGTTGAGTGCCAACGAAAACAGGCTCAGCAACACCTGGGGTTTGGGAAATTCTTTATCCCCTTTGTGGCCGAGCTCGTCGTAGATGTTTTTCATCAGCGACTTCTGGTCGTCGGAATCGATGATGGTGTAGTCGGTCCGGTAGCCCATTTTATCCGCGTGCAGGCGGAGAATCCGGTTGGCAATGGAATGGAAAGTGCCGCCCCACATGCCCTGTAACGGTTCGGCACCCACGCGGTCGCGGGCCCGTTCCATCATTTCGGCGGCGGCTTTGTTGGTGAAGGTGAGCAGGAGAATATTTTCTCCGCGCACGCCCTTTTCCACCAGCCAGGCCACCCGGTAAATCAGGGTGCGGGTTTTACCGGTGCCGGCGGCGGCAATGATTAAGACGGGACCGTCACCCGCCTGTACGGCGGCCAACTGTTCTTCATTTAATTCGGAGGCAAAGTCGATGCTGTTCATATGTATCCTTTGTCCTTAGCAAAGAACCAGGCGGCAATCGACTTTCCATCGACTATTTTATTTTCGCGGAACATGGCTTCCATTTCAGCATAGGAAAATTTTTCCACCACCAGACGTTCATCTGAATCCAGTTTCAAATCAGTTGCGCCCGCCTCGAGCTCGGCAAAATAGAGTTCGTCCACCTCGTCGGTATAGCCCGGGGAGGGGAGGTAGCGGCCGAGATAATGAATGGATTTGGCTTTGGAACCGGTTTCTTCCAGCAGTTCCCGTTCTCCGGTCACTTGCGCATCTTCGCCGGGTTCCCGCATGCCGGCAACAATTTCCAGCGACAGGCTTTCCACCGCCTTGCGGTATTGCTTTACCAACAGGAACCCGCCATCGGCCGTGCGGGCCAGGATGCCCACGCCGCCGATGTGCCGCACGATATCCCTTTTGGATTGGGTGCCGTCGGCAAGGGCCACGTCGATGCGTTCCACATCGAAGACAATGCCGTCCAGCAGGGTTTGTTTGCTCAGGGTTTTTTCTTCTAAATTCATGGGGACTAAATGACAGACCTTCCGCACGCTTGCAAACTTAAAGCGTCGTTCCACGGTCCCCGTGGCAAAACCAAAATGACACGGCAAGTGGATGCATGCAAACTTGTTTGTGATGGAAGTGATCTGTTGTTGAGTCGCTTTCCAAATTTGGAGAGCGAATCTTGTTTTCATGTCAACGAGATCTGACAATCCTCTCGGGGTCTTCGATTTTATCTATAATCTAAAGCCACAGGACTTTCCCCATTTTTTGACAGGATTACAGGATCATCCGGATCAACTCCTGTTCATCATAATCAAACCATCACAACCTGAAGGAGGGTACATGCAAAACAAACAGACTACGGAAAAAATCATT
>CAKZLZ010000196.1 GCA_937127435.1 uncultured Verrucomicrobiota bacterium | reverse complement strand
CCGCTTAACCCGTTGACCGAGTCTCCGTCCATGCGCCCTACCCACACCCCCAGCACCCACTCCCCATTCCAGCCGATCGCCCAGGCATCCCGCAGACCATGCGAGGTTCCGGTTTTAAATGCCAAATCCGGACGCGCCACATCTCCTCCGTGCCCATACAAGGCCAGATCCCGTTCGGGTCCGCTCAACATGCGGCTGATCCAGTATGCGACCCCCCCGGAAAAAACATCCGCTCCCTCATCAACCGATCCACGCAGCCCTTTGGCATGAACCCCTTTTCCGCCCCGCGCAAAAACACTGTAACTCTGCACCAGCTCCAACAAACTCACTTCCATGCCCCCGCCCAGCACCGCGCCCAGTCCCACATCTTCCGCCATCACCCCTGACAACTCCAATCCTGCCGACCGCAATACCCCCAACAAATTCGACACGCCCACTTTCCCGGTGATTTGCAGGGCCGGCATATTGAGACTTTGCACCAGGGCACTGCGCGCGGAAACATCCCCGCTCCATCCTTCGTTCATATTTTCAGGCTGGTAGTCCGCATATAGTTGCGGCAGATCCTCCAAGCGCGTTTCGGGGGTCAACCATCCGGCTTGCATCGCCTGCGCAAAAGCAAAAGGTTTTAAGGTCGAGCCCGGCGCGCGTTTCCGGGTGACCGTATCCACCTGGGTATGCAAGGGATTTCCGGCATCCCATCCCCCCACCCAGGCCCGCACCTCACCCGTTTTTGCATCCATCAACAACACCCCGACTCCGTCGCACTCTCTGAATCGGTCCTCCGACCGCCAGCGCGACAATACCTTTTCACAGGTCCGCTGCATGCCCGCATCCAGACTGGTTTGAATCGTCCCGCTTTTCCCGCCATGCCGCTGACGAATCCACTCGGTAAAATGAAAAGCTTTTAAGGGAGGCGCCACCCAGCGAACGCCATTTTCCATCAAGGGCCGTTCCGTTAACATCCCTTCCGCCTGCATTCGCTGCAATACCATTTCCCTCCGCTTCTCCGCTTTTTCAGGATGGCGGTCCGGACGAAACCGGCTCGGACTCTGTGGCAAGCCCATCAACAAAGCCGCTTCCCCGGCTGACAAGAGCGCAGGCTCCTTGCCGAAATACCGGCGTGAGGCGGTGGCCAGGCTGGTGCGGTTGCCCCCATAAGGTGCCCGATTCAAATACTGCTCTAAAATATAATCTTTGTCATATCGCATTTCCAACTGCGTCGCGCGAAACGCTTCGATCACTTTGGTGAACAAATTCCGCGGACGCGGTTCAATCAAGCGAATCACCTGCGTCGAAATTGTGGACGCGCCCGAAATCACTTTACCACTGGATACATTTTGTCCCAGCGCCCGCAGCACCGCAACGGGGTCGACGCCCGGATGATGATAAAAGCGCTGATCCTCAACGGCAATCAACGCCGGACCCGCCCAGCGTCCACTCTCCGCCAGCGAAACCCAATCCCGATCCTCCCCGTTCGCCGCCAGCTCCCGACGCAACAAGCCCTGCTCCCGATCTTGATATCGGGTATTGCCGGGCCGATACGCCAACTTGTGATGAGGAAAGGGACACACCGCCGCCAACAAAAACCACAGAAACACGGCCCATACGCCCCGCTTGATCCATCTCTTCAACCTCACAGCTTCACCTCCAGCCGTTCAGGACTGCCACGGAAAATGATTTGATCGTCGTACATGTCCTGAGAGAATACGGGAGGAAACACATAGTTGCCCGGCGTTACTGCCCGCAACAAAACATAGTACACCTGCGATGCGCGCCCCACCCTCCAGGGAAACAAAAAGACCCGGTCATCCCGCACTTCAACATGCCGGACGGAATTCACTCCTTCATCCACCTTCCGTTGCATGCGCTTCCAGGGTTTTTGTTGCTGAATGGAAGGCAGGGCTTCCAATCCCGCAGGCAGAGGCTGGTCGATTACCAAATACTCCAAGCGCCTCGGCAAATGCGAAACCTGAATCCGCATCATCACCATTTCTCCACTGTGCAAAGCTTCTCCGGTTTTAATCTTTGATCCATTTAATCGCATCAACGTTCTTTCGATCTTAAAGGTATTCACCACCTTCTCCGGTACCACCGGAAATCCTTCCTCAAAAATTTCCATATACACCGGACGGTCTCCATCATTGTAGATCGTACTTTCAAATCCCGCCTTCCCCACCGGCGTCACCTCGCCATCGGCAAAGGTTCTAAACGGCCCCGTGCGTCGAGCAACCCCCACCCGAAATCCGGTTTCCGATGGAGGCCATGCTTTCGCATAAGCGGCAAAGGCACGGATGACAGAAGCGTTCTCATAGGTATGTGCCCAACGGCCTTCTGCATTTCTTTTTTCCAACAAACCCTCCACCAAAGGAACGATACGTCCATCCGAAGGATTCAGCTTCAATAACAGCCACAACAGTTCCGCGTCACCCGAACTGTGACTATACCATCCCCATCCGTGATCCGTAGACGAAACGCCTTCCACCATCTCCAGTGCCAAAGGACGTTTTCCACTACGCATCAACGCTTCCGCCGCCATGATTCGACTGTACGCAGACAGATCTTCTTTGCGTTCGCGTAAAATCTGCAACCACCCCGCATCCAACTCTCCCGCCATGGACAACACCCGGCAGGCCTGCACCATATTGAGATTTAGTTCCTCATCATCCAGCTTCCAATTTTGTCCATTCAACCAGCTCCTGGCCCAATTCAAGGCCGACTGAAGAGAAGCTTCATGCACCGCATAGCCCTGCGCTTTCGCCTCCAACAAGAAAGCCAAAGCGTAAAAACTTCCCGACACCGACAAGCGGTCCCGACCGTTCCAATAACCAAATCCGCCACCGCGCAATTGCTTCTTCCATAACTCATGAATCCCCGCCTCCACTTGGGCTTTGGACGCCTCCCTTGAATCTTCCGACCAATCAGGCAAATACAGAGCGGGAGCCGCGGCGCTTACCGTTTGCTCCAAACAGCCATAGGGATAACGCAGTAAATATTTCCGTGCCCCCGCCAACTGCATCGTCGGCATGGAACTCACCTGAAAAGTCCGTTGCGCCGTTCCGGGCAACATGCCTTCGGAGGGACCGATATTCATGCCTTTCCCGGGAGCCAACAATACCCGCTTCACCCGGGTTTCAAAACTGCCCGCCGGACGAACCGCCATTTCCAAGGTTTCCTGCCAAAATTCGCTTCCGACTTTCACCTGCAATTTCAAATCCGCACGTCCCATTTCCTCTTTCGCTTTCACTTTGATTTCGCGTACCTGCTGTTCGCCGGGTTTTAAGGTGAAGATCAATCCCGATGCATCAAATTCCACCGGTCCTTTTGCCGAAGGCATCAGGGTAACCGTCTTGGCTTCTTCACTGCGGTTGTGCAGTCGAAAACTCCAAACCGACTCATCTCCCGGCGCAAGAAACAACGGCAAACTCTGTTGTACAATCACCTCACGTCCCACTTTCGAAAACGCTTCCGCATGCCCCATTCCCTTCGCCGACACCTGTACCGCCATCCAGCGAATTTGACCGGTAAACTCCGGAAGCGGAATTTCCAGTTTCAGTTCTCCACTTTCCGGGATCCGATGTGCACCCGACCACCAGGAAAGCGGCTTAAAGCGTTTGGCATCCACCGGATTCAAACGTTTCCGCAACGCCGACCCCATGCCTCCTCCCATTTTGACTTCACCCGCAAAAACGCCCCTTCCCAACTCCGGCAACAATTCATTAAAAGAATCCCAGGTCATAGATCCCGCCCGCCGCAATCCTAAAAACCATTTCACAGGGTTGGGCGTTTGAAAGTCACTGAGCAACAGAATCCCTTCATCCACACCGGCCACCACCACTTCCGCGCCCGGTTCGCCGACCAAGCGCATGGCCACCGTCTCCGAGGGACGCAGCGTTTCCGAAACCAGCATCTGCAAGGGTTGATCCAGTTCATCCTTTTTTATGGTTAAGGGCAACACACCTTCAGACCTTATTACCGGTTGCGCGCCTCCTCCGGGTTGGGGACGAACCACCGAAACCCGCAGCCATAAATTTCCCGCGCCACATTCCGGAACCGTAAATGGATAGGTGGAGCTCCGCTCTTTCAACCGCACCGTCTCCACACTTTGAAACTCCGCGTCTTCGATTGTAATCAAAGCCCGCCCCGCAAAAGGCGCATGCATCGTCAGCACCGCTTCGTCCCCCGGACGGTACGCGTCTTTATCCAAAGACAACTTCACCTGATCCGCACGCGAAGGCGCTTCGGTTACATTTCCCAAATAGAGGCGGCGTGAACTCGAAAATCCGGTGTGCGGATCTTTCACCGCGATTCGGTAAACCGCATGATTCTCCAGATCCAATTCGGTTTGAAACTTTCCGTCCACCAACTTCACCGTCTCTTCCCCCTCCAAGATCGGCACTTCGTCGGAGTAGTAATGATACCGCCCCCGTGAATTCCGTCGATAGCCCCGCTGCCAATGAACCCGATACCAACTCAATTCCACTTCCCTGTTTTCTGCCAGCACTTTCCCGTCCGGCGACACCGCCAAAACATTCACCTGCCTGCCTTCAACCTTCAGTCCCACATAGTACGGGATCCGGTCGATGCGCCGGGAAACAAACGTGGTCGCCTCGCGGCCGGAAAACTCCTTCACCGAAATCCCCACCACCGCCCGGATCGCGGAAGGACCCGCTTTATCCGCCGGCACCCGTACTTTAATTTGATGATCCCCCATCGCGTTGGTTTTGAACGTACCCAAAGGCCGGTTCCAAAACCCAAACGAATCCTTCCGGCCATCGGAAAAGAGATAGTCCGGGTATTCCGAACTCCGGAAATCTTCGGGCACCAGTGACAAAGTCGCTTTACATTCGTGATCGCCCGCCGGCGCCCCGTAAAGCATCTGCGCATTGATGTTCACCAGAAACGCATCCGGAACCGCAACGTCCCCATCCGGGGTGTCCGCCTTCACCACAATTTGGGGCGGTACAAAAGATTCCAAATGAAAGCCACTTTGCCCCCACACCTGCGCATCCTCTCCGGGCAGGGAAAGCTGAAGCTGATAAGCGCCGTTGGGCCATTGTACCTGCAAAGGAATCTCCACTTCTGCCGTCCCCACATCTGACAAGGTCATTTGCTGTTTCCACACCACCAATCCGGCAGTATTTTTTAAGCGCCACTCCACCGGAAAAATTCCGGGCAATGCAAAATCATTTCCACGCACAATCGCCCGGGCGTGTACCGTTTCCTGTGGACGGTACATACCGCGTTCAGTGTAAACAAATGCCTCGTTGCCTTCCTGTAAATAGGGACGTTTCCCATTCTGCCCGGGAAAAGGCTGTGCCGTTTGTAAATTTAACAGCCCCAAAGACCCTTCCTTTTCTGCCAACAACACCAAGGCCTCTCCCTTCTCTTCGCTTTCCATGGCTTTCAATACACACAAGCCCCGGGCATCGGTTTTTCCTGTCGCCAACAGCTGACGGGTATCGCTCCACAATTGCAAATCCAGATCCGCGACCGGCTCCGCCGACTGCAAATGCAAAGCCCAGACGTAGATTTCATCTCCGTTCCGCCGGGCCAAAAGTCCCAAGCCACTGACCGCCACAATTTTTTCAATTTGCCGCTGCGAATTCCGGCCCGTCACTTTCAACTGGTAAATGCCCTGCCCCGCCTTTTCCAGGGCCGGGGAAAGATCCAAAGGCACGGTTCCGCTTTTCACCTTTTTCAGCTCTTCTTTCCAAACCACCGACCCCAAATTTTCTATGGGATGTCTTTGCGAAACCCAGTTGTCCATGCCGGAACTTCGCACCGCATAATCCACCAAATTATTCGGATGCACTCTTTCCAGGACCACCGACAGGTTCCCTTCATTTTCGACATTCAATTCCAACTGTTTTGCCCCCGCCGCATTCAGAATGGATCCGGAATGGGCAAATTTCAACCCCGGTTCACGCAGCGGAAGAATGACCGAACGCTCCAACCCCTCTCCCAATGACTTTCCGTTTCGCGAACGGATGCCTTCGGAAAATAAAATCTTATATTTTTTCCCCGGCTCAAAATCTCCGGTGATGGCACAATTTTGATTTTCCCACCATTGCCCTTCCCCCACAGAAAACTTTACTTCCGGTTCAATTTTTATTCCGTCCATCACACTCTGTAAATCGGGCGTATGCGAAAAGGTCAGTTCGATCTTCCCTTTGCCGAACGTCGGCTGGTCCACCTCAAACCCTCTCAACACAAACTTTTTCAGCGCTTTAATTTCAAAACTGCGATCCTGCAGCAGCGCGCCCTCTTCCCCATACAGGGAACGAAGTCCCTTTCGTACCAGCAGGGTCAATTTCTTTTCTCCATTCCAGGGAGCATGCAACATAAACACATCCGGTTGCGGGGTTTCCTTCAGGCGGAAATAAAGGTCCAGGCCCTCATTATTCATCAAAAGGACATGCTCCCTCAATTCTTTCTGATCCACGGGCGCATTCAAGCGGATGCGGATCTGCACTTCCTCTGAATCAGAATTCAGAAATGGTTCTGCGGAACGTAGGTCTAGAGAAGGACCGGGCACATGGGAAAGATGGTTTAAGACAAACACCTGTTGTTGTGCATTGGTGGAAAGGGTCTGCACCTCAAAATTCACCATTCGGGCCACCGGCCAGGCGTGCATGGGTTCAAATGTCAGTTGTTTTTCGGATGTCCAACGATAGATCCCCGTGACCCTGGGATCCATTTTCACCGGCGGCTCTGACAGGACCGTCCCCACCTGATCTCCGGAGACCACCGCTTGATCCCACTCCCATGAAACCGGATTTTTTCCCTGTAACCTCTCCTGATCCATCGGGCTGTGGATCACTTTCGGATCCGATGCCTTTTCGAGATGCGCCTGCCAAATGCGGAGTCCCTGCCAGAGTCCGATGGCATTCAGCAGCAGGAAACAAAGCGGGAAATATAGATGACGGGCAGGTTTTTTCATAAGGAACTCCAAGGATTTCCTTAAACCTGCCACAAGAATATGACTGAATTATGACCAGAGAAACATTTTTCTAAATTTCCACCTTATCTGTATACAACAATGCAACCGTCCCAAAGGTCCGGTTGCACCGTCAACGCAGGTAAATGTAAGATGACTTCAGTCTTCCAAAGTGAAGTTTCTCCGGATTTCAACATCCCGCAAATCATTTTTGGTATACGCGGAAACATTTCCGTCATAGTGTACCGCATGGGCTTTGTCCAAATGACGGTAAGCCAATCGTCCATCTCCAATATTGCCTTCGGTCTCAGGCGTATAGACATAATAGGCATCTTTCAAAAGCCAGTCTGTACAATCGGCGAAGGCAACGACCTGTGAAGGGGATCTTTCAAAAATATCAGAACTCACTTTCCATTTCGTGCTCGAACTCCCCCACCCCGGAAAACCCAGTGCGGAATTAAAGTTGATGTTAATCCCGTAGTTGGCCTGTACCAACCAATACGAAGTCGAACCCAGCCTCCGGGTCGCCGGACAAAGCAATGGAAAAGGTTTTGACCAAAATACACTCGGGTTATCGATCCCTTCCTGATCCTGAATAATGTATTTCAGAAATTCAGGGTTAAAATGCCAATTGGCTCCCTGATTGCCATCCACATCCCAACTGGTTGCGGAAACAAACCATCCATTGTGGTCATTGGCATACATCTGGTTGCCCAACTGCAATGTCCGCAAGTTGCTGATACATTTCAGACCGGACGCTTTGATCCGGGCTTTGGATACTGCGGGGACCAGGATACTGGCCAACAAAGCAATGATGGCGATCACCACCAACATTTCAATCAGAGTGAAGCCTGCCCCTGAACGGGATCGACGGGAGGAAAGGAATTTATTTGTTTTCATATCATCACTATACGCCCTTTTTCAGAATCACGCCAGCTTTGAATCCAACTTATTTAATATTGTTGCATAACTCTGACCCAACTCGGATTTGCCTATAAAACATAGCCCTACAAAGAAAAAACCTCCCCCGTGACCGGGGAAGGTTGGCAGATTTCAAGAAACAGGCTGCTTACATGCCCATGCCCATCATCATAATTCCCATCAGCGCGCCCTGTAATTCTTCCTGGGTTTTTGCGGCTGCAACCTGATCGAGCACACCGCTGACCATGGTCATGCCCATCTGAACCTGTGCTTTTGCTTCAGGGGGAATTTCAAGTCCGCTCAGGCTTTCACGCATTTCCCCAACCATTTCCGGAAAGGCTTCGACCAGGTCTGCAGGAATCCATTTCCCTTCAACCTTTACAAATGGCACGTCCTGGGGCTCTTCCCCTTCGGTGATCATTTTCACAATGGCGGTATCGCCCTCTTCGGAAACCAATTCCGCTTTGGTGCTGAGCATTTTACCCGGCATTTTCAGCATGCTGTTCATGCCCATGGGCTTCTTGCTGGTTTCAGATATTTCAATTTTGGAAGTGGCGGCCATAATGGAGGAGCCCGTAGTCCGCAGGTATTCGCCAATGTCCATGGTTTTCAAACCTTCCAAGCTGGACAAATCGCTCTCCGCAACTTCACCCAGAATTACAACCAATTGATCATAGTTGGCACTGAGATCTTCTTTCATCGGAACACTTTCCAACAAGGGGCTGGCCAGAAGCAGTTCTTTTTGGTCACCGAGCACCGTGTGCAGTTTCTTTACCAATCCCGCACCGGAATTCCACACATCCACATCCATTTTGGTCGCAAATTCATTTTTCACTTCCGTCAATTGGGTCTGGTAACTGGCAGGCAACATATCCCAGGGGCCGGCCGCATTGTTCTCATTCAAAGCGTCGATCACTTGCATAATTGCAGCATCTGCAGTTGCGGCCGGAGCAGGTGCGGACGATGAGCCTCCACAAGCGGACAGCATCAACAATGAGAACAGGGTAAAACAAACAGTCAAAATTTTCATATCTTCCTTTTAATGTATAAAGTCTAAACGTTCGAGAGTCATAGCTTTCAAATATAGGTGGAAATGTAAAGACTATATAAACCCTAGCTCCCGCTTTCGAGCTCCGCGGAACCGGGAGGGCGGGTAAAGAAGCTTATCTCAGCCCGTGGCTTGACGCTTGCGCTCTGATCCCTTAGAAGAAACCCATGACAGCAAACATTCTTGATGGAAAAGCCGTAGCCGCCGAAATGCGGGCCGAAATTAAAAGCAAAACTGCCGAATTGACCCAAAAAGGCGTTCGCCCCGGTTTGGGTGTGATTCTGGTGGGCGACGATCCCGCCAGCCGCAGTTATGTGACCGCCAAAGAAAAAGCCTGCGAAGAAGCCGGCATCCTCAGTCGCGAAATCCGTCTGCCCGCCACCGCCAGCAAAGCGGAAATCCTGGCCGAAGTAAACCATTTGAACCAGGCGGAAGATATCCACGGCATCCTGGTGCAGCTCCCCCTCCCCGACGCCTCCATCGAAGAGGAAGTGCTGAACACCATCCTGCCTGAAAAAGATGTCGACGGTTTTCATCCGGTGAGTGTCGGAAAAATGATGCTCGGTCTTCCCACCTTTCTCCCCTGTACCCCCCACGGCATTTTGCACCTGCTCAAACGCAGTGGCATCGAATGCAAAGGCAAACACGTGGTCGTGGTGGGACGCAGCAACATTGTCGGACGCCCCCTGGCCAATCTTTTAAGTCTGAAAACCGACCTCGGGAATGCCACCGTCACCCTTTGCCATACCGGCACCCCGGATATCGGAAAGTTCACCCGCGAAGCGGATATCGTGATCGCCGCCGTGGGCCGCCCGGAAGTCATCACTGCGGATATGGTGAGTGAAGGCGCCGTGATTGTCGACGTGGGCGTCAACCGGGTCGAAGACGCCTCTAAAAAACGGGGATACCGCCTGGCCGGCGATTGCGAATTTGAACCCATGCTGGAAAAAGTATCCGCCATTACTCCCGTCCCCGGCGGCGTGGGCCCCATGACCATCACCATGCTGCTTTACAACACCTTGGAATCCGCAGAACGAAAATTGGGATAAACGCCCCTCCATTCGCCATCCATTCAATGCAAACCATCCACCGCTATATCTTCCGGGACTACCTCGTAAGTTTTCTGATGGCACTGTCTGTCATCACCCTGGTGCTGTATCTGGGTGCAGTGATGCGGGGCTTGGACTACGTGGCCCAGGGCGTACCCGGTGGCATTCTGATTCAGATTTTCACCCTGAAGATCCCCTATATTCTTACCTTCAGTATTCCCATCAGCACGGTGGTGGCCACCTTGCTTCTGTTCGGTCGTCTTTCCATCGACGGTGAATTCACCGCCATGCGCTCCGGCGGATTAAGCACTTGGCAAATTATCTCGCCGGTGGTATTCGGCGGTGCCATTTTTTCTCTGATCTCCCTGCTGGTTCAATATGAAATCGCACCGGAAAGCCGCTATGCCGGACGAAAGGCCCTCGCCAATATCGGAGAACTGAATCCGGTCGATCTATTGGATGAAGGACAGTTTGTCCGATTCCCCACCTTGGAAATATACGTCACCAAAAAAGATGGAAATTTCCTCGAAGATGTGGAGGTCTACCAACTGAATGAAAATGGACAAACCATCCAAAGTATTCGTGCCCGGGATGGAGAGATCAACCTCTTCCCCGACGAAAAACTGATGCGGGTGAAATTAAACAAAGCACAGGTGCAACATCCCGATGCGGACAATCCCACGGATTTAACCATGGCCCGCATCATCGACATGGAAACCTACGAATTCGATGTCGATTACCGGGAAATGATGAACCAAAACAAGATCGCCCGCAGCATCAAAGACATGCGTGGAAAACAACTCACCCGCGCCATCATGAAACCGGAGGAAGTTTTTGAAAAACTGGATCCCCTCCGTCAGGAAAAAAACCGGATGAAAGCACTGGTGGAATACCATAAACGCATTGGACTGGGCATGGCCTGCTTAAGCTTCACCCTCGTAGGGATCCCACTGGGCATGACCTCCCGTCGGAAAGAATCCAACCACGGCATCGTCATCGGACTGGGAATCGTCATCCTGTTTTACGCCTTCATTGTAACCGCCGACAGTCTGCGTGACCTCCCCTGGCTGTTCCCGGACTACATCATCTGGATCCCCATCCTCGCCACCCAAATTGGCGGCATTCTCATGATCCGGCGCATTCCGTAATTCTCGCAAGCCATAATTCCGCAAGCCGTAGTCCACGCTCTCCGAGCGTGGAAACCCAAAAGCGAAAATCCTCCGTAAGTTTTTCTCCCCGCTTCCGATCTGTCGATATGGAAAACAACATACTCATCATTGGCGCAGGAGTGGCCGGCCTATCCGCGGCCCGGGTTTTACAAGATCAGGGACGAAAAGTCAGGGTCATCGACAAAGGACGCGGCCTCGGCGGCCGGGTCGCCACCCGGCGTTTGGGGGACACCCATCAGATCCGTGGACGCTGGGATCACGGCGCCCAATTCGCGACCTTCAGAGACCCTGAAATCATTTCACAGTTAAAGGAATGGGACTGCTGGGACCTCATGAAGCCATGGATCCCGGGACACCAAAATCCGAACCTCTTCCGCCAGCGTCCGTTGGAGGGCATGAATGCCTTCGCAAAAGCATTGGCCGCCGGGGTGGAAGTTCATCGAAGCCAACAAATCGAAAACATTGAACAACTTTCCGGTGGCTGGAAGCTCACCACAACCACCGGTCAAAATTTTGAAGCGGCGCACTTGATTGCCACCATGCCCCTTCCACAATTCAGGGAACTGGCAAAGAACTCTTCACTGAGACTGTTCCCTGCCGAAATCGAAAAAATTCAATCTGTTCGGTATCACCGTTGCCTCACTCTGCTGGCGGAAACCGATGGCCCTTCGGGCTTAGATCAGCCGGGATTTGTGCAGGTGCAGAACGGCATCCTGGAAACCATCATCGACCAATATCAGAAAGGCATCTCTCCAGGACATACCCTGGTGGCGAATGCCACCCCCTCCTTTAGCCAGGAGTGGTTCCGTCGGGACCGAAATGTGGCGGCCTCTATATTAAGAGCCTCTCTGCAGGAACAAATTCAATCCAAAATATTGTCCGTGCAAATTCACGGCTGGAAATTTGCCAAAGCCACACAGCGGATTCACGGAAATTTTCTACAGCTTGAAAATGGAATATATCTGGCCGGAGACGGCTTTGCAGCCGGCAATCAACTCACCGCTCCGGAACTGCCCGCACGCATCGAAAGCGCGATACTTTCCGGCATTTCCGCAGCCAAAAATCTCTGCTGAGATTTTTTCAGTTTCAACGGGCGTAGTCCACGCCACTCCGTGCGTGGAAATCTTGCTTTTGCTCTTGTTTCATTTCCACGAGCGTAGTCCACGCCACTCCGTGCGTGGAAATCTTTGATTTTGCTCTTGTTTCATTTCCAACGAGCGTAGTCCACGCCACTCCGTGCGGGGAAATCTTTGCTTTTGCTCTTGTTTCATTTCCACGCACGGAGTGCGTGGACTACGCCTCAATAATAAGGATTAAACTTCACCTGTTCAAGCAACTGAATCGGAATACGGTAACTGCCAATCCACCCTTCCCGCTTCAACGTAAACGATTCGCTGTCGGCCGTAACCAATTCTGCAATAAAGCGCTCTTCGCCTCCGGAAAGCATTACTTCCACATGACCGGCCATACGACGCATCTGCTTTAAGCGTGCGCCCTGATTCAGCCACATTTGAATTCTTTCCGGATTCATGGTGGTTTCTGAGTCCAAATCGGTAAGCGCCAGCTTCCAGTTTCCCTGTGCATCCACTCCTTGCCAGTTGACCCTCAGAAAATCTCCATTATGAAACAACACCGCTTCCGCATCCTTGGGGAGTTCAACACTTTCTTCCGGCAAAGGTTGGTCACGAAGAGACAAGTAAATATCATGGATCTTCACCTGATGTTCGGGTTCAAATTTCCACCCGAAACTCATGCGGGGTGAATACGCTTTGCGCTCAGGTTCCTCATCCGAACCCTGCCATTCCGCAATGACCAGATCCCCGACCTTCACCCGGAAGCGCTGATTTTGAAGATCATAGTCTAAAAGCAGATCTATAGTTCCGGGCTGGGGGCGAACCATCGACCCGCGGGGGACCTTTCTCTGTCCAAAAACCCTCCCCCCCCGCAGAAGCCCATCAACGGTATCTATTCTAAATTCCCGGGCGTTGACTGTGATTTCAATCCGGCCCACCTCTCCATTTCCCATCCCTTCCATTGCCGGAAAGTTATTCACCACGACCGCAAAAGACTCACTGTAGGAAACTTCCGGAATTTCCATCACTAGCTTCAACCGCAGCCCTGAATTGATAAGTGGAAATGTAGTCGCCAACTCCCCCTGACCTGCCAACACCCATTGCCCCGCACTTTTAGGAATCACTCTTTTCTCTTTCCCGTCATGGGTACTTCCGCCAATGGAATACACCCACCTTTCCGGATTCCCCGGTCCACGGTAAATCACCTGGGTCGCCTGATGAACCGCTTCAACTTTCTGTAAGTAGCTGCTATCCAAAATCAGCTGGTCCACCCATGCCGTCTTTAGCACCATCTGCCCTTCTGAAAACAAAAGCACATCTCCCAGAACCTGCTGTTCAGGTGAGAACTGCACTTGATAATCCGCATCCGACACCCGTTTTTTCATCCCGAAATCCAAGCTGTCGATATACTTGCCGTGGATGCGTATTTCTCCTTCCGCATTATCCGTTTTCAACAAAACCATCTCCCGGTCCTGACCCAAATATTTTCCTTGAATGCGGTCCCCGTTCAGCAACAGCACCCTGCACTCCGCACCCGCGGTTTCTCCAGCCCGAAGGTTGAAACCAAAGAAAATCAAAAGAATCAAAAAGGGTTTCATGGTTTTTTTGTTTCCGGAAACTCTAAACGTTGCACCGCGGATAAGGGCACCGACAATGAAAAAGGAGTCGCACCCGTCCAAACCCGGCCCGTCAATCCCCCCCCATTCAATGAATCAACAGCCACTTGCAACGGATCGCCCCCTCCCTGCAAATATACCTGCGCACTGGTGGCGGGAGGACCTGATTCCCGCCAAACACCTTCGGAGGACAGGGAAAGCTGTAAAATTTTATCGAGCGAAAACAAAAGCCCTTTGCCCTCTCCTTCCGCTAAAAATGTTACATGCGAGCGATCCATCGCCTGAAATGAACCGGCGAGTTGCTCGCCGGTTTTAAATACCAGATGGTCTTTTGACGTATCCGCATTTTTAGAGGGCAGTTCCCCGCTCCATGGCATCAACCGTATAGATGATATTTTAATTGCACCGGTGCCACTCAAATATCGAAATCCAATATTAAACGGCATTTCGCTCCGGAGCGATTCCGTTTCGGGCTCGGTCCAGGTGTGGATTTCATCCCCATTCAACCACAACGTCATTTCGTTCTTTTCCAGGTTTACAAAAAAGCGGAATTGCTGTGGCCCGGTCATTTCTTTAATCGGTTGACGCCAGTTTTTCACACTCATCCGGTTTTGATTTCGCCGCTGATACCAGGCCGCGGAAATCTGATCCGGGGTCACTTGAAACACCACGGACCCCCATGCCCGTGTCTGCCAATCAAACAGGGAAATATGATAAACGTAATTTTCCGCAGCAGGTTCCATTTCAATTTCCAGTTGAAATTTTTTCGGGAATTGAATCTTTTCAGTTTGCCACTGCATTCCCGCCTGGTTCATTAATAATTTTCGATGCGTTTCAGCATCCTGTCCGGGCAGGAGAACCCGCGGTCCGTAATAAAGAAGTCCGGTGGCATCTAAAAACTCGATGCCCTTGAGTGACGATCTGGGCACCCGGACATCCCCGTCCCAAACGCCTTCCATTTCAAAAGCATCTCCATCTGTACGAACCGATTTCACTGAAAAATAATTTCCGGAGTGAAACTGAATGCGGTACTGCGGGTCTTCATCCGCCGGCAGGGAATTTAATTTTTGGTAGCGGTACAAATCACCGGGTTCAAGGCGTAACGGGGACGCCAACCAATAAGGTTTCAACAGCAAATGATCCTGAGTGGCGGGTAACAACTCCCCGGAAAAACGATTTCCATTTTGTAATGCCACTTGCACCCGGATGGGCTCAGCCTCTTCAGCCTGCCCAACTCCCCAAAACCCGAGGCCCAACCAAAAGCAGGACCAAAGAACTTTACCGTTCATAGATCGGCATCAAACGGTAATTCAGCGCCATGGCCAACAAGGCCGTTGACGTAGAGAAAGTTGTACCCCGGGGCCCGTTCCAGGAACCGTTTCCGGTCTGGGTGGCATCAAACACCCGGATCATTTTTTTGTTCCAAAGTTGCCACTCTTTCATGTCTCCCTGAAACAGGGCCTGTGAAAGATAGTAGAATTGATAATAAGGATAGTTGGCATCATTCCGGTCCCGGCTCTGACGGATAAACTGAAAATTTTTGCGGGAAGTCTCCGATTCATAATCATCGTACAGACTGAACACCAAACTGCTGATCGCCGTCCGGACCGTATTTCCTGATTGGGATCCGCCACTGTAACCGACCCCGCCATCGTTTGCAGTCATGGATTTATAGTATCGGGTTCCCCGCTCAAAGGCTTTATCCGGAACACTTAATCCTGCATTTTTTGCCGCATACAATGCCACCATCTGTGCACCCGAAACCGTGGTGTCCGCGTCCTTCGCTATCGGAGAATAGCGCCAGCCCCCCAGGGGATTTTGCTCCTGGGATTCCAGGATAAGGTCCACCGCTTTTTTTAATGCGCTTCCCACATCCGGCTCCTGGAGATGGCCATACAACTCCGCCAAGGCCAGAGTCGCAAATCCGTGATTGTACATGGAGTTTCCAATGTAACCGGTTTCATTATTTTGCTGGCTGAGAATAAAACCGGCCCCTTTGCGGATCACGTCCCGATACGGTCCGTAATTCGGATCTTCCCCGCTGGCAAGAAAAGCCAACAACGCAATTCCCACCACCCCGGGTTGTTGTCCGTAATTTTCAGACCAGTTTCCCTGCTCCGTCTGACTGAGCGCCAGGTACGCCAGCCCCTTGCGGTAAAAATCATCCAGCTCGGGAGGGATTTCCTGACCGATTTGCAGGCCCGTCATGGGCCGTTGCGCAAATGCACTCAGGGATGTCATTAAAAGTAGTGACCAAAGAATGCGCATTATTCCCCTCCCTCAATTGCTTCAAAATAACCGTCCATCATCCCCCGGTACCGTCCGGGCCAATTTCCAGGATCGCTGGCACTTGCCCGTCCTTCAGTTCCGGAGCGACCCTGGGTGCCTGTAGAAGAACCGGTGATGTCTCCACCGCCGGGGTCTCCGAATCCGGTGGAACCCTCACCACCCGTCATGCCCGCTTGCCCCTGCCCTGCTCCTGCTCCCTGCATCATCTGCATAATCGCCTGCATCATGGCCGCAGAATTTTGTTCGGGTGACCCTCCTTCACCTGGAGGCGGTGGATCGCCCATGCTTTGGTCCAAAGCTTTGGCCAACAGTTCAATCACCGCCGTCTGAATGGTGATGCTTTCCTGATTGGTAATCGATTGACGGAGTTGAACCCCCACATTCATCATTTCTCCGGATGCCAAACTCACCAATTTTTTGGTTTCATCTTTGACCACCCTGTTTTCCAGTGGAATCAGGGTTTGTGCCAATTCATACTGACGGTCGGAAAGCTGCAACGCATCCCGGTCAAAGTTTAAATTTTCCGCATAGGATTCATCCAGGGCCCGGGTATGACGCCGCAGTTTTTCCTGTTGCTCCCGCGCCCGGATCAGGGCGATCATGGTTTCCAGCGTTTCCCCCTCTTCATCGCCGCCTCCGCCACCGCCTCCACCACCTCCGCCGGTATCTTCACTGAGCATGTCCGCCCATTCGAGGAACAAGCGGTTCCATTCCGTGGACTCCGCCGTGGTGCGGCCAATGGTGTTGGAGAGGATTAATTCTTTCAGCTCGGGAAGCCGTTCGGTATACCGTTCTTCCGTCATCCCGCCCGTAACCTGTCTTAATTCCGGCATCTGGGTCCGACGGAAAAATCCTTCCAGGTCATCATACAGATACCGGCTTTCCCGGAAAATTTCATCCTGAACCTGCGCGTTTTCGGCAATTTCAGATTTCAGTTCTTCCGGAACCTGGTCGGCATTCAACCCAATGGTTTTCGGTAAAATGACATTCAAAGAATCCCGGATTTTTAATTGTTTGTCCGCCAGCACTTTCAGCCGGTTGATAAAGCTCTCGGAGAGGGAGTTCACAATGGATTCGTTCAAATCCTCTTCCCCCTGCTTCATGGCCTCCAAGGCTTCTTCCTGCTTTTTAATCGCCTCTTCCAACTGCTCTTTCCTTTCGGCACTTTCTTTTTCACCCGGTGCCTGTTCCTGAATGATCGTATCTCCGGGAGGGGGACCTCCGCCGGGAGAAGACTCACCTTCCGAAGGTTCTCCGGAAGGGGTTTCTCCTTCAGAAGGACTGCTCTGGGAAGGATCACTGGGATCTGATGCCTCTGTCGGGTCAGTCGGGTCAGACGGGTCTGATGCCTCAGTGGGATCAGACGGATCAGAGGGATCACTGGGATCTGAAGGCTCTCCAGCTTCACCCGCTTCTCCCTGCTCACCTGCCTCGGCTTGCGCTTCACTGGCTTTCTTCAAGGCTTCCGCCGCCGCTTCCATTGCCGGGATCGCTTTGTTTTTTAAATTTTCGGAAATCTCGGCCCAGTCCGCAATCTGCTCATCTTTGATCTGATCATTTTTGGTGGCTTCCCCTATCAGAGACTCCATGCCCCGGTGCGTTTCCATCAACTGTTCGGCCCGCGCCAATTCGTCCAAAGCACGATCCAACAATTTTTCTGCCGTGCTGGGATCGTTTAAATCTTCCTCACTGCGGTTAAGCGTATTTTCATTGGCTTCTTTCGATAAGGCTTCCTGACGGATCGATTCATCCAACTCCGCCAACAGACGGTCCATCTGCTTGAGCAACATTTTGGCATGGTCCTCTTTGCTCAAAACCAGAATCCGGAAACGGGCACTCTGACTCGGTTGACGGTCGGGATAGGCATCCACCGCCATCGCCACCAATTCAATCATGGAGTTAGGACCATAGCCCAGGCGCTCAGGAGAAAAGACCAACTTCTCGGCTCCCGCCGTCCCGACAATATCCATTTCTTCCAACAACTGTTCAGGTCCCAGGGCATCTTCTTTTTTCTGTCTGAACCGCGCCCAAACCTGTTTTAAACCAAAATCATCCCGCGCGCTGACATCCAACTCCAAAAATTCATCCTGAAGAACCGCCACCGTCGAACCAATGCCGCTCATGGAAACGCTGGGCGGGATATCCGCTTTGGCAATCAATTCCAACGAGGCCGGCTGACGGGGTTTGAGCCCCACATCATCGATCCAGCTTAAGGCCAGATTCAAATTTGTATCCACCAAAATACCCGGCATCTTAAATGCGGCGCCTTCAATGCTCAGGGCATCCTCTTCACCGATTTGGGCCGAGGCCAATTCGCGGCTCACGGTCCCTTTCATCGTCACTTGACTCCCCACCGGGACTTCCAACCGGCGGCGGCGAAGCACAATTTCCTGCATCTCTTTTCCAAGATACTCCGGCCAGGTCACATCCGCAGCCATCGAAATCAATTCAGGACGGAGCAATGGATTCACCGCCACCCGCGTTTTGGCATCCCCGGCACTCAGCGTCACTTCCCGGCTCTGGGTCATCCCCTCCACCGCCACCGAAACGTTGGAATCCTGCAAGCTCACGACCGCATGCTCAGGACCATTCACTTTGGACAGCACTTCCCGAACCTTCTCATTTTTCACATGGGAAACTTCACCGGAAAACTCAAAGGCCTCCCCGTGGGGAACCACCAATTGTTCAGGGAACCCTTCCAGCCGGAAAAAGGTAAATCGTTCAATTTCCTGATGAGGTTTTAACCAGCGTTGAAAACTGTTCAAAGCCGCATCCGGCACCAAAGCCAAATACAGGGCCACCCCGACAAAAATTGCCCCGGCACCGATCAAAATTTTCCGGGTGCGCCGGGTATCCAGTTTTTCTTCCGCGCGGACATCAGACAACTGGGAGGCCACCTGCAAAATTGCGGCCTGTCTTAACGCGGGAGATCCCGCCCAGGATTCATTTCCGCCATGCGACAATTCCACTGCCCCCAACAAGCGGTCTCCCACCCGGGGATCCAGCCGGCCCATAAATTTCGCGACCCGCTCCGGACCGGGACGGTCCAGGATCCAGCGACGGATCCAGGGCGCAATGGAGACCACCATCAAAACGGGAACCGGCACCGCCAACACAAAACGCGCCCAATCCGGGGTCGCCCACAGGCGGTCGGAAAATGAGAGCAGACCAAAACTGATCAAGGGAATGAGACCCAACAAGCCCAACAGCGTGAGGCTGTTCAACCAGCGCCATTTACGCTGGAAGCGGTCCAGCGCGTTTTTCAGTTCCTCGGGTAATTGCGGATGTTCTGTTGTTGAGCTCATATCCAACCCTGCCTTTTTCTAAGTATCCAATAGATTCCGAAGAATGAAAACAAAAGAATGACCCAAGTTGGATGCTGCCAAATACGTTTTACGGTGAGCACCTTCTGCTCACGGGGCAGCCGCTGAAGTTCTGCCAATAATTCCAACGCGGCATCGTGTTGCACCAACTTTCCGCCGGTCACCTGTGCCATTTCCTGTAGATGACTGGATTTCGAGGGCAGGCCCACCTGCTCAGGAACGTCCCCTTCCACTTCAAATTCAGAACTGAACCAGGCTTCCCCGCTGCCTTCCGCATTTGCCAGTTCCACCCGCAAAATCCCCGGAAGTTCAGGCGCCCAGCGCGCTTGGAATGTGCCGCCGCCTTCCAGAGCAGTCACCGCCGGAGAGACCACTTCCCCGTTTTCATGCACCACCCGTAAGCGGAAAGGAATCTCATCACTCAATGCCATCGCTCCACGCAGGGACAAGGTCATGGTAATTTCCTGACCGGCCATCGGCCGTTCGGGCTGAATAAACAAGCGCGCGCCTTCATCCCCGAACATATGTCGTTTATGGGCCATCCAGCGAACCACCTGTCCCCAGAAGCGGTAGTGATACAAATCTTCCACCCCGCGACGCCAGCGCCAAGCCGCATCCGTTCCCATAAATAAAACATGTCCGGTGCCCGCATCCCGGGTCGCCA
Source organism: uncultured Verrucomicrobiota bacterium (assembly GCA_937127435.1). Classification (GTDB taxonomy): domain Bacteria; phylum Verrucomicrobiota; class Kiritimatiellia; order SS1-B-03-39; family UBA6053; genus UBA6053. The sequence continues at coordinate 6,763 of CAKZLZ010000196.1, read as the reverse complement.
ACAAAGGAATCCGTCCGTTTTCATTGCGGCGGGAGGCATGGGTCGCCAACACTTCCGATCCCACCCGGGCCCGCAGAACCCCGGCATACCAATAAAATCCGGGCAAACGCCGCCAAATTTGGTGGTTGCGGGCTGAAGAGGAACTCAACTGCGTCAGCAGATGATCCCGCCCTTCCCGGGTAAGCTCCATCCGCATTTCCAAATTCAATCCGATCCCCTTGGGCAAAGAACGGTCATATTCAACCGGCATCAAGCCTTCCAGCGGCGTGTTCTCCAAACGGAATTGACCTCCACGGGGGCCGGGAAGAAACACCAGGCCACTGCCCTGTTCCCGCACCAATACTTCCAAAGCCCGCAGATCTTCAGGATTTAATTCCCCGTTCCCCAGGCCGACATCCCCGATAAATACCACATCGTATTGCGACCAGGCGTCCCGGGTCTGCGGAAACCCTTCTAAATATCCCGGTCCCGGTTGCGGCCCCAATCCCGGATGGAAAAGCAAAGTATCCACCCGCACTCCGGGATCACGGTTTAATGCATTCCGGAGATAGCGGATTTCCCAGCGCGGAAGCGAATCAATAATCAAAACCCGTATCAGGGTCTTGCGAATATCCACCTCGGCCACCACTTCATTGTTGTCCACAAATTCTTCGAAGGGATGCGATTCCACCCGGACCGTAAACTCTACCGCCCCTTCCCGCCGTGGAGTCCAGCGCAAGGTCCCCTCTCCGGTTTTTCCTGAATTCAAATTCAGTTCCTGACTGGCCACTTCCGCTCCGTCCGCCAACAACACCACCCGCACCGGTACATCTTCCTGCAGGGTATTGCTCACTTTGAAAGGCAGCACTAAGGCCTCATTCATAATGGAATACGAAGGAAATTTTACTTCATCCAGAATCAAATCCGGCAGTCGGGTCCGTTCTCCAATTTCAACCGCATAGCCGGGAATTTCCGATTCCGCCAACCGCAGGATTTCGGGCAAAGGCGCATTTTCCGCATTGTGTAATCCATCGCTTAATACCAATACCCCGGCCAACTGCTCAATATTGCGGGCCGCCGCCAGGGCCGCCTGTAAATTGGTTTCTTTAAACTCGGGTTTGTCTTCGTGGCCCATCTCAATGATTTCGAGTTGAACTTCCTCCGCCAACGCCGTCCACGCTTCGCTCCCCATCAACTCTTTTAACCATTCTTTGCGGCTCACCACTTGACCTCCGGTGCGGACATCCCGGGTATCCATACTGTCCGTGGCATCGGTGATCACCGCAATGCGGGCATTTTCATTGCGTAAAGAACGCTGATGCAACTCCGGCTGAAACAATGTCAGCAACAGCAAAATCGCACCCAAAAGTTTAAAAAACTCAGTGAGCAAACGGTAGCCCGCAAACTTCACCTGCTTCAAATGGTAGAGGGAAGTCAGCAGGTACAGTAAAAACAATACGATCCCCGCGAACATCAGCCCGCCACTTGCATTTAAAATCCATCGGCTTTCCACAGGGTTCATGCGCTTGCACTCCATGCCGAAGCGGTTTTGGAGGGACGCCGGATATTCCGCGTCAACAACCAGGATTCAATCACCAGAAAAATCAGCCCCAATAAAGCCAGCAACGAAGTGAATTCAAAACGGCTGTTGATTTCACTGTCGACTTTACTGCGGTCTTCAAACACCCGGAGGTCCAAAGGTTTGGCCCACTCCTGTAATTCCAACACCGACAAGCTTTCACTTCGGTCTTCCAATTCTTGGCGGTTCAGCGCCAAAATCCCCGACTCGCTTTGGTAACTGTCGACATCCAGTAAAGGAGAACTATCCGGACGGCCCATGGATTGCCAATTGGCAACCGGTCCCAGTTCTACGCTGCCCAAACTGTGGGTGCCAAAGCGCTGGGCCTGCCCTCCGCCTTCTGTCAACATCCGCTGCAGCATGGGGACAATCACATATCCGGCATCCAGATTCGATACGTCGCGAAGCGGTAAAGTGGCCAAGCGGTACACCAGACCTTCCCCGATTTTTTGGAGGGTAAGAAAGGGGGAGTTGTCTTCCATTCGGGCCAATACCTGTAAGTCTTCCCCTTCTTCGGGCAGGGCCGTGGCTTCATAAATTCTAAGTAAATCCATTCGCAATGGTTCCCGCTGTTCGGTGGCCAACACCCCGGATTGTTCATCCCAACTGTCAATTCCCAGCCCTTGATCATCCGTCCCCACCGGACTGAGCTCTGCGAGGGTCGGCATCATCAACATCACCCCGCCATTCTCCACCCAAAGTTGATCTTCCGGCGAAAAGGTATCCATTTCTTCACGAATCTGAAAACGAATCTCCGAGGCCGGCACCACCCCGTTTCCTACAATTTCGCGTAAACCCTCGCGGGGCAACAGGGCCGCCCGCATCACCCGGTCTACAAAAGCATCCCCACTGTCGACCGAAGCTTTATCCGCTCCGCGGTCCACCCAGCTGATCGCCACCCGGTTGTCGGCAGGATTGCTGTCCGCCGGCAGGGCAAAGGTCGCCTGTACCTGATTCTGATTGGCTTGGACCGGCAGGGTTTGCTCCCAAAGAAAGGCCGGGCCCTCCACCATAATTTCTTCCTGCAAAGACAATCCGCCAAAATTGATCAGCAACGGCACCGATTCCGGGGCGGCCGTATCTCTCAACAACCGTAATTGCACGGTCAAATTTTCACCATTCCATACCGGGGAGCCCACCAGTTGCAATGCGCGGTTTCCACTGTCAGGCACCACTTCCGCCACATCGAGCAATCGCAGGGTAATCTGGGTGTTCATGCCGGTCCACTCACTCCAGTCAGGAGGATTCGCACCATCCGGCAACCAGGCGGAACTCTGACGGTCGGTCGGAATCCACACTTCGGCTTTGGTGACCCCGGCCCGCGCGATTTCCTGGAGAGCGGAACGCAACATCGCACTGAGATCCGAGGAGGTTGCAGAAGGTTTCACCATGGGCAAACGTTCCAAATCAATGGCATTGGGCAAAGGCATGAGTTCACCGGTCACCGAATCCATCCAGATCACCCGCGCACCGGGCCCCAACTCTGAAAGACCTTGATTTAAAAGAGACAGCGCACGTTCACGTCCGGACACCCCGCCCCGCAATTGCTCCATACTCGCGGAACGGTCGAACAGGATCACCACCAAATTGGATCCCGAATCAAAAAACCGTGCCAACTTGCCTTTGGACTGCAAACGTGAAAGCGCCAACAAAAACATCAGCAGCATCAAACAGCGCGAGGCCAGAATCAGCCATTGCCGGATTTTCGCGCGGCGGGAGGCATCGCGGTCCGCAGAACGCAAAAACATCATGGCCGCCCATTTGACCGTTTGATAACGCAGGCGATTCAGCAAATGAATAATCACCGGCAACAGGGCCAGCGGAATCAGCCATAGAAAAAGCGGAGACAGTGCGCTCATTTACGGGAACCGCCTTTTTTACCGAACATCCCGGCATGCCCCAACAGATAAGAGGAAATGGCTTTCTCAAAAGAGTCGTTGAGCAGGGTGCGCCGGTAATCAATCTGAAATTTACGGCATCCATCCTTGAGCGTTTCCAAATGCCGGTGCAACCCGTCTAAATAAGTGGACTGCATCACACTGGGGTCCGCCACCATGTCCGCGCCCCCTTCCAAATCCACAAAACGGACCGGACGGGTGAAATCAAACTTCAGTTCCTGCGGATCCAGCAGATGGAAAAAGGAAACTTCGTGTTTACAGAAGCAGAGATGCTGTAAAGCATCCAGTAAATCCGGGGCCGGCATAAATCCGTCCGACAGCACCAACACCACCGCCCGGCGCTGCGCCCGTTCTGCAAGCCCGTGTAGCGCACGGACCAAAGTGGATTCCCCTCTCGCTTCGATTCCTTCGAGCAAATCAAAGTAGGTATGCAAATGTGAAGGCGCCTGACGCGCGGGCAAATCGATTTCCTGCTCATCATTGCAACAATGCAGCCCAACCGCATCCCCTTGTTGTACAAGCATATAGGCTAAATGAGCCGCAATATTTCTGGCATAATCGAAACGGGAACCCTCCCCGGAATCAAAGGCCATGGAACCACTGGCGTCCACCACCACATAACAGCGCAGATTGGTATCCGCCTCAAACTCTTTAATATAAAAGCGGTCCGAACGGGCGTACACCTGCCAGTCAATATGCTTGGGATCATCCCCTTGCACATACTTACGGTATTGGGCGAACTCAACACTGGATCCGCGGGTGGCGGAACGGTGGATACCGGTGATCGACCCCAACATGGGGTTGTTCACCTCGTAGGTCATTTTGGAGAGCCTTGAGAGCACTCCCGCATCCAAAAATGGACGGGTACTGTGGGCTTTAGATGCCACGGATCAAACTTCCAGCGCTTCTTCCTTCAGACGGGAAATCACATCCGCGGAGGTGACCCCCTCGGATTGTGCATGGAAATTGGTCAAAATCCGGTGGGTGAGTACCGGTTCGGCCACCGCATTCACATCTTCAATCTGCACCAACATGCTTCCCCGCAATACCGCGCGGGCTTTGGCACCCAACACTAAATACTGTAAAGCACGCGGACCCGGTCCCCACATTACCATTTCCTGCACCCAGGATGGGGAATCGGGTTGACCCGGACGGGCGGCCCGAACCAGTTTTACCACATGATCGTATACATGATCGGCGACCGGAACCTGGCGAACCACATCCTGCGCTTTTAAAATTTCTTCTCCGGTCAATACCGGCTCCAATTGAACATTTTTATTGCCCGTGGTTTCTTTGGCAATACGGACTTCCTCGTCGTATGAGGGATATTTCACATCGATCATGAACATAAACCGGTCCAACTGCGCTTCAGGCAAAGGATAAGTTCCCTCCTGCTCAATCGGATTTTGGGTCGCCAATACAAAGAAGGGTTTTTCCAGATGGAAAGTATGGTTCCCCGCATTCACCTGATATTCCTGCATGGCCTGCAACAAGGCCGCCTGGGTTTTCGGCGGGGTACGGTTAATTTCGTCCGCCAACACGATATTGGCGAAAATCGGACCTTTCATAAACTCAAATTCACGGTGCCCGCCTTCCGTTTCCTGCAGAATATCGGTACCGGTAATATCCGAAGGCATCAAATCGGGGGTAAACTGAATACGGCTGAAGTCCAAGGATAACAAATCAGACAGCGATTGAATCAAAAGCGTTTTAGCCAATCCGGGAACCCCCACCAACAAGGCATGTCCCCGTGCCAATAAACAAATCAGAAGCTTTTCAACCACTTCATCCTGACCAATAATCACCCGGCCCAGCTCTTCCTTCACTTTGGCCATCTGATCCCGAAGGGTTTCGATTGCAGCCACATCGTCCATACCAACTTGAGATTCTATTTGAGACATCGTTTGATCCTTGAGTAATACAAAATTCTAATGAGAAGCGAAAACCATGCCGAAGATATTTAAAGAATCAAATAGAAATCAATCGATTTAGAGTATTTTTTGAAAGCCCCCCCCCGGAACCGATCTGCCGCATCCGGATGCTGACGGAGCCTTGAGGCGAAATAACACCAAAATCCATTATTCAAACCCCAGCCCCTAATGTCTTTACCCGGCTGATAAAAGAATCATAAAGATGACTTGTGGGTCCCGCAATTGCGGGATCCACGCAGATATCAGCCCGGTCCGTCGGAACGACGGGCTGGGTATAAGGATCAAATCATAAGAAATTTTATGCCTTAGAGAAACGGATTCAATACCTGAACATCGCCATAGAACTGTTCGTGGTTCAAATCTTCCGAATAAACGCGGGTGCACCCCATTCGTGATGCAGCTTCGAGGATACAGGCATCCCAATGTGAAATCTTGAATCGACGGCGACGACGGGTGGCTCCCTGAATCAGGTCCACATCAATTGGGGCAGTTTCCTGAGCTGCCGAAAGTTCCAATAAAGCATCGATGTGGGTCTCCCCTAATCCCAGTTCGGGTTTGCGTAACGCGTTGGCAATAAATTCCTGCACCACCTGCGTGGAAATCCGAAAAGGCTTTTGCTGGATGATCTCCGTGGCTATCCTTTTTTTGTTCTTATCCGCAGCGGCATTCGATGCTGCATACAGCAGAATATGGGTGTCCAAAAACACCGGTTCAGTCTTCATAAATTTCGTCCCTTGGCAAGGGATGGACCGGGTCCGTATTCTTCGCCTGGATCCCTTGCAAAAACTTCATCGCAACTGGATTTTCTTTCACCACTCCTTCCGCTTCCGGATGTGCCAATTCATATTCAAGCCCACGCATCACCATCTCTTTGATCGATATTTTCCGCTGGGCAGCGCTTACTTTCACCCGGTGATAAAAGACTTCAGGTAGGTCAATAGTTGTTTTCATAAATACAGTTATACATCTTTATGTATTTATGGTCAATCGATTTGAAGAGGAGTGTGGCGAATTTACCCGCAAACATCTGAGGAGGTCAGGAGTGCCCGCGCTCCATCCGTCTCAAAATCGGATTTCGTTTCCCGCTCTTGGTTTTTTCGCACACCTCAACCAATTCAATCCGAAACGTCACTTCTCCCTTAAAGTAGCCATTAAACCGTTTCACCACTTCTTCCGCAATCGCTTCCGTCCATCCGCTCCCTTTGACCACCTGCAATTTCACCTGATCCCCCGCGGTCTGTATCAAACAAAAATCCGAAACGGCCTCCCGCCATTCGAGCAAAATATCGTAATCGTTACCCCGTCTACCCTACTGGCCACATTGCGCACCATCGATAGTATGTGGAACAACGAAAAACAACAGCGAAATGCCATCG
>CAKZLZ010000195.1 GCA_937127435.1 uncultured Verrucomicrobiota bacterium | reverse complement strand
TTTTGGTTGTTCATGCTCATGATTTATTCCTTTAATCACTAAGCACACCAACTGTCTACTTTTTCGGGGGAATCTCAGACAAGTGTCTGGAGTGCCCGGGTTACGCTTCACGAAGCTCTATCCGCGTTCCCGGGCAGAACCATGGCTACGGCAGATAAGTGTCTGGAGTGCCCGGGTTACGCTTCACGAAGCTCTATCCGCGTGCCCGGGCAGAAACCATGCCTACGGCAGACAAGTATCAGGAGAGCCCGGGGTTACGCTTCACGAAGCTCTATCCGTGTGCCCGGGCAGAAACCATGCCTACGGCAGACAAGTGTCTGGAGTGCCCGGGTTACGCTTGGCTCTGAATCAGTTCCACAATCTGATCCACCACTTCATCCAAGGTTAAGTAGGTCGTATCCACCACTTTCGCACCTTCGGCAACCTGCAAAGGCGCGGTTTTGCGGGTGCTGTCCAAATGATCCCGTTTGGCCAGACTTTCTTGAACGGCTTCTACGGAGGTGTTGCCTTCCGTGACTTCCAGTTCGGCATTCCGGCGGCGGGCGCGCTCCACCGGATCGGCATCCAAATAAAACTTGTTGGGGCTCTCCGGGAAAATAACCGAACCAATATCGCGTCCTTCGACCACCAAAGGTCCCATCGCCCGCATACTGCGGATTTGATCCACGATGAAACGGCGGACTTCCGGGATCCGGGCCACGTAGCTCACGTTTTCGCGAACGGCTTCTCCGCGGATGGCCTCGCCGGGATCCTCTCCGTCGATCGAAAATCCGATGGCGGAATTGTTCACATGGAAGTCCCATTGGGCTTGGTCGAGAATCTCTTTTACCGCGGCTTCGTCTTCCGGCTCCACGCCGGCTTGAAGGACTTTCCAGGTCATGCCCCGGTACATCGCACCGGAATCCACATACAAAGACCCCATTTTTTTGGCCACGGATTTGGCCACGGTGGATTTTCCGGAGGCGGAAGGACCGTCAATGGCAATCACGCCGTTGGCTTGAGGGGGCGTCACTGCATCGCTGCACATAGATTTCCGGAGGGATGCACCCTCTGCCAAATAGTTTTCAACATCATCGAATGCTTCCGATTCGATAGAGGCAAGCAGTTTAGAAAGTTGGGCCTGTAATTCCCGAAGCCCTGTGGCCACGGCTTTGGAATTGGTTTTTACAATATCCCGCCACATGCCGGGATCTCCTTCGGCAATACGGGTGGTATCTCTGAAGCCCGGTCCGATCAGGGGAATATGATCCTCGGGTGAAGGTTGACAGGTTAAGGACAATGCGGTGGCGGCCAGGTGGGGCACGTGACTGGTTACGGCCGCAATCCGGTCATGCCGGTCGGCTGGCATCTCCAGCACCTTGGCACCGATACGGGTCCAGAACTTACTGACTTTCCATACGTCTCCCCGGGAATCCGCATCAGCGCAAACGACACACACGGCATCCTGATAAAGTTCGGGATCGGAAACTTCCAATCCTGTTTTTTCGCTTCCGCACATCGGGTGACTGCCGACAAAAGTAGCCCCGGTCCCTGCCAGAATTTCTTTGCAGGATACACCCAGCCATTCCTTGGTGCTTCCCACATCGGTTACCACGGCTCCGGCTTTTAAACCCGGTTTTGCGAGACGGATGAGGTCGGGTATGGCGCAAACGGGTACGCAAACAATTACCAAATCCGCATCCCGAACCGCATCGGCCGGATCATCGAATACGGCATCGGCAATTCCGGCGGCGAGTGCATCGTCTCTGGTTTTTTGGCGGCGTGCGTATGCGTGTATTTCCAGGGGGATTTTCCGGGCCTTGAGGGCAAGACCGATACTGCCTCCCATGAGACCGACGCCCAATAATGTAACTGTTTTCATGAGAGTACCTCTTTCAAAATTTTCATCGCTTTCTGGTTTTCTTCGGGCAGACCCACGGAAATACGTAACCAATCCGGCAGCCCGTAGCCATCCATGGGACGGGCAATGACCCCGCGTTTTTGCAGGGCTTGGAATACCTCACGTCCGTTTCCGGTTTTAACTAAAATAAAGTTGGCAAAAGAGGGGACAACCTCAAGTCCCAGATCCCTGAAGGTGTCTTCAAAAAACGCGAGGCCTTCTTTGATGCAGGTGCGGGTTTGTTGGACGTAGTCCTCATCCTGGAGGGCTGCCATGGCTGCGGCCTGGGCCATGGCATTGACATTAAAGGGCTGGCGGAATTTCCCCAGCCAATTGATAAGTTCGGGGGAAGCGATGCCGTAGCCCAAACGCAATCCGGCCAAACCGTAGGTTTTGGAAAAGGTGCGTAATAGAATAAGCGGGCGTTGTTCTTTGACCCAGTTGAGGGAGTCGGGCTGCTCTGCCGGATCCAACAATTCCACATAGGCTTCGTCGAGAACAGGCAGTACATGTTCCGGGAGTGCATCCAAAAAAGATTTTAGTTCTTCGTTGCTTACCCGGGTGCCGGTAGGGTTGTTGGGATTGGCGACAAATACCAGCCGGGTATTTTCGTCGATGCATTCGGCCATGGCATCCAGATCATGGGTAAAGTTTTTCATGGGGGCCATGCGGGTTTCCGCCCCAAAGCTGTCTGCCACCAGTTTATAAATAATAAATGCGCTTTGGCTCATCACCAGATTGGTGCCCGGCTGCAGAAATACATGTCCGAGAAACTCAATGAGTTCGTTGCTGCCGTTTCCGAAAATCAGCATGTCGGATGAAATTCCGAGTTTTTCCGCCAGGGTGTTCCGCAGATAGAAGGCGCCCCCATCCGGATAAAGGTGCATTTGAGATGCGGCTTTTTGCATCGCGCTTACCGCTTTGGGGGAGGGGCCCAAGTTATTTTCGTTCGAAGCGAGTTTGACCAGTTCCGAAGGGTTTAGCCCTTGCTCCCGGGCGACTTCTTCCAAGGGGCGGCCGGGTTCATAGACCATGAGGTTGTCAATACCCGGACGGGGAGACAATGAGGAGATTTGGGACATGGTCTAATTCCTGAAGGCGATAGGGTAAGATCCGAGAATGGTGAATTCCTGGCATTGTTCGGAGAGTTCATCCAACACGCACCGCACTTCCGGATCTTCAACATGACCTTCCACATCCACGAAGAAGGTGTATTCCCAGGCCCGTTGTTTGCTGGGGCGGGATTCAATTTTTAATAGATTGAGGCCGGCACGGTGCAACGGTTCCAAAGCTTGAAACAGTGCGCCGGTTTTGTGGCGAACGCCGAAGAACACCGACGTCTTGTCCTTGCCGGAGGGCGGGCCATATTCACGGCCGAGTACGAGAAAACGGGTGGTGTTCCCCGAGATGTCCTGAATGTTTTCCTGGAGAACGTCGAGTTTAAAATGTTCCGCGGTTAAGCGGGAGGCGATGGCCGCATTTTCCGGATCGGCCTGCACCATTTCCGAGGCGGCGGCCGTACTGCGGGAGGGGCAGAGTTCAGCTTCGGGGAAATTCCGCTGTAACCAGGCGCGGCACTGTCCCAGGGCTTCCGGTTTGCTGAAAATTCTTTTAGGAGCCGTTACACCCGGTTGCACAATCAAGCAGTGATGGATGGGTAAATATATTTCTGCCGTGATTTTCAGGGGGGTGCGGGTGAGGCGGTCCTGCGCGGATGTGACCCCGCCCTCAATACTGTTTTCAATGGGAACCACCCCGTATTGCGCGTTGCCTTTTTCGACTTCTTCAAAAATCTGTTCAATGGTTTCGCATGAAACATAGCGGAGGCTTTGCCCAAATTTGGAGAGGGCGGCCTGGTGGGTATAGGTGGTGAGAGGTCCCAAAAATGCAATGGAGGATTCGAGTTCCATGGAAATCGCGGCGGACATGATTTCCCGGTAGATGGCACGGACATGTGCGTCTGACATGGGGCCTTCATTGAGGGCCATCACTTTTTCGAAAACCTGCATTTCCCTGGCGGGCACATACACAGGGGCATTGGATTCCTGCTTGAGTCGGCCAATCCCCATGGCGCATCGAATCCGCTCATTGAGGCGGGCTACAATTTCGCTATCCAGGGTGTCGATGCGGTTACGGTATTCTTCAAAAGTTGACATGCGCGCACCCTATCATCCGCAGGGGCGGAGGCAAGCCCGAAACTTTTCTTCTAGAGGTCCGGATAATATTTTTTCTGACAATCCGGGCACATGCCGTGACTGAATTCGGCCTGGGTTTGATTTCGGAGATAGGTTTCGATCCGTTCCCAGAATCCATCGTCATTACGGATGCTTTTGCACCCGGCACAAATGGGGATCATGCCCTTAAGGGTTTTAACTTCGGAAAGCGCCTTTTGGAGTTCCGCTTCGGCTTCAATTCTCCGTTTGATTTCCTCCTGGGCTTCAGTGAGTTCTTCTTCAATTTCCGCAATTTGTTTGAGGATGGAGAGCACGGGGCGGTTTTCAATGGTAACGTCTTTGCGGCGACGTTGCAGTTGAATATAAATATATAACATGGGAAAGGCGAAAATCGTTACCACAGACCGGGTAAGCAGCGTGCCCAGCATGATGGCTTGGTAATGCTGGGTGCCGAAGAAGGCCAGGGTGGCGAAAAGGAGAACATCCAGCCACATGACACCGAGGAGGGTGAGAAAGGTGCGGGTGCCGAGGCGGATGACGCGGTTGTGTTTCCCCAGAAATTCCCATACGATCGCGAGAAAAATAAGATCTACAAAAGTAGTAAAGACGGAGGCTGTATTGATGCGTAAACTGGGAATAGGGACATGGCTCAAAGGCACATCGCTGATCAGGGCATTTTGCATGTGCAAAAACATGGAGATGAGCGGAACCATGGCGGATACCCCGACAATCGTGGAAATCATCACCCTTGTGATTTTAGGTCCGTCGAACACATATATAACAAAAACCCCAAGTAGTAAGGACGTGTAGAAAACGGTCGAACCCACATAGAAGGTGATCCCGCCGGCTTCCACAGCCATCCCCGCATCGGTGACCCAGGACATTACGGCTGTAAGTCCGCCGATGAGGGCGTAAAAGTGTACCGGCCCGAATTGATGTCGAAGGGAATGTGCCCAGAGAACGAGAAAATAAACCGTAACCGCTTCGGCAATGAGAATCATGACTTCTGTATTCATACCTTTAAACTACTATGTTTTAGCGGTAGGTGCGATGGTTAAGATAGCTTTTAACTTGATAAAGTTTACCTGCCGTCATTTTCAAGTGCCCGGCGGCGGTTGAAAATCAGAACCAGGGGAGCGCCTTCCATGCCAAACTTTTCGCGCAGGCAACGGATTAAATACTTTTTATAGGCGGAAGTCAGCAGGCTGGGGCTGTTTACAAAGACTTTGATTCGCACCGGGCGAACCCCGACCTGGGTTGCGTAGTACATCTTCAAACGCCGGCCCTTCACCATGGGGGGCAGGGTTTTTTCAAAGGCATTTTGTAAAATCCGATTCAGGATACCGGTCGAAAGTTCTGTAGAAACGTTACGGGAAACTTCTTCGATCGCATCCACCATCCGCTTCATATTAAAACCGGAAATTGCGGAACCGTAGAGGATGGGGACATGACTCAGGTAGGGGAGTTCACGGCGCAAGGCTTCTTCGTATTGACGTTGGGTGGTCAGGTTCTCGGCCAAATCCCATTTGTTCACGACCACCAGACAGCCGGCTTCGGCTTTTTCAATCAGGGACATGATTTTTTTGTCCCGGAGGGTGGGACCTTCGCTTGCATCCATTACCAGTAGAGTAATGTCGGCATGCTCGATGGCTTTTTCGGTCCGTAAATTGGAATATTTGTCCACGGCCACTTTTACTTTGCCCCACTTGCGTAATCCGGCTGTATCGATGAGTTTATAATGGCGGGCCGCATCTCCTTTCCCGACTTGGAAAGGGACTTCAATGCTGTCCCGGGTGGTGCCGGCAATTTCGGATACGATGACCCGTTGGCCTTTGACCAGTCGATTAATGATACTTGATTTTCCGGCATTGGGTCGTCCCACCACCGCGATGCGGAGCGGATTTTCAATGGTGGGGTTTTCAATATCCGGAAGGGCCTTAACCACCTCGTCGAGGACTTCGCCGATCCCGCGGTTGTGAAGGGAGCTGACGCTGTAAATGGGGAAGGCGAACTCTTCGAATTCAACCCCCTGGTTGTCCAAATTCGGATTGTCGGCTTTATTGCTGAGCAACCAAACCGTGCGGCCGGATTGACGTAAATGTTGGGCCACTTCGCGGTCCAAGGGGGTGATGCCACGCATGACATCCACCACAAACAGAATAAGACCGGCATCTTCGATGGCCGCTTCGGCCTGATCCAAAATTCCTGATTCAATGGTGTCGACGGCTGCTTTTTGGTCGATCACCCCAATTCCCCCGGTATCGATCAGTTCAAAGCGGTCTTCTCCGCGAATCACCTCGGCATTGAGACGATCACGGGTGACCCCGCTCTGTTCATGCACAATGGCAATGCGGCGGCCGGCCATGCGGTTGAACAAGGAGGATTTTCCGACATTCGGTCGGCCGACAATGGCAACCGTGCGGTTGGGAATAGAATTGGTATCAGACATGCGGTGCCTTTAACAGGTTCAGTCCTTAAAAGAAAGCATACACAGTGTCTTCGTTTATCTTTCCTTTGTCACTGAAACAGGGCGTAAACCCCATTTCATGATTGCCCGGGACTTCTTCTGCAGTGTAAAGATTCTATACTATGAATTCATTACAAATTCTTCACGGATCTTATCTGGAATTTAGGTCGAAAGCTCGGGCCGTTACCTGTGTATCCGCTTTATGATTTTTTGGAGGGGAATTTTGAAATGAAATCAGTTTTTCGGAAAGGTTTGAGAAAGGTGTTGAAGCCTGTTTTACATCCGTTGTTGCGTCATTTAACCAAAGATTTATCGGATGAGGATGTGTGGAAGCGGGAGCCGGCTGATTTATCTTTTCGGGATTTTGGCCAGGGAAGTTTGCATGAGTGGTCCTGGTATTTTGAAGGACACAGCACTGTAAAGGCTTCCTCGGCGAAAGAAATAGTCGAATGGTTGCGGGGCTGCCGCTATGTGGGGGACCGGGTTTTATTTAATGAAAAAGACTTTTGGCAGCATCCGGTTACTTTTGAACATCTTCAGGAAGGGGATTGCGAGGACCATGCGTTATGGGCGTGGCGGAAACTTAAAGAAATCGGGGTTCCTGCTGAATTTGTCTGCGGGTTGCGCGGACCATTGACTTCAAAAGGAAATCGTGGGCATGCCTGGGTTCAATTGGAATTAAACGGTATTCCGCATTTAATGGAAACAGTGGCAAACCGGCGGAAACCGATGACCCGCCTTCTTACGGAAGTCCGCCGGGAATACTGTCCGGCCTATTCCGTGGATACCGATTTCCGCACTTATCGATACGGGGGTTTTGCTGAATTCGTGCGTGCGCAATTAGAGATTGAAGCCTCGAGTAAACCTTAGATGCGTGAAGGGCGGTGACGCGTGCAGGCGAGCCAAAAAGGAATAGGTGCAAAAAAGCCGTGCTCCTTGCGGAACACGGCTTTTGACGAAGCTTAAAGTGAATTAAGCTTTGGCCGCAGCAAATTTCTCTGCAACTTTGTCCCAGTTGATCACGTTAAAGAACGCACTCACGTAGTCGGGACGGCGGTTTTGGTAGTTCAGGTAGTATGCGTGTTCCCAGACGTCAAGTCCGAGAATCGGGGTGCATTCGCTGTCCACATAACCTTTCATCAGGGGGTTGTCCTGATTGGGGGTAGAGGTAACGACGAGGTTTCCATCAGAAGCCACGCCCAACCAGGCCCAGCCGGAGCCAAAACGGGTGGCGGCTGCGTTGGCGAAAGTTTCTTTGAAGGAATCGAAAGAGCCGAAGGCACTGTCGATCGCGGCCGCGAGATCACCGGAGGGACTTCCGCCTTCAGGGCTCAAAATTTCCCAGAACAAGCTGTGGTTGGCGTGTCCGCCACCATTGTTGCGCAGGGCACCACGGATTTCCGCCGGAACAGCGCCCAGGTCGGAAATGAGGTCTTCAATTGATTTTGCAGCCAGGTCGTCTTGTCCTTCCAAAGCGGCGTTGGCTTTGGCGATATAGGCGGCATGGTGTTTGTCATGGTGAATTTCCATGGTTTTGGCGTCGATGCTGGGTTCTAATGCGTCGAAACCGAAAGGTAGGTCAGGTAAGCTATAAGCCATAGGTGTTATCTCCTCGATATTGGTTGAATGATTGTTGTTGCGAATGAATGTAGTATAGCGGAGATCCTGCGTCTGTCCAGTGACAGTCGCGAAATTCTCCGGTCAATTTTTAGGTGCAGGCAAAGTTTCCTGCAAAAATGCCAGAAAGCGGGACCAGGAGAGTTGGTCCGCCTGTTGATGATAGGCATCTGTATCGAAAACAGTGAAACTGTGTGGGGCGCCCCCGTAACTTACGAGTTCATGGGCAATTTTTGCGCTTTCCAGTTCTTTCCCAAGCCCTGCTAAATCGTCCAATGTGATATGGGAATCCGCGCTTCCGTGGAAAATAATGAGTTTTGCTTTGGTTTCTTCATAGTTTTGGCCTTCCGGTGTCCCCAATCCGCCGTGAAAAGTGGCGATCCCTTTGGCGTTAAATCCGGCGCGGGCATATTCCAGAGCGGCGGCGCCCCCAAAACAATACCCCATGACCACGACGTTTTCCGTATCCGCCCCATTAAAAGCCCCGGCCATCAGTGCGCCCTCCAGCAGGGAACGGAGTTTTTTCCGGTTTTGGTAGAGTTCCCCGGTATGTTCCCGTTTGTCTTTGACTTCGGTGGGGCGGATGCCTTTGCCAAATAGATCGGCTGCAAAAACCGCATATCCCAATTCGGAAAGCATGTCTGCGCGTTTGATTTCATAATCGGTTAACCCATTCCAATCATGCAGCAGAATGATCAAAGGCGCGCCGGGGGCAGGGGCGGTATAATATCCTTCGTAGGACTGTTCATTGATTTTGTATTCGAAGGTTTTCCCTGCAAATACAGTTGAAGCCATGCATAAGGTGGAAGTAAAGAGGAGGATGATTTTGTTCATTGGATCGCTATGGTTGAATTTGTGTCTATCTTACTATAGAATCAAATGATCATGAATCAAGAAACCGAAGTGACTCCCACCGCCTTTCAGCAAAAAGTGTATGCGGCCTGCAGCCGGATTCCCGAAGGCAAAGTCAGTACCTACGGTTCGTTGGCCAAGTCCGTCGGTTGCGGATCGGCGCAGGCGGTGGGGCAGGCCTTGCGGGTGAATCCTTTTGCTCCCCAGGTTCCCTGCCACCGGGTGGTGAAATCCGATCGTAGCCTGGGTGGATTTTTCGGGCAATCCTCCGGACCTGAAGTCAAAAGAAAAATCCGGCTTTTGGAAAAAGAAGGGGTGAAGCTGGATCCGTCCAGCCGGGTCCTTCCGGCTCACATGTGGAACTTTACCTGAGGGGGGGGCTTTGTGGCAACCGGGGTTAATTTGGATCTTATCTTATAAGGAGAGATCCCGTGACCCGACTGTAAAAAAAGCCGGTGCTTATCGAACAGTTCCGTACATTTTGCCTTGCCTTGGACGAATAACCCGCTAAGTACCCCAATCAAGGCGGGCGATTAGCTCAGTTGGTTAGAGCGCATGCTTGACATGCATGAGGTCGCTGGTTCGAATCCAGTATCGCCCACCAACTTATCCGACTGTAGTCGGTGCGGATAAGCAAAACAGATGAAGTTGACCGAGCATATTTCCAAATTGTATAAACGGGCCCTTACCGGGATCACCGCTGCCACGATTTGTATTTCAGCATGAGCTTCATTCCGACCCCATTCTTGATGCCGCCGGATTTTGAAAGCAAAAGTTTTTCAGTTTCCAGCGGCTTTTTTCGTACCTGTAACCTCACTTAGGAGCTTATTATTGCCAGCAAAATGAACAACCGTCGTAACAATCGTTTTAACCGAACTCGGGAACCCGATATTCGTTACAATCGATACATCCGTGCCCGCGAAGTGCGGCTCATTGGACCTAACGGCGAAAACGGCGGGGTCGTGGACACCCGCGATGCCCTGCAAAAGGCAACAGAATACGGGTTGGATTTGGTGGAGATTTCCCCCAATGCCGAACCTCCGGTATGTCGAATCATGGATTACGGCAAGCACAAGTACGAAATAGACAAACGTAAAAAAGACGCCAAAAAGAAGCAGTCCGTGGTCAAAGTGAAAGAAGTGAAATTTCACGCCAATGTGGAAGAGCACGATTACGCGACCAAAATGCGGCATGCCCGTGACTTTTTGGAAGATGGAAACCGGGTGAAATGCACCCTGTGGTTTCGGGGGCGTGAAAATACGCATACCGAAATTGGTTTTGAACTTTATGCCCGCATTCAGGAAGAGCTTGCAGATATTGCTTTTGCAGAACAGCCTCCCAAACTCGCGGGTAAAAATTTGAGCATGTTGCTCAGCCCCGGCTCTAAGAAGAAATAATAGGATATATTGAAAATGCAGGACGCAACCGTTGTGAAAGATGACCTTTATAAAATCCGGCACAGTCTGGCCCATGTGATGGCCCAGGCCGTACTGGAAATGCGTCCTGATTCACGCTTGGGTTTCGGCCCGCCGATTGACAATGGATTCTATTATGACTTCATCCTCTCCGAGCCTTTGGTCGAAAAAGACTTTAAAGAGCTGGAGAAGCGCATGCGCAAAATCATTAACCAGGACCAGGCTTTCGAAGAAGAAAATCTGCCCTATGACGATGCCATGGCGCGTTTGGATGATATGGGCGAACCTTATAAAAAAGAATATGCCCAGGAACTCTTCGATACCAAAGGAATTGATTCCTTACGCTTCTACCGCAACGGACCTTTCCTCGATATGTGTGAAGGTCCGCATGTTCCTTCGACCAAAGCCATTCCCGGTGACGGATTCAAGATCCGTTCTCTGGCGGGTGCGTACTGGCGTGGAAACAGCGACAATGTGATGATGACCCGGATCTATGCCTGGGCGTATCCTTCGAAAGAAGAGTTGAAGCAGGCGATTCAGGCACACGAAGAAGCGTTGCGCCGCGACCATAAAAAACTGGGGAAGGAACTGTCCTTGTTCCGCATTGATGACCAGGTCGGCAAAGGGTTGCCCCTGTGGATGCCCAACGGAACCGTGGTCAGGGATCAGTTGGAAGCCTATATGAAGGAACTGGAGTTCCGCGACGGGTACAAACGGGTTGCCACTCCGATTCTGGCCAAGACCAAGTTGTATCACACCACCGGACACCTTCCGTATTATAAAGAGGGCATGTTCCCCTTTATGGAGTTCAAAGAAACCACCCGGGAGGGCGGGGAAGTGGTGGAAGAGTATGTCATCAAACCGATGAATTGCCCGCATCATCATTTGATTTTCGGTGCAGAGAAACACAGCTACCGTGACTTGCCTATCCGGCTTGCAGAATACGGGATGTGTCACCGCTACGAAGAATCCGGCTCGCTTTCAGGCCTCCTGCGGGTACGCGGCATGTGCATGAACGATGCGCATATCTATTGTACCGAAGAGCAGATTGAAGAGGAATTCCTCAAAGTGATGAAGATGCACGAGACCTTGTATAACAAACTCGGCATTAAAAACTATCACATGCGCCTCTCGACTTGGGATCCCGAAGATCCGAAAGGAAAACAAAAATATGTGGACAATCCCGAAGCCTGGGAGCGTACCCAGAAATTGGTGCGTAGCGCCATGGAAAAATCCGGATTGCCTTTTATTGAAGTAAAAGGGGAAGCGGCCTTCTACGGACCCAAAATTGACTTCCAGTTTAAGTCTGTCACCGGTCGTGAAGAAACCGCATCCACCAACCAATTGGATTTTGCAGTGCCGGAACGCATGAGCATTACCTACACGGATTCCAACAACGAAGAACAGTATCCCTACGTGATTCACCGTGCACCCGCCGGGACCCATGAACGTTTTGTGGCCTTCCTGATCGAACATTTTGCCGGCGCCTTCCCGACTTGGTTGTCACCGCTGCAGGTGCAGGTCATCACCGTAAATGATGCCTTTAATGACTATGCTGAAAAGTTGATTTCTGAATTACGTGAAAATTTGGTTCGGGCTGAAATGAACAGTGCCCAGGATTCCATGGGCAAGAAAATCCGCAATGCGATCAAAGCCAAAATTCCGCATGTCATTGTGATTGGTGAAAAGGAAGTGGAAACGCAATCTGTCACCGTTCGCCGCTATGGTTCAGAAGAACAAAACACCGTTCCTTTTGCCGAGTTTAAAGAGGATCTTCTCCGCCGCATCCGCGACCGCGAACTGGATGCCGCGCGCATCCACGGGTAACAAACCATGACGAGTGCTGTGCCGTAGTGGCTTGGCCGTTACGGATCACAGACCCGGAGTGTCTGTGTTACCGCTGGTGAAAGAAGACGGAGCTGGATTCGAGTACCTGAATACGGCAGAGGGGGTCTTCGAGGACAACGGACATGTCGCGGAGCACTTGAACGACGGAATCGCAAATCGCCTTGGGTACACAGATGATCCCGCGTTCTCTGGCGCCGATTCCTCCTTCCAGATCACTGGCACTGAGACAGCGGACGCGCTCGGTGGTCGCGCCACCGGCGCCGGCCTCCATGGCGGCGAGGACGAAGTCGTTCGCTTTTCCTTCGGAACAAACCAAGGTGATTTCAGTATATTTCCGGCTGGTGATAAAACGGGAATCCCGTTTTTGATCTTCAAGATCCGCAAATCGTTTCCTCCAGCCGGTGCCGTGTTTCATTTCGTCCATGGCGGCAATGAGTTGTTCCATGCTGGCGGCATGTTCCTGTTGACCTATCCGCAACAGCGGATCGACGATGCCGGCGGAGATGGGGGTTTGATAGAGAAAGCCGCCACCGGAGCGGTCCATCCGGGCATTTTCGATAAGCAGGCGTTGAATGCCGGCCGCATCGTGGGCGGGGACCATGAGTTGTACCAATTCTTTTTCGGGAGGGATGGTGATGCGGAGGAGTCCGAGTTGGTCGCGGAGCCCGGTGCCGAATCCCCGGGTGACAATGGGTACGCAGGCCCCCAGGCGCAGGGCGCTTTCGGTGAGACGTTCGCCCCCTCCGGCTTTGGAGAGGATACCATTGATCAGAGTGTAGCCGTGGAATGCGGTGGTGTTTTGAAAAGAGGTTTCTTTGATTTCCGGAGGATTGAGTTGGCTGTATTCGGTGATGTCCTGAGCGTAAACTGAACCGCGGCCGGGGGTTTGAAGTTCAAGGGTCTGGTTGAGTGTCTCGATGACCTGTAAGGCCGACTCCCGGGGAACCGTGGTGCGGAAAAGTTCCATGGCACTGTTTTCGAGTTCAACCTGTTGTCCGGGCAAACCCCAGGCCCGGGGGCGGATGCGTTGGCGGACTGCACGGGCGTTTTCGACCAGTACGGTATGTGAACCGAGGGTGATCAGGCATTCAGCGACTTGGGGGCCCAGATGGGGGTGTACCGCGCAGGTGATGCGGGTTACTTCTTTTGAAATTGGAAATTCGTCACTCATCCTCATCCTCCAAATCCGCTTCCCGAATACGTTTTTTCTGGCGTGACCGCACCACCAAACCGTAAATCTGTACGGTGACGATGGGATAAGCCGAAGCCATGGCCAACACACCAAAACCATCTGATACGTTTAGTTCTTCGCCAATTCCCAGCCCCATGGCCAATACCAGAGGAACTGTTATGCCGCCGGTGGTGACGCCACCGCAATCCCAGGCGATTCCGGCAAAATCCTCTTCACTGAAATAGGTCAGGGGTAGCAGAATCAGATAGGGAGGAAGCAGGAGCCAAATGGTTGGGATGTCGTAGAGCAGCCGGGCCACGCCAACCATGAGTCCCAAACCAACACCCAAAGATACAGCGCGTACCACGCTATTGCTACGTATAGTGCCCACGCTTATTTCTTCGACCGTCCGTCCGAGAGCGCTTAAGGCCGGCTCGGCCAAGGTGGAACCATAGCCCAGTCCGAAGGCGAACAGGAAGACCAAACCAATGCCTGCAATGGTGAGTTCAGGCCCAAAAAGCGGTTTGCTTTCCAGAATATGTTCATAGCTTGCCTCCTCTGCGTTGTAGCGTTCGGGGGCAAAGGTTTCGGCTTGCGGATGTCCTTTTTTATCCTTGAGGTAGAAAAATTGTGATGAGCTGCCGTCGGTGGAATACGTCGTGTTGACTTCCTCAAGGAGGAAAGGTTGAAGGGTCACCCGCCCCTCCTCTTTGGCGACACTGCGGAAGACCCGGGGGAGGGGGCGTCCTACCTGACCGCCCAGGGGAGCCAGGCCGGTGCGGATCCCCGCGGTGAGCAGGGCCATGCCCACAATCGCGAGGCCGATACCCAGCACCACTTCGTCCATGTGCCGTAGACGGTCCCGCAGCAGCCAAAGGACGGCCAACAAAAGTGCGGTGAGTGGCAGTACGGCCCTGAGGGCCAGCATGCTTTCCTGTTTTAAGACTTCAGGAATCGGGCGGAGGGTATCCTGTGCATCTGCGATGAGTGGCCCCAGGGATTTGCCGGGAAACCAGGCACGGGCTTCCTCGCCGGCCATACGCAGGGTGTGTTGATACATTGCGGATTCATTTTCGAACAGGGGACGGGCTTGCTCAATATTCTCTGAATTAAAAAAAATGTTTCCGGATGCGGGAGACGGCATCCCTGCATTTAAACAGAGACCCAGAATTAAAACCGCGAGTACGGGGAAAGCGGAAGCCAGCATGATGATGCCGAAGCCACCGGCCGCATCTTCCTGTTTTCCCGATGCGCGGGAGACCCCGATGCCCAATGCCAATACCAGAGGAACGGTGACCGCACCGGTGGTGACCGCACCCGCATCCCAGGCCAATCCTAAAATGGCTTGCAAATTGTCATCCATCGCACAGTAGCTTGACAAGCCAAGTAATAGAGGAATGAGTATGAATAAAAAGGGCTTAATGGAGAGGCCGTAGAAAAAACGAACCATCCCGAATGCCACCGCCATGCCGACGCCCCCGGCCACCGAACCCACCAGAGCCAGCGAATTTTGATTCAACATGGAATACAAGAGGGGAGAGCCCCAGGCTGTTACCGTACTTCCCGCGGCCCGTAATGAGGCCATGGCGGGTTCGGCAAAAGTAGAGCCGATTCCCAGCAGTAAGCCGAAAATCACGATCACAAAAATGCCACATTTTCGCGGCAGTTGTACCCCAACACGTTCCCCCACCGGCATTAACCCCAGGATCAACCCCTCAAGGAAAAAGGCCAATCCCATCACCACCATGGCAATACCCCCGGAGATGCGTAAGGCGTGGGTCGGGGTGGATCCGAGAATTAGTATTTGGAAACAGACCAGATACAGTAGAATAAACGAAACGGATTTCAGCTGTTCCTGCACCCGGCTTTTGGCATAATTCCACACCATCACCCAGGCGGTGTGGCGGGGAATCTGGATACGGGGCGAGGCAGGCATGGGGGTACGTTTAGCAGGTCTCCGTAAAGGGTGAAATATTATTTACGAATTGTACGTAAATTTTATTCGAAGTTTTGGGAGGATGTAATCGGGCCGTACACGCAATCCGCTTTCCCGGGCACCCGGAAATGAGGACTGATTCTTTATGGTACAGGAGGGGCAGGGAATTACTGTTCGATCACTTCCAAAACCTTGCTGCGGTCGTGGGACAAATTCACATCATCAGAATGCATCGTGTTTTTGGGGAGCATGACCATAAACTCTTCATTCACGGTGTCCGCAGAAAGCTGTCCACTGATCATTTCAAATGCCAACACATGTCCGCCTGCATCTTTTTCTTCGGTTATAAAATGAAAGTGATATCCCGGTACATTCAATCCTTTGACAAAAGGAGGGCAGCGGAGACCTACCAAGGTGCCGGATACGTTTTCTAAATCAAAAACAGACTGGATTTCCACGACTTCCGCCAGGGTCGGATAAGGCTTTTTTTGTGCCGCGACACTGCGGGTCCGAATTGAAGCGAAATTTCCATGGATGGAAAAGGCTGCAAATTGGTTTTGGTTGGGCACCAGTTCATCCAGACGGGTTTTCAGTTCGGCCAAATCCATTTCCTCCAGTTCCGCATATAGCGTGGGTTGAAAATCCACGACTGCGGCAAAGGGGCTCAGCATTTCCGGCGGGGGCCGGTGTACGCTCCCGTCACCTTTGATTTGATAAAATGTGCCGTCCAAAAGCACCATTTCTCCGTCTAAAGACTGATAGGTGCCCAATCCGAAGTTTCCGGTTTTTCTGATTTCGGCCAAGCTGACCTCCCCATCGTACACTCCGGCCAAAAGCCCGTCGATGGTTGCCACCTGGGTGACTTGGTTCGAAGGAGGGGTGGTTCGGCAGGCGCTTAAACCCAAGACGAGGAGTAGGGGAACAAAAGTGGACGTTTTCATATGGCACAGATTAGACAGGATTTCATGCTTTCGCAATCAATATTTGATGTCCGGAACTCCTTCCTTTATGAACTTCTTGATTTTTCCGAATATAAAGCACAAGGAGAAGCCCGCTTTTAACCTTACAGGTGCTTATATGTCCCATTATCCTTTTTCTGAAATTGAACCCAAGTGGCAGCGTCACTGGGAAACTGAACAAACTTTCCGCACGCCGGAGGAGATTGATACCTCGAAACCGAAGTACTACGTGCTGGATATGTTCCCTTATCCTTCCGGGGCCGGCTTGCATGTGGGGCATCCTGAAGGATACACCGCCACCGATATTTTGGCCCGTTACAAGCGGATGAAAGGGTTTAATGTTCTGCACCCCATGGGTTGGGATGCGTTTGGTTTGCCCGCAGAGCAGTACGCCCTGCAAACCGGAACCCATCCGGCGGAAACCACGAAAAAGAATATCGACCGTTTCCGTGAACAGTTGCAGTCTTTGGGATTTTCGTATGACTGGAAACGGGAAGTCTCCACTACTGATCCGGATTATTACAAATGGACGCAATGGATTTTTCTGAAACTGTTTGAAAAAGACTTGGCCTATGAAGCGGAAGCGCCGGTCAACTGGTGCCCCGAATTGGGAACTGTTTTGTCTAACGAAGAGGTGATCAACGGTAAATCCGAGCGCGGCGACCATCCGGTGATCCGCAAACCCATGCGTCAATGGATGTTGAAGATTACCGCCTATGCGGAACGTCTGATCGACGATTTGGAATTGGTCGACTGGCCGGAGAGCATCAAAGAAATGCAACGCAACTGGATTGGAAAATCCGAAGGGGCGGAAGTCGATTTTAAGGTCGATGGACAAAATGCGGCCCTGCGGGTATACACCACCCGTCCGGATACCTTGTTTGGCGCGACCTACATGGTGGTGGCTCCCGAGCATCCTTTGCTGGATCAACTGGTGACCGACGAGACCCGGGCGGAAGTGGATGCTTATAAAACGACTGCGGCCAACAAATCAGATTTGGAACGAACCGAATTGGCCAAAGGCAAAAGCGGGGTGTTCACCGGCAGCTACGCAGTCAATCCGGTTAACGGTCAGAAAATTCCGATTTGGACCTCGGATTACGTGCTGATTTCTTACGGAACCGGAGCGATTATGGCGGTGCCCGCGCACGACGACCGGGATTATGAATTTGCCCAAACTTTTGAACTGCCGATTGTGGAAGTGATTTCCGGTGGCAATATTGCCGAGGAAGCTTTTACCGGAAACGGAGTGCTGGTGAATTCCGCCAACGATGAAATCTCTCTCGACGGCATGGAGGTCACGGAATCCAAAGCGGCCATTACCGCTTGGTTGGAAGAGAAGGGACTCGGGGCCGGGAAAGTGAATTACAAACTTCGCGACTGGTTGTTTAGCCGTCAGCGTTACTGGGGGGAACCCTTTCCCTTGATGCATGTGGACGGGAAAGTGGTGCCGGTCTCTGAAGGCCTGTTGCCGCTGATGCCGCCGGTAGTGGATGAATACAAACCCAGTCCGGATGGAGATCCTCCTTTTGCCCGCAATCAGGAGTGGGTGAACACCACCGATCCTGAAACCGGAAAACCCGCGCGTCGCGAATGCAACACCATGCCGCAGTGGGCGGGAAGTTGCTGGTATTTTCTGCGTTATATCGATCCCGACAACTCTGAAGCCTTGGTGGATCCTGAAAAAGAAAAATACTGGATGCCGGTTGATTTGTATGTAGGCGGAGCGGAACATGCGGTGTTGCATTTGCTCTACGCCCGTTTCTGGCACAAAGTCCTGTTTGATTGCGGAGTGGTCAGCCATCCCGAACCTTTCCACCGTCTGGTGAACCAGGGGATGATCCTGGGCGAAATGGAGTACACCAAAGATGGAGAGCGGGTGCCGGAAGCTGAAGCCATCAAAAAAGGAAGCAGCTTTGTGTGGAGCAAAGATGCGTCTGTGAAACTGAAGGCCAAAGCCAACAAGATGTCGAAGAGCCGCGGAAACGTGATTAATCCTGACGATGTGGTCAAACAGTACGGTGCCGACTCCCTTCGTTTGTACGAAATGTTTATGGGGCCTCTGGAACAAGTGAAACCCTGGTCGATGAAAGGGGTGGAGGGCGTCTTCCGATTCCTGAACAAAGTCTGGCGGATGTTTGAAATTCCGTTGACCGATGAGACTTGTGACAAAGAGCAGGCGCGGCTGTTGCATGGACTCATCAAGAAAGTCACGGAAGATATCGACGGTTTGCGCTTTAACACTGCGATTGCCGCCATGATGGAGTTTGTGAATGCGGCCGGTAAATGGTCTGCGCTCCCCAAAGAAGCGGCCGAAGCCTTTGTACTGGTATTGAATCCCTTTGCCCCGCATTTGGCAGAAGAACTCTGGGCGAAACTGGGTAAAACCGCATCGATTTCTTACACCGAGTGGCCCGGCTATGACGAAGCGGCGCTGGTGGAAGACGAAGTGGAAATCCTGGTGCAGATCAAAGGCAAACCGATTGCGCGGATGAATGTTTCGCCTGCTGCTACGCCTGATGAGTTGATCGCTTTGGCAAAAGAGTTACCTGAAGTTGCGTCTGCGATTGAAGGCAAGCGGTTGGTGAAAGAGATTGCGGTGCCCGGACGCTTGGTGAATTTGGTGGCGGTGTAACGCAGGCATTCTGCCTGCGGGAACACAGGCTTTCAGCCTGTTTTTTAAAGAAGACTGAAAGCCTCGGACCCTTCAGGCAGGAATGCCTGAATTCCCGCAGGCAGGAAAGCCTGCGTTACATGAGCCAATACTCTCCCTGCTGCAGACGGGCTTTAACCGGATTCCCTTCAATATATTTCAGGTAGTGCAGGTATTCAGTCTCATTCCTTACGATGTGATCATAGGATTCCGGCATCCAGAATTTCCCGCTTTTTCCCAGGAAACGGTTGATCTCTCTGGAACTCGCCCCTTTGATGCCCTGCATGAGTTTAGATAAACGGTACTTTTCCAGGGGTTCCAATAATGCATGAACATGATTGGGCATGATCACTGCGTGGTGAAGGCTCAACCGTTGCTCATGGAAACGGAAAAGGCAGTTTTCCACAATCTCACGGCAATCTTTTCTTCTAAGGACACAGGATCCGTATCCCGCATCCAGCCAGTCCTCATAACGGTCTCCAAAGTTGATTTGGTACTCCCGTGCGGTTTTTGTAGTCCAAGGCTGAGGATGGAGGCGTATCCACGCATCGCGTTCACGGCGCCAATGAACCATTTTGCTTTTGGGAATGGAATCCACGAGACGGAAGGTGATCCAGTAGATGGCGCCGGATTGGGTCCAGTGTGGAAGATTTCGATGGGTTTTATAGATGTGGGAAGTGTTCATACTTCCCGAAAGTGGAGGAGGTAGAATCTTCCGGAAAAAATGGAGAAAAGTAACAGGCTGAAAGCCTGTGTTCCCGCAGGCAGCAATGCCTGCGTTACGCCTGAATCGTGGACAGCCCTGACGATAAGGGGTAGTCTGTGCCCTGCCAGTGGAAAATCCCTGTGCAGGTGCCGGGCAACTTGATGGCTGCCTCACACAGGGTGTTATTGATACTCAGGTTTACTGTTATTTCCCCTTGAGGATGGGGGAGGATTGCGGTTGCCCGGGTTAGACTGCCCGGTTGGGGTGCGATTCGCACCTTGCTGAACTCCGGAGCGGCGGGTTGAATGCCCATAAGGCTTGCCTGGAAATGGTAAAGCGGATGGCTTGACCAGCCGTGACAGTCTGAGCGTGAAGGATCCTCCCGTTCAAATCCGGTCCGGGCCCCGATGGCCACCATTTTCGACCAGGGGCTGAGTTCGGTTAAAATGCGTCCTCCCTGACCGGTCGCAACCAGTGCATCGAAGAGGTGACTGCTTTGCATGTAACTAACCTTCGCGAAGGCCGGATCTTCAAGGGAAAGGTTGAGTGCATTGGTGGCTTCCATACCGGTAAGGGTTCCGGAAAGAATGGCCCAGATCTGTGCATGTTGGCTGAGTGCACCCCTGGCATCATCAAGAAAAACACCGCGCTCCGCATCCCAAAACTTTTTACGAAGTTGTTGTTGGATTCGTTCTGCTTTCTGCATCAGGGCCGGCACCCGGAGAGGATCTCCGATTTGTTGTTCCAGATCCGCCATACTTTTGAGGCTATGCACATAAATTAAATTGAAAACAGCGGATACACCCGTTTCTGCACCCGGCAGGGCCCCGCAAGGCCAATCCGGAGAGCAGTCGCCAAACATCCTGCCCGGCAGAGCCTCCAGGAAGCCCCCGCTGTTTTCAAACTGTTCGAACCAGTCGTGTACAGCACGGGCACCGGGGATGAATCTGCGGAGCCACTCTGGTTCTCCTTGCCAGTAGAGGTAATCGCGTATCATCCAGGTCCAGCAAAGACTGAAAAGGGGAATGAACTGGTTGGCGCTGGTGGGGAATCTTGAACAGGTGGGGCCGCCAAAACGGCGCCGGGAAAGGTCAAATAATTCGATTGCCCGCTTTGCCAGTCTGGTATCGGAACTGAGGGCGAAGGTGCAGAGAATTTGCAGGCGGGTGTCAAAGACATACATCAATTGCTCATAGTGGGGACAGTCTATGTAGGTCTCATGCATGCACATTTCCAACCCCCGCAGACAGAGCTGCTTGATAGGATCCAATGTCGCATCCTGATCACTGGTGAAGGAACCTGTAACCTCAAGGGGATATCGGGTTTCCAGAATCTGAAGACCATTCAAGATGAGAGGGCTGTGAGCTGTCCGGACACGTAACAGACAGTATCTGCCTGACCGCCACCAGTGAGGCCGTAGTACGCTCAGTGCATCACCGTTGCAGAAAAATGTATCTGAAATCCCCAGGAACCCTTTACCGATCAGTTCATTCCGGTTTCCTTTCTGGTACCCGGGCAAAAGGTTGTTGTTCGTGGTTTCGGGGTCCAGCAACCGGAGTGCCTCCGCCCATTCCCAGGTCAGTTCACTATCCGCCCCGCCGCTGAAGGTGATTTCCGGGTAAGCGCAAAAATACTCTTCAAGATCGATTAAAACCGAGACGCACTGGTTCGGGGGAATCTCGAGAGGTGTTTTTGAGTGCCATAACGATTGCCAGACGGGAATGTCCGGGTGTTGAAGGTCGGCGGAGGAAAAGGGGGTGAGTGAACCTTCCTGAAGATTTGATTTGATGAAATCATCCACCACTGCGCAAACCCTGCCGGGAGTACATGGACGCAGGTGCTGTTCGGGTAGAGCGGCTGGCCGCAGACTGTATCGCCGACTGGCGTTTCCCCAGCGGTTCACTTCCATTGCCGGTTCACTGATACGGGCAGGGTGATAATCGGGGGAAGAAAAGGAGGATTTTCGGGTATCCAGATGTAAACCGCCTCCGATGCCAAAAGACGGTTCATACATGCGCGCAGTATCAATCCGGTGGCTGCTGAGATGCGCAACTTCCCAGGGGCCGGACCCGGTGTTCATTCGTTCTGAAAATCCCCCGGCCGCTCCCAGGATGAAACCGGGGCCCAAGGTTTCCCGCGCAAGCGGTGCCGCTGATTTTTCGGTTCCCAGCCACCAGGCAAAAACTTTTAACTGATGTGTGCCGGGGGAGAGATTCTTCAGTCTAAAACTGGAGAAGGAATAAGATTCGATACCCGATGCCTCCGGGCCACGGGCAAAAAGCCTGCCGTCGATTGACAACTCCGCATATTGATCGCAAGAGAAGTGAATCTCAAGTTCCGGATCTCCGGTTTTGACTTCAAACGAAAGGCGGAAGCAAAGAAAAGCGGGTTCGTGGTCCGATAGGGCCGGGTGCCAGATCCAATCCGCATGATCAATGGGGTAACGGGACTGTAGGCCCGCATGATGGGGCTGGCGGTTTTCAATAACGATTTTTTCAATGTGCATGAATGGGAATCATGCATATTAAAAATAATTCTACAAGCGTTCAGGAAGAGACCCGGCCGCCCAGGATTCGACGAAGGTCACGAGGTCCCTCAGTCCCGGCGTTCGCCCGGAGCGTACAAAGTATCCGCTGGTGCTGTTGCCAGCCAACAGCATGCCGGCGTTATCCAGCCCCATCAAACTTGCGGCCACACAGCCGGCGCCAAAGTTATCACCGGCACCGGTGGAAATCAGCGGACTTTGACAGTAGGGGCCGGGAACAAACACACAGCTGTTGGCATCTGCGCAGGCGGCACCGTCGTTCGGGTGTATGATGATGCGGTCTACGTCCAAATGATTGCGGAGTAGACAGGCGAGTTCGGCAACGGACGCCGGATCTTTCTTGCCGCGGAAGTTTCCGCCGAAGCGGTCGCCCATCTGCCAGGCTTCTTTCAGATTGAAGCTCATGATGGTGTTGAATTGTGCGGTGATGTCCCCCAGACTGGCAATGAGTTTCCGGACATCCTCTTCAGAGCGGTGTTCAAATTCTGCAAGGTCCATAAAGAACAGAACTTCCTTGGCAGTACGGCCGATCGCTTTGGATTGTGAAGCCAGGTAGGACCAGATCTCGCCTACATTCGGGAGTTTTCCCCAGTTGACGGCTGAGATGAATTTAGCCTGATTGAGTTCCTGGTCGATGGCGTCCTGTCCCATGACTTCTATCATTTTTTGTAAAGTGATTTCATCACAAGCATCAAAATCTCCCAGCATCACTTTGCCATCCGTGAACTCCAGACAGTCACTGTGTGCAGAGGGAGCCAGGGTGAAAATGCGTTGAACTTTCCCTGCAAGTGCTTTGGCAAAGATGGGTTCAACTTCACCATTTCCCAGTCCGCCAATATAACTGAGATCCGCCTGATTCGAAAACAGATCGCTGAAAGCCGTAATGAAAAGCGGCCCGTTCCCACCGAACTTGTCGCCTTCATGATTTACCGAATAAGATGCGGCAATGCCGGAAGCTTCCGCAACTTTGGGTCCGAATTCGGCCATGGATGCCGGTTGGCGCATACGAATAAAAGTGTCTACAAACCCGTCAAACCCCACCGTGCCTTTTAAGTTACTTGGCGGATCCTGAATGAGCTCCTGTTTAAATGCGGGCAGGAGACTGCAAAGATCGTCGATGGTTTCATATAAATGTGTAGCTTGACTCATGTGGGTATACTACATCTGAAACCTCCACTCCTCAAGAGGTTTTCTGAAGAAGCCCGTTACGGCACCCATAAATCCGGCCGATCGGCTCCGGAGACATCAGACAATTCCCATACCTTTCCATCTGAAAACCGGTGTGCGAGCAGGTGCCCGCTTTCTTCTTCCATCGACATGATCCAGTCCGGATGGTTGGACCAAAATTGGTTGTCGGTTAACATGCCTTCGGGTGCGGGCAGGGTTTTTTCACGCTCCCCGTCCGATACCTTTACGATAGCCAGTTCTTTATGTCCGTCCAGATTGTTGGTGGCGTACTTTCCGTCGGGAGAAAGGCTGGCTGAGCACCCTTTGCCTAAACTCCGGTTCTGATTGTTCTCCAAATCAAACACTTTCACTTTGTAGCCAAAGGACTTTACGGTCGCAACCAGTGTTTTGCTTTCGGGGCCACTGTCAATTTCCAGAAACTCCCCATCCTCAACTAATACCCGTTTGTTTAGGGTATTCACAGAAACAGCACGCACGGCTTTGCCATCGGAAAACCAGATTTCGGATCCGTCATGGGAAAACACCAGAGTCTTGGGTGTCTCCGTTTTCGCCAGCACTTTTATTTCTTTGGAAGGCAAATGGATGATGCAGACATCTTTTCCTTTGAGAAAAGCGACGGTGTTTCCATCCGGGCTCCAGCGGGGCCATTTCCCTCCATCCACTAAAAGCTCAGGCTTTTTGCCCGGGGTTTGCAGGTGAATGCCTTGCGCGGATTCAAAAACGAGCTTTGATGTCCCGAGTGCGGCCGGAATACCCGCTTCGAGTTTGGCATCTGCTGAAGTGCTTTTCGCAGTACAGGCATTGATGCAAAAAGAAAGCATCAGCAGTAAAAGCGGGAAGGTCGGAAAACGGGATTTAGATATGTTCATATACGGGTTTTAACCCTTGGCTTCGAATCTTCAACTTGTTTCAGGCCTGTAGATTGTGCTAAGGATCGCGGATGTCTGCATCCCCATCTGCTTTTCCCTGGCGCCGCATCCTGTTTTTCAGCTTCAGTTTGCTGGTCACCGTGGTGGTGTTCCGGACCTTGTTCACCAAGGTTTCGTGGGATGATATTGTAAACATGATTCAGGAAATTGACTTCCGTTGGGTCGGCGTTTTTCTGCTTTTTTCTCTTTTTCAGCTTATCCTCCGGACCTTCCGATATGGGATGGTATTACGGGCATCCGGTGAAAACCCGCCTGGGTTCGCTCTGTTTTTGGTGGTGGTGGTGCGTGGACTTTGTGTGGATATGCTACCGGCCAGAGCAGGGGAGTTGGTTTATATTTTTCTGGTGCGCACCCGGTTGGGAATAGATCTGGGGGCCGCCACCGCAAGTTTTGCCCTGGCCTTTTTGTTCGACATCCTGGCTTTAGGGCCGCTGGTGATTCTGGGCGCCTGGGCCATGGGAGGTGAACAGGGATTTTCCACCCCGGTCCTGGTGGGAGGCGGTGTGTTTTTATTGCTGGTTTCACTGGGGTTGATTGTGGCCATGGTTCCGGTTTTAAAATGGGGAAGCCGGTTGTTTCAGCCCTGGGCGGACAAAGGCAAAAAGTGGGCCGCTTTTCTTTGTACCACTGCCGATTCCATTCGGGAGTCCCTGCTTCTGGCGAAAGAGAAAAAACTTTTCTGGAAATTATTAAGCAGTTCCCTGCTCATCCGGGTTTGCAAGTACTCTTCACTGTATGCGTTGATGCTCGCATTGCTGATGCCCCTCGGGTTCACGATTTCCAGCGCAGCTCCGGCCAAAGCTTTTATCGCCTTGGTTTCAGGAGAATTGGCGGCCAGTCTCCCTGTTTCCGGTTTAGGGGGATTCGGCGCTTACGAGGGGACCATGACCTTTGTGCTGGTGCTGCTGGGCTTTGCGGAAGACACCGCGACCGCACTTACGATTGCACACCGGGGGCTTACCCAGATTTACGGATTGCTCCTGGGGTTAAGCGCATTGTTGCTGCTCATGCTTCCGGTATTCAGACGCGGGGATGATGACGGTTCAGCAGTGAATGCGGATGTTCCGGGTCAGGACGTTTAAACACTTTGAGTTTATGCTGATACCGGAGGAACAGGGCCTGCCAGGCAATTTTAGGCAGGGTGAGCCAGGGGCGGAATGGATGGCGAAGATAGTGCCGGCGCAGGGATGAGCTGTTGAGTGTTTCTCCCGTTCCCTCCATCCAGGCGTCCAGAAATCTTTCCCCGTCCTTGTATAGGTTTACCCCGATATAAAGCGAATCTCCATCATCGCGGACCGTGAATTGGTAAGTGCCTTCCATGTCATTAAAGGGGGAGACATGAAATTCCTTGCGCTGTTCCGCCTGGGGAATTCCGTCTTTTTTTTCCAGGTGCACCGGGTAAATATGACGGTCTCCGAAGGTGTTGTTTACTTCGGCAATCATGCCGGCCAGATTCTCTTGGTCATCTCTCAGAAGATAAAAACTCACCGGATTAAAACTTTTTCCCCACCAGGCCGGGCTGGTGACCAGACTGATCCTGGCAGGTGCTTCCGGTAGCTGCAGCTGTTCAATCCAGGGCTTTAACTTTTCATTTAAAGAATCCTCTCCGGGTGAAAGGTAACGCCCCTCCCGAAAGCTCACCGGTGCAAAGCGGTTGATTCCAAATCCTGAAACTTCCTGATCAATCCGTTTTAATTCGGATAGATCAATTTCCATAAAACCCAGCCCGGTGCTGAAACCGTGGCGAACGGGGTGCAGTCGTGTATGGACCACTTTCCCCGAAAAAATCCGGGAGTGCATTAGATAACGGCCTTCATTCTGAGTGTGGTTTCCACCGCAGAGCGCACCGCATCTTCGTGAAATCCATAGCCGAAATAACTTCCCACCAACCAGGTTCTGCGGGTGCCGTTCCGCTCATGCAGGTAGGGTTGGGTGGCAAGGGCTTTGTGGTCGTACAGGGGATGATGTAAAATCTTGCTGTTAATCACATGCTTAATTGGAATCTCGCCTTTTCGATTCAAAGTCACAAAATAATTCCGTTTGGTTTTCAGGTTTTGCAGACGGTTCATCCAATAGGAGACGCTCACCGGATCTGTTTCCGTTGAACCTTCTTCTTTTGAAAAATTCCAGGAAGCCCAGCAGTTTTTGGATTCGGGCATGACGCCTTCCCAGCTGTGGAGAATCACTTCATTGGGCATATAGTTCCAGGCACCTAAAAAGCATTTCTCTTCCGCATCCGGATCGCCGAGAAGTTTTAAGGCTTCATCCGCATGGGCAGCAATCACCACCTGATCATAATGTTCCTTCCGGTCATCGGAAAAGTGAAGGACCACATCTTCCGGGGTTCGGAAAATTTGTTTCGGACTTAGTCCGGTGTGTACTTCCGCTTTCAGTCTGGACAAGGCGTTCTGAACATAGCTTTGGCTTCCCCCGGAAATGATACGCCACTGCGGACGGTCTTTCAGGGTGAGTAAACCGTGGTTTGCAAAAAAATGAAGGTAGGGTTCCGCGGGAAAATTCGCGAGGCGGCTGGGAGGGGCGGACCAAATTGCAGCGCCGATTGCATAGAGGTACCGGTCACGAAAAAGGTCGGAGAAATTGTGTTTCTCTAAAAAATCCCCTAAGGTTTGTTTAATTCCACTGTGATGTTCCAGTGAAAGGCTGCCTACCTCACCAAAGCGGCGGATTTCACGTAACAATTTCCAATGGTCGCGGTCTGTCAGGTATTTAAGGGAGGGGAAGATGCCTTTGAAATTTGTACCTGCGTATTCGTATCCTCCCACTTCCTCATGGTAACTGAATGACATGTCGCTGTCTTCCAGATAAACCTGCCACTCCCTGAGTAAGTCCGAGAAATGCGGATAGTTCCGGTGATTCATGACAATGAATCCGGTATCAATAGGCGTACCTTCATCCGGGCCAGTCGGAATTTTTAATGTCCGGGTATGACCGCCGATGTAGTCGTTCTTTTCATAAACGGTAACGTCAGCAACATGCTGAAGTTTCCAAGCGGCAGTAAGTCCGGCAACGCCGGCTCCGACCACTGCAATTTTAGGTTTCGTCATCGTCAGGTTGTAATTTTATTAAACCGGTAATGGTGCACCGGCCATGAGTCACCATCCTTGTACTTGAAAAGCTCGGAGCTGGCCATCCAAAAAATACGCCAACGTTGAAACCAAATTTCCGCCTGATCCTGTCCGTATGCCTTTTCAAGGATGGGGAGGAGGCGGTCCCGGGCGGCGTCCTGACGTTGAAGCCAAGCTTCCAGGGTACGGCTGTAATGGGTTCCCTTCACGATCCAGTCTTTCTCCAGAGAAATCTTTTTACTGGAAAGGGTTAAGAGGTCGGGAGAGGGCATCATGCCGCCGGTGAAAAAATATTTTGACATCCAGTCGTTGGGGTCCCCGTGGTCTTCAAACAGGTATGGGGATCCTGCGTGGGTGAAAACATGCAAAAATATTTTTCCGTCAGGTTTTAACCATTCGGCTGCGCGGTCGAGAAGCTTTCCGGGATTTCGCATGTGCTCAAACATTTCTACGGATACAATGCGGTCAAAGTGTCTGCCCGGGTCAAATTCATTCACATCGCAGGTGCGCACTTCCACATTGTCCAACCCGCGGTCCATGGCCTGGGTTTCGATATGGGCCCGTTGGGTGGCCGAGTTGCTTACCGCCAGAATGCGGGCGCTGGGATACTGTTCAGCCATCCAGAGGGTGAGAGATCCCCAGCCGCAACCCAACTCGAGAATATCGATGTTCCCCGATATTTCCGCGCGCTGACAGGTCAGATCCAACATGGCGCACTCCGCATCGGCGAGTGAAGAAACGCCTTCCGGCCAGATACAGGAGCTGTATTTCATGCGGGGGCCCAGGATGCGCATATAAAAACGGGTGGGCACTTCGTAGTGCTGTTCGTTCGCCGCCTGGGTATCCACGGCGATGGGGGCCTGGCTGAGGCGGTTGAGGAATTCTTCGCTGCTCTCGGGCTTTTCCGCGAGGGCTTTGAGGCGGGCTTTGAGCAAGTTGCGGATCCCGATGCGAATGAGGAAATCCGGAAGTTTTCCGGTTTCGGCTAAGTGGAGGAGGGTTTTCTTCATAAGGGGGTGGATTCCATAAGTGCTTTTTTGAGCGACGCATTTACGGGCGGGTCTCCCAACCATATTCCCATATACCATTTTCCGAAAGCCGCATTTTCGGTATAAAAAACTTCGCGGTCGTTAAAGTGGAGCCAAGTCCCTTTATCAGGGTGTACGGTGACGATGTAGGCGTCGCCTTCCTTCACATTTACGTATGCGGACTGCATCTGTTCTGTGAGCGCTGTGTAAAGTGCCAGGGTCTGCTCGTCATGTTGCTTTTGTAGGGTTTCCATGGCTTTTTTCCGAAGATCATCGGCTTTGAGTTCACGGGTATAGGTGAAGTGCAGTTTTTGTCCCTCGCCCTCTTTCCGGGTATAAAGAGCGGCGGTAAACACTGAAAAGATTGCTTTGTATTTAAAATGCTCAGTCCCCTGTATCATCCAGGTGCTGTCCTGTGCTTCAATTTGGACAGGGTAGCGGTGATCTTTTACCTTAACCGTTTCGCCGGCGTTTACAGGTAAAAGATATCCCAAGGGCAGGATCAGCAGGAGAAATGTTGTTTTCATACCTACCAATCGCCTTGGAACGGTAAACCTTACCTGAAAGTACCGATCTTTTATGAGGCAGAGGGATTTAGATTCTTGCGCCATGGGAAGGGGCCTGTTAAATCCCAAGCATGAAAACTATTTTGTTCCCCCTGTTGATGCTCTGTTTGTGGACCGGTTGTGCGTATACCCCTGAAGAAACGATAACTTTTGACCAAAATGCCTGCACCACCCGGGTGCGTTCAAGTTTAGTGTTTTCGTCGGATGCCGCGCAGACCCGATCATTTTTTACCGCTTTCGTCGAGAATCCGGGCATGGACATGGAGGTTTTCTTCAGTGCGTTGGGAAAAAATGTTTCCAGTGCGATGCTGGCCATGAAGGATCCCTATTCGCAACAAATCAGTTTGCGAATGAACCCGGATATGGATGCGTTTGCGGTGGCGCTCAACCGTCGCTTGTTCAGCGGAGGCTCCCTGATAGAGATGCAGGATGTGGTGAGCATGACCATGGTGGGTGAATTTTTACGTGTGGATGTGGTCGCTCCCGATATTGTGAGCGGATATTTTTACGTAATCTGCAAAGAAATTGAGGGACGCAGCGTCGCCGAACAAACCTTTGTGGATTATACCCGCCCGGGTGGCGGCACCGGGAAACTTTCTATCGAAGCCTTGATTGGCTTGTTGCTCTAAGAGTCGCTGCGGAGCCGCTGCGAGTGAAAACCGGGGGAGATGCCATGAAGCTATTTTGGAGCCGTATTTTTTTCGTGGCGCTGATGGGGGGAGCTCTCTGCCTGGTTCGTACATGGACCTCTGATGCGCCTGCATTCGACGCCGACAGCTTGACCGATGCGCTTGTGGATACGGGGTTGTTCAGTCACGAATTGAGCAAGGATTCACTGAATCTATCCCGGCGAATGATTGTGGTGACGAGTAACGTAAATGCGCATTTTTCGAAATCCCTCATTTCGCAACTGCTTATCCTGAATAAACTGTCTGGCACCGAGCCGATTGATCTGTACCTCCGAACGGAAGGGGGGTGGGTTGCCGATGCATTTGCAGTCATCGATACGATCCAATCCATTGAGGCGCCGGTAAATATTCATGCTCTGGGAGAAGTTCATTCCTCCGGCTTAATGATTCTGACCTCAGGGACCGGTGACAGAATCGTCTATCCTCATACCATCCTGGGTTTTCATGCCTTGGATTTAAGTGAGGAGGAAATCTATAATGAGCGTCTGGATTCCTTTTGGAGACAATATGCAGACCTTCCTGAAGAGTGCTTGGCCCGAACCTTTGACTCGTTTTTCTACTTTACGCCTGAGGAAGCTGTGAAATATAAAGTCGCGGATTTTGTTGCGGGGGCAGGGGCCTCAAATTGATCCGTAAAATGACAAGCCGCTCACGTTTTAGATCAGAATGAAGTAAACAACCATCCCAGCAAAACCGCACGGGCGGTCCAGCCGAAGGTACGAATCCAATTTGTGCGGACCAATGTTTTTTGGATGTCCCGGTCGAAAGTATTTTGGAGTTTTTGATGGCAGGGGACTTGCAGGGCAAAGGTGCTGAGCCAAACCGTGAATAACAGTGCCGCTCCGGTGAAGGAGGGGAGACCCGGTTCCCGGACAACCCAAAGAATTTGCAGCGCAAGTTCTGCGAGCATCACCGGCATGACCACCCAGCCCATCCGCCTCGTGTATTCGCGGTGTCCTTCTTTTGCGTCCGGGCCGTCCGCATGGTGCAACATGGGGTAGTGCACGATCTGGACGAACCAGATGATCCCGCACATATAGGCAGCACAGAAGAAATGCGCGCAGGCCCAGAGCGTGTTCATTTTGCCGGCGGGAACTCTACAATACCTTCCATTTCCATGATGAGCCCCTTTTGGGTGGAGACTTCCATGGTTTGATGAATCAACTCACCCAAGAAAGTGAAATCGGGGAGTTCGATATCGTCATTCCCGGTCTGTAAGGCTCTCATAGAGGCCTGAATAATTTGTATCGCCTTTTTCTGGTGGGCGGCGTTGGAGTATTCGAGCCCCATGGGCTCTGCCATCATTTTTGCCTGCAGGGCGATAAACTGTGGATCAGTTTTGGTTTGAAGCGCAGGATTTTTGCTGGCCTGAACCGCTTCTTTGAGAAGCTGATCGTCACCCACTGCCAACAGAAAATATCCGTCAAGATAGGTGTAACTGACCAGGTTTTTGAACAATCCGCCCTGGAGATCCGCCGGAACGGGATAGTAGAGTTCCTGTTCTTCGAACAACACGGGCTCCGGAATCCCTTCGGGGTGGAAGCGGGTCATGAGCCGGTCAAAAGCTTCGTGAACCGCGGCTTCATTTTTCATTCCCATACCGAATAAATAATTCTGTCCGCCGGTGGGATGTTCCATTTGCACTTTGATCATTTCAGCAGGATCTCCGCCTTTGGAGGCTTCCAGCATCTGTTTGATGACTTCGGGTGAGAAGGATTGTACCACCAGCATGTTGCCGTCGAGATGGTCCAGAAATTGGAGCTTTAAATCGAATCCCACCTGACCGGATGCCAGCATGCGTCCCAGCCCCATCCCGGCGGCCACTTGCGGGGCGATGCCCAGAAGTTCATTTTCCAGACGGCTCCAGCCGTCACCCAGATTCCAGTTGAAACTGGAAAACTGACCGAAGTTCCGGTGAACGAAGGTGGGAATATCGGCTTTGCTCCCATTCGGATCGATCGCGATGCGGGAGAGGGCGGTTTCGCGACTGAACCCGCTGCGTCCACGATAGTGAACGCCGTCCGCCTCGAGTTTGCTGCCGATGACGTAGGGAAGCAGGGCGTCCAGTTCAAGCCAGTCGAGAACGGCTTCTCCGGTAGGAAGCTTGCCGACAAAAGGAATGGGTTCCGATTCTTCATCCGGTAATTCGGCCAGGATACCCCGGATCAATGGATCCAATGGCGCAAAATCCCAGTAGAAGATAGCGTCTGCGGCCCCTACAAATTCGGTCGCTTCCTGGTAAGAAGGGCGGTTGGCGAGAGAGTCCGCGGGCGGGTTACTGAGTAGGTTGAGCGATTCCAGAAGCGATTCCTTGCTGAAGGTAATCACCCAAACATTGTTTTGGATGGCCCAGTGCATGGCGGGCAGGTTTTTGTCCATCCCGCCAAAAGCGTAAAGGTTTAATTCGCCTTCCCGGGTTTTGGTAACCTCCAAGGCATCTTCGATATCTTCATCTTCATTCAAAGACTTGGAAACTTCATCCAGCCAGGTGAAAAGTTTGGTTTCAAGTGCCGCGCTGTCTTTGACATCGATCCAGAATCTGAATTGTCCGAGGATGCTGTTGAGCTCCTGCATGTCCAGTTTGGCCTCCTCTTCGAGGCGTTTGGCTTGTTGTTGCAGTTGTTCGTCTGTCAGTTCTTCGCTGTCCCAGTCCTCCTCGTAAGTGAGGGCCAGGGTCGCACGGATTTTTTCATTAAAGCGGAAGACGGAAACCACATCTTTAAAATTGCCCATGGAGAAGGCCACATCTCCCGATAGGTGTTCCGCGACGTCTTGCCAGCGACTTTCAATTGTGCCCAACAGTTCGAGCACTTCTTCGTCACTTAAGAGGTCTTCATCCGCAATGCCCAATCCTTCGTCACTGGCCAAACCGATGTGGTAGAACTGAATCACCATGGTTTTCCAGTCGATGTCTTTCAGTTTTTTGGAAAGATCCGTTTCTGCAACACGTTTATTGTATCCCGGCACATCGCGATTCTCAATATACAGGAAGCTGTCAGCGGGAACCTGGGCGGAAAAGTTACCTGCCCGGAGGAAGCTGCATCCCCCGGTCACGGTCAGTAAAAGAAGAAGGCGGATGAGGGTGTGCATGGGGGATTCCTATGAAGAGGACTTTAAAATTCTGAAGATTCGTTCAGATGCTCAATAATGGTAAAGGCGATGGTCGCCTGTTCATTGCGGCTGTAGTCTTTTTCGAGTAGCGCAACCGCTTCCCGGATTTTTTTTCCGCTTTCCGACTCTTCGTTAAGCATCGAGCGGGCTTGATCCATCTGGTGTTGATTAAAACAATAGACAGATTTTCCGCCGGTGAGATCGATAGGTTTGAGGCTCATAGCGTTTTATCCTGCAAAGCTGGCACCGCAACCGCAGGAGCCGCTGGCGTTGGGGTTGGTGAAACGGAATCCGGAGCGGATCAGGTCATCACTGAAATCGATCTTGAGGCCTTCCAGAAAGATGGCACTGCCTTCATCGGTGACAATCCGCAGGGGGCCGTTTTCGAATACTGCCACGTCGTCGGCACCGAAATCGGTATCCACAGCGGCGGTGTAAGTCATGCCCGAGCATCCGCCGGGCACCACGTTAATACGGAGAAATCCGTTTTCTCCCAGGTCAAGTTTTG
This sequence comes from uncultured Verrucomicrobiota bacterium, assembly GCA_937127435.1. GTDB lineage: Bacteria > Verrucomicrobiota > Kiritimatiellia > SS1-B-03-39 > UBA6053 > UBA6053. The sequence goes on along the minus strand of CAKZLZ010000195.1, from coordinate 4,704 downwards.
CCAGTTCTTGCTGGCCGCGTTCGGTAATATCAATGGTCATAAAAGTCTCCTGAATTCGTTGGCTGTCAAGATAGTGCAGGGAAAGGGGGATGTCAAGGGGATGGCTGAGTTGCCCGTGCGGATTGATTTGTCCTTTTTTTTTCTGCGGATGCAAGGGGTTACTTAGAATGAAATCCAATCATATTGCCTTCGGTGTCCTGGGCGAGGCTGATGAAGCCGTGGTCCCCAATCTGCATTTTTTCCTGTATGAGTACCCCGCCATTTTGGGTCACCCGGGAAGCTTCCACTGCGCAATCTTCACAGGAAAAATAAACCAGGGTGCCGCCACTGCCGGCAGAGAATCCTTCCATTTTGACCAGCATTCCACATGCCCCGTAGCTGTTCATGGCATTTTCTTGATCCGAGGGGAACGTCCACATTTCCATTTCCGATCCCATTTCTTCGGTGGGGGGTGCCATTTTTTCAAGGGTCACATTGAGAACGGCTTCATAAAAAGTTTTGGCGCGTTCAATGTCTTCCACGTAGATTTCAAACCATACGACAGCATTCGGTTTCATAAGTGTATTCCTGGGTGATTAGTTGGGGAAGGGATGAATTCGGCTTCCGGAGAGAAGTAAATCAATCCTTGTGTTGCCTGACAATAGCGAAATCGCAAATGAGGAAAGCTACTTCGTTTTCGTCAGGGGCTTTGACCGGAGAGATGGGTTGAGTTAGGCTAAACAACCCACACAAATTCCCACCAACATTCCCGCAAACACTTCGACCCGGGTGTGGCCGAGGAGTTCTTTGAGTTTGGTTTGGGAAATGTGATGGTCTTTCATCATTTCTTCGACGATTTGATTCAGAATTGCGGCTTGTTCGCCGGCGGCGCGGCGGACGCTTTGGGCGTCGAACATCACAATCAATGCAAACCACAATGCAATCGCGAAAGTGGCGGTGTGAAAACCGTTGTCGATCCCGATTTTGGTGGCGAGGCCGCAAACACTGGCTGAATGGGCGGAGGGCATGCCTCCGGTACTGACAAAGTAGGTGAAATCAAATTTTTTGGATTTAACGATTTCGGTCGTGAATTTGATGAATTGGGCCACCAACCAGGCGAGTAATGCGGCTTTAATCGCACCATTGCCCCAGTCAGACTGAAAAGCCAGTGGCATCATCATCTTAGCGCCGTACCCGGGCGTTGCCCTTCCAGATGCTCCAGATCTGTTCTTCGTCCGCGGGCTGGCCGTAATCGGTCAGTTGCGTGGCTGCCATTGCGCCGCTGGCCCAGCCGAACTGAGCGGATTTTTCCGCATTCCACCCTTTCAGAAATCCGTAGAGCAGTCCGCCGACAAAGCCGTCGCCGCCGCCAATACGGTCGAGGACGTAGATGTCGCGGGGTTCGACGATTTGCCATTCATCTCCACAGGAGACAATGCAGCCCCAGAGATGGTGGTTGGCATGAACCACTTCCCGCAGGGTGGTGGCAAACACGGTGGTGTCCGGAAATTTTTCTTTGGCGTTGGCGATCATGCCTTTGAAAGAATCGATTTTCGCTGCCAGATCTTCTCCTCCGGCTTCAGGGCCTTCGACGCCTAAACAGAGTTGGAAATCTTCTTCATTGCCCACCAGAATGTCGGTGAGGGTAGCGATTTCATGGAAGATGTCGTGGAGTTCTTCTTCCCGGTCCTGCCAGAAGGTGGCGCGGTGATTGAGGTCGAAGGAAATGAGGCTGCCGTTCTTTTTGGCGATGCGGGCGATATCCAGACAGAATTTTCCGGTTTCCGGAGAAAGAGCCGCGATGAGGCCGGAGAGGTGAACCACTTGGACGCCTTCTTCGGCGAAGATGCGTTCGAGGTCAAAATCTTCGGTACTTAAGGTGCGTCCGACTTCGCCCGCGCGGTCGTTTTGAACCCGGGGACCCCGTGATCCGAATCCGGAGTCGGCCAAATTGAACTGATGGCGATAGCCCCAGGGACCTCCCTGCGGAATGTGGGGGCCTTCCACATCGATATGACGGGCGGCCAAATTGTCTAAAATCAGCCGGGAAACCGGGCTGCCTTCCACAAATTTTGATAAAATCTTTACCGGGAGTCCGAGATGGGACGCGACGCTGACCACGTTGGATTCCGCACTGGTGACCTGCATGTTCACCCGGTTGGCGGTGTGGAAAGGTTGCCCATCTTCAGGGGTGAGGCGGAGGCCCATGCTGGTGGGGGTTAATAAGGCGGTTTTGGCATTGTTTTTAAGCTGAATCATTTGAAAAGGCTCCTGATTTAGAGAAGAGGGGACCCTGTATAAAAAAGGAGGAAATGCCAAGTTCATTCCTGCAAATGTTGCAATTCTCGGTTTAAGTGCGAAGAAGTCTTGAACATTATGTCATTTTAGAATGTCTTAGATCATTCTATCCTAATAACTGAAAAATATATGAAACGTTTCCTTTCTCTCCTCGTATTCGGCTTGTTGATTCCCGGTGTTTTCCTCTCTGCAGAGGAAATTGAACTTCAGGCAAATGCCACGCAAATAACCCGGCTGGTGACCCATGCGCTGCCGGCGAGTCATTTAAGCCACCAGCCACTGTCTGAAAGTCTGATGCGGCGCACCTTGGATAATTTTCTGCGTTCTTTGGATTATGACCGTTCTCTGTTTATGGCTGAGGATGTGGTTGCCCTCCGTAAACAGGCCGTGGATATGCAGGCGGAATTCGAAAACGGGGACGTTTCCATTGCCTACGAGACTTTTGAATTGTTGAAGGAGCGGGCCACCAACCGGGTGGCATATGTGGATAAGTTGCTTGAACAGGGCTTCGACCTCGAGGCGGAAGAGGATTACGTATGGCGCAGGAAAGATGCCCCGTGGAGCGCGAATCAAGAGGAATGGGATGAGCTGTGGCGCAAAAAAGTGAAAAATGAATATGTCGGGCTACTGGTCAGTCAAAAAATGCGGGAAATGGATGCCGAGGATGAGGCGGCGGAAAAAGCCGCCAAGGCCTTGGAAGAAGTAGAAGTGGAAGTGGAAGACACTCCCGGCGTGGACGGGGTCGAAATTGAAGCGGAAGTGGACGTGGAAGTGGACGTGAAGTCGGACATCGATCTCAGTCCCGAAGAACGGATTCGCAAGCGTTATACCCAATTTATCGAAGTGTTAAACGGACATGATTCTGAATATGTTCTGGGCATGTATCTGAGCAGTTTGGCTAGTGCCTATGATGCACACTCCAGTTATTTGTCCCCGCGGCGCGAAGAAGATTTTGATATTCAAATGCGTTTGTCTCTTACCGGGATTGGTGCGGAACTGACCTATGATGAAGGTGCGGCCAAGATCAATAAAGTGATGAAGGGTGGACCTGCGGATATGGACGGCCGACTGCAGAGCGGTGATAAGATTATTGCGGTTCAGCAGGAGGGGGAAGAGCCGGTGGATATCCTCTATTGGCCTTTATATAAGTCCGTGCGCCTGATTCGCGGCCCGATTGGATCCACGGTCATTCTGCATGTGATCCCCTCCAGTGATGCCACAGGAACCCAGGTCCGGCTTATTGAAATCGTCCGCGATGAAATCAAGCTCGAGGAAAAAGAAGCAAAATCAATCGTGTACGATTTAGAAAAAGGTGAAAAGTCTTATAAGCTCGGGATTATAAATCTTCCCGATTTTTATGCCGATTTTAATGGCGGCAAGGAGGCCACCAGTTCCGCTGCGGATGTGAAACGTTTATTGGAAGGACTCAATGAAGAGGGCGTGGACGGTTTGGTACTTGATCTTCGCAACAACGGTGGCGGCAGCCTGCGGGATTGTGTGGATATGACCGGCTTGTTTCTCGAAAGCGGGGTGGTGGTCCAGGTGAAATCAGGTCAGCGGGTTTCGGTGATGATGGATCCGGATGATGATATTCTTTTTGATAAACCCATGGTGGTTTTGGTGAACAAATTGAGTGCCTCCGCTTCTGAAATTTTGGCGGCGGCCCTTCAGGATTATGGACGCGCAGTCATCGTCGGGGATTCAAAAACCCACGGCAAGGGAACGGTGCAAAGTCTGATGCCATTGGATCGGAAAGATGAGAGCATGGGCGCGTTGAAAGTGACCACTGCCGGATTCTACCGGGTGGACGGACGTTCGACCCAATTGAAAGGTGTGAGCCCGGATGTGGTCATCCGCACCCCTACCGATGTGATGGAACTGGGAGAGGAATACCTCCCCAACGTGTTGCCCTGGTCCTGGGTGGCTCCTATCTCCGGTTTCCCTGCCTATGGAGACCTTCGTGAAACCAATGAAAAGCTCATTGAGCTTTCCCAGGCACGATTGGAAGAAAGTGAGAAGTTCCATTACTATCAGGATAAAGTCGACCGTTTGGCCGAACGGGTACAGCGCCTGGAAGTTTCCTTGAATTTTGAAACCCGGCTCGAGCAGATGAAAGCAGACCGGGAGTTGGACAAACTCCAGGACAAAGGGTTGGTGATCGCAGATGAAAATCCGGATGACGAAGAGGATGAAGAAATGGATGAATCCGAAATCCAACCGGATAAAGATATGATCCTGAAAGAAGGCCTAGAAATTCTGGCCGACCTGATTGAGATTACGGCCTAGAGCGGTTTCTCTTATATTTGACGGTGATTTGTCATTGTACGGACGGTTTTTAGTGCTGAAAGCGCGCATCTCCAAAGCCTGGTCCGTGAGGGCCAGGAACAATGGGTTCTAACGATTGTGAGCCCTGTATGGGCGACTCTC
>CAKZLZ010000194.1 GCA_937127435.1 uncultured Verrucomicrobiota bacterium | reverse complement strand
AACACCGACTGGCTGGAAATTTTTTGGTAACCTGCTTGATGCTGGGAAAATAACCCTTTGCGGAGAAGAAAGCTTTGGTACCGGTTCGAATCACGTAAGAGAAAAAGACGGTTTATGGGCGGTTTTATTTTGGCTGAACTTAATCGTGGCGCGTCAACAGCCGCTATCTGACATTGTTCGAGAACATTGGCAGAAATTCGGACGAGACTATTTTACTCGCCATGATTACGAAGCGCTAGACAGCGGCGATGCTCAGGCAATGATGGACAATGTTAAATCAAAATTGGCTATTTTGCCGAAACTGCCCACTTATGCTTTTTACTGACTTATTTTCTCCGTCATATCCACTAAAATCATTTTGGCAACAGCTTCTTACAATGCCTCTTGATTCAGTAGAAATGAACGACACTATTGTATCCTCCAAACAAGCAACCGATTTCTCCGCAAATAAAATCAAGTGGAGAAATCGGAATGGGTCTTGGGAATATAGAGGGAAGATGAGCGTGAGTCAAGGTGAAGCATGGACAGGACATTCCCAATGGGGTTTGCGTTCAAATCCGGTTTTGGGATACACCTATGGCTGATACCCCAACTGTTCATAGAGGCATCCTTTGATCAAAAAGGTGAATTCGCGACAATTTTCTATTGGCAAGTGCGATTTCTTCTGCCTAAAGTGGAACTTGTTTACTAACCAAACTATCGGAGATTGATATGTCCCAAATTAAGCGGCTTTTGCCCCTCATGCTTTCAGGAATGTTTTTTAGCGCAGTTTATGCGGATTCCCAAAGAACCAACTTTACCGTAGAAAACCGGTTTCCCCACTGGGAACAGTTCGAAATTGGCGCAAGTTACGAAGGCACCGAAGCCGACACCGACAGCACATTTACTCCCGACAGTGGACGTGCAACGGCCTATGTCCGTTATGGTATTTTGGACAACCTCGCCGTACAATTGGATATTCCCTATGTAAACTATGAGTTCCCCAACGGCATTTCAAATGACGGGTTTGGCGATGTGGAAGTTGAATTCCAGCTCCTCACATATGAAGACATCTTCGGATACCCCTACTTCATTCCTCACGTTTCATTTACGCTCCCCACCGGCGATGAGGATAAAGGACTGGGCCAGGACGGCACCGTCATTACCTTCGGTCTCTCCTATGGTTCCACCATTAACGACTGGATCGACTGGGTATTGGATGTGAGCTACGTGGCAAACCCCGATGTGAACGATCAAGTCCTTTTAGCCAACTCCTATGTATGGAACATCTCTGAAGAATTTGGTCTGGTAACTGAAATTGTTTACCGCGAAGCCATTCTTGAAGGCGAAGGCAGCACTGTAATTGCAACTGCTGGTTTCACCTACGAATGGACCGAAAGCTTGCAGCTTGACCTCAGCGTGGGCGGCGGCCTCAGCGGTCCGGCTGATGCTTACGGCAAAGCTGGACTCAGCTATACTTTCTAATCTAAACGAAAAGTATAAAATAAGAGCTCCCAATCCGGGGGCTCTTTTTTTGTGCCCCTCCCCTGACCCCCATCCTCATCCTCCCCTGACCCTCATTCTCATCCTCCCCTGACCCTCACTTTCATCCGCATCCCCATCCTCCCCTGACCCTCATTCTCATCCTCCCCTGACCCTCATCTTGATCCCCATCCGCCGCCTACGAAACTGAACCCAATCCATTTATCGTACATCGACGATATACGATGTTTAGACTCTGTACGACATGATGCCGGGTTCAGGGCCTGTTGATTTATTCAAAAGAAAACAGGTAAGCACTAATCTACACTAATTTCACACTAATAATTTACCGTTGAAATTTAATATTAGCGAAGATTAGCGTCAATTAGCGGTAAAAATATTTTAGTTCTGAATAAATCAACAGCCCCTTCAGGTGGGTTATGATCATTCCAATCGAAATAGGAATCGGGGTCGGGAGAGGAATCGAAATTGGGAGCGGGCGCGGGGCCTGGGTCTGGGTCTGGCGCGGCGTCGCAATCGGGATCGAAAAGGACAGTGTTTCAAAATTATACGAATGGATTGTGCCTGCCTGAGCGATCGCCCGCGGCAGCCAGGGAGCCACCGCCCGGAATTTCGATCCCGAAAAGCTCCTGCTCTAGAGCATTTTAAGCAATCATATAGCCACCCTATAAACTTTCAGCCACCCTTCGGCTTCCCCATGAGGCAATCTCCTTCAAGTGCCTATGCATACAAGCAAATGTGCAACTTCTCCCCAAATCAGGAACGCGCCAGTTGTTGATACAGCTCTTGGAATTGACGGAAAAAGCGGTCCAGTCCATATCGCTCTTCAATCAGAGCCGCGGCCTGTTCCCCCCGGGCATCCCTGTCCTCGGCGAGGGCGGAGGTCAGCGCTTCCGACATTGAAAGGGGATCACTTTCACACAACCAAGCCGTTTGATCATCCAAAAGCTGGGTGTGGGTCGGCAAGGCCGTGGCCACAATGGGTTTTCCGGTTTGCATGTAGCCGTAAATTTTCAGGGCGGTATTCTCCCCTTTCACCCGGGGGCTGATCAGGACATCCGCCAAAGTCATACATGCAGGCATCTGTGCCATGGGCAGCGCCCCCGTAAAGTATATGTGCTCCTGCAGATCCAATACGGCGGCTTGGGCTTCCAAAACTTTACGGTGACGTTCCTCTCCACCCACAATCACGGCCGCGGCATCCGGCCGGCTTTTCCGAAGTTCGGCCATGGCCTCCACCAGCAGCGGAATTCCCTGATAGGACTCCAGGTTTCCCGTATATACGATACAAGGACGCTCTCCGAGTTTCATCTGATCGCGGAGTCGGGCCGCGCCTTCCGGATCCGGAATAAAATCCTTTTCCAAGGGGGCGTCCTCAATTTGCACGATGTGAGCGGTCGGACAAAGGCGTTTGGCCGCATCGGTCAATGCGTTGCAAACGGTCACCACAGCCGTAGATTTCCGCAAAGTCCGGGTTTCCATCGCTTCCACCAGCCGCAGCAAAAATTTCATTTTCACGAAACCGGAATAAGCCAACTGATCTGAAATCAGGGAATCCATGTCATACACCGTGGGAATACCGCGCAGCCGGGCCAGTGGTGCAGAGAAAAAAACCGCCTCCTCCACTGCATGAACCACATCATATTTCTTAAACAGCAGCCGCGCAGTCACTTGCAAAGCCATCAAACCATCCAGGGGAAACTTGGCGAGGGAAGGTCCCACCTTCACATCCTTTATGCCGGGAAAACCGGGAGAACGCAAAATTCTTAGTCCCGGCAGCTCCAAATCCTCTCCAAAAGGATAACAAATCAGGTCTACCTCATGACCGGCATTTGAGAGGGCTTTCAACACGTTCCGTATATTTATGGGCGTACCGCGCACACGGAAAAAAGGTTGGGGGGAAACCAAAAGAATTTTCATGACCGCAGCATAAAGAGCCGAAGCCGGCATGTCACTCGAAATCAGGAAGATGAAAATGATAGAAATCTTGCAGGAACGCTGTTGACAGTCTTCTCTGGAGGGTCTTATATAGGAACACCCATTTAAGGTGATCACAGGAGCAACTTTGTATGAAATCGATGGTTAAAATTTTTCTCGTTCTAAACTTACTGCTATGCGCAGGCGTTCTTGCATTTGGAATCAAAACATTCCGGGATAGAGAAATCGTTAAAGCACGTGCAGTTATTCATCGTCAACATCTGCAGGAAATCGCATCCCGATTGGAATGGGGACAAAAACATGAATGGGAACAGGAAGCCAAAGCCGGGAATTTCCAACTGCCCAACCCCGAAAACATGGAAGAGTTTGGTGCGTTCACTTCCCAATTGGAAGAACTCACAAAGCTTGCAGAGTTAAGAGTCACTCAATTAAGTGAACAATTTGAAGAACTCACCCAGACCGAAGGGGTTTTAAAAGAGACGGAAGCTACACTCAAAACCCGGGAAACGGAACTCAGTGACGCACGTTCCCGCGTAACCAGCCTTGAAACCAATTTATCCAACAGCACCAAAGCACTGGAAGATACCAACACGCAAATTGCCAGCCACACATCTGAAAATGAAAAGCTTCAGGACCAGATCAAAAATCTGGATAAAGAGATCACCGATCAACAAACCCTCATATCCAGTGTTAAAACGGAGTTGGAATTACGCACGGTTGAGCGCGACAAAGCCCGTGAGCTTTTGGCCGCATGTCTGAGACCCGCCAGCAACACTGCCGGTGTTCAAGGTCCCTGGCCCGGAAAGACCGCGACGATTTTAGCTGTGGAACCTGATTGGAACTATGTGGTAATCGACAAAGGTGAAGTCGATGTTCTTCCCATGTTTATGGAAGCATTCATTCATCGGGGTGATCAGTTTGTAGGAAAAATCCGGGTAATGAAGGTGGATCGCACCGTCGCATTGGCTGAGATTTTAACGGAAACCCTCACCCCCGGTTTGACTGTTGAAGCCGGTGACACCATCTTTTTCTAATCCCCCCTTTAAAGAAAATACCTAAGACCTGAATTCAGGAGACCTCGACTATGGGCAAAGCATTAAAAACTTTTATCATCCTTAATCTGTTAATGAGTGCCTGCGTCATTTGGCTGGGCGTTCAGAATTTTTCAGAACGCAAACTCATCAAAGCAGAAACGTTGGAGCTGGAAAAAACCCTTTCCAAAATCCCCGCCCTGCTGCAGTGGAATGCACAACCTGTCTGGGAAGAAAATGCAATTGAAGGCCTGGATTTCAAACTCCATCAACCTACATCATTTGCCGAACTGCAGAACATAAAATCCGAAGGTGAAAACCTGTCTAAGCAGGCAGGGAACCGCCAAGGCCGCCTCATCCAGATCTATGGCGTTCTCACCGCCACCAAGGCAACTTTAGAGAGCACAGAAAACAATCTCGCAGCCCGAAGCCGCGAGTTGGCCGCAGCGGAAAAACAGGAACAGGAATTAACCGCCAAACTCACCCAGACCGAAACAGAGTTAACCACTGCCAAAAACGATCTTTCTTCACACGAAGATGCCAAAGCCGCGAATACGCAGGACATTGATACCAAGAACAACCGTATTACGGATTTGAGCAATGAACTGGCATCTTTTGAAATCGATCTTGAATCCCGCATTCAGGAACGGGATACCGCAAATGCCGATTATCAACGTTGCAAAGACGGTGAAGCAGGCAAAGAACAGAAGAACCAGAATGCACGGGGTAAAAAAGGTCTGGTCCTGGCTGTGAACAATGACTGGGAATATGTGGTGATCGAAAAAGGTGAAACCGAAATTGAGCCGAACTTTGAAGCCTTTGTTCATCGCGGAAAAGATTTTGTTGGTAAACTGAGTATCCTCCGGGTGGAAAATGAATTGGCCATCGCGGAAATTGTCACCGACAGTCTGGCGGAAGGGGATCAAATCAAACCGGGTGACACCCTGTTCTTCTAAAGCACAAGGTTCCCCTTCCCTCATGGCCATCCCACTGTCTTCGGACCGGGATGGCTTTTTTCTTTTCCTCTTTTCCGGAAGCCGTGGTAGATTTCAGCTATGAAGGAAAAATCACAACGTATGTTGGCGGCAGGATGGGTGCTCCAATCCATTGCACCGGAGAGATGGCAGGCCACCAGTCCTGAAAACAAAATCTTTATTTGGGAAAATAATTCATGGGATCCCGACGAGAAAGAACTGCTTGCTGAACTTGAGAAAAATGAACAGGCGATTGGCGAAGGAAGCTACAGCAGCTTTACCGGCACCAGCCGGTTGAGTGACACAGAAGACAAAACCCAAGCAGGTCTCCTGACCCAATGGCTTATCCGGCACGGCAATATCAAAGGGAACACCCTGTTGCGCGCCAGGGTTTCCCCCGATCCCGTCGGAGATGAACTGTTGTATCAGGCCGGGGCCCGGAGAGTTGAAACCATCCTGCAACCCTGGCCTGAAGCGCCAAAATCCGCCCGCTACCTTCCCAGCCATCTTCTGATCTGCGAACATGTGGCGGACGTCTTGCCGAAAACAGAACGAAAACAAACCCTCAAACGGCTGGTCACCCATCTCCATAGCGATGCGGAAGCCTATTTCAGTTTCTATCAAATGGATGCCCTTCCCTTACACCGCCCCCATGAATCATCCGGTGACGGCTATATTTTTCATCAAGGCCCCCACCAAATCTTTTTAAAACCCACCCTGCCCGGTCAATGTGCCGGAGCGGTGCAAAAAATCCTCGGAGGATTTGCGGAAGAGGTCGATCTCCTCTATGATCAAATTATTTGCAGATGGTTTCCCCATGACTAAATTTATTCTTCTTCTTACCCTCTCTCTTCACCTTGTGTTCGGAGAGACCTGGCAATTTGAAGGCGATGCCGTACATGATCTCGGCCGCATGAATCGGGAAACCCTGTTCAGACAATGGATTCCCAAAGCCCTTCCCGAAGGGCAGACCCCACAGGTACAGGGAGAGTTCGTGATGTATCAACACGAAGGACTCACCTATTATTTCGGGCCCTATCTTAAGCAGAGTGAAGCCGAAAAAGCGGAAAACACTCTCGAGAAATTACGGGAGCAGCTGATCAGCATGGATGCAAAATTTGAGACCAGCACCGTGGACCGCATCGACAGCACAGATGCCACGGGCGATGTTGCCGGGTCTCCACAATCACCCGAATCCCCTTCAAAAAAAACTGAAAAACCACCCGAAGAATCAGGGCAACCTCCTCCCTCCACATCGGAAGGAGAAAAGACCGCTCAAACAGATCCATCGGAATCCCCAGATCCATCAGAGATCCCGGGCGAGCCCTCTTCTCAGGAACCCGCTCCCTCAGGCACCGAAACCGGTGAGCAAACGCAAAACAGCCCCTCTCCAGATGATGCAGGCCAGACCGGTCAAAAACAAACGGATCCGTCAGAAAAAGAAAAGGGTGAAGAAGCTTCTTCCGGTACCGAAAATCCGTCGGAAGCCTCCAGCCCGGAAGAGGATCCCGGCACCGGGGAGCAAGCGGGCGAACCGAACCCGGAACAAAAGAACAACCAGGAAAAACCTGAAGAACAAGCCGGGGAAAAGAGCGCGGGGCAAGACAACAGCGAGAAGGCCAGTGAAGAGGCCAGTGAAGAGCTGAAATCGCCCACAGAAGAAGCAAGCGAATCCGGAGCGGAAACGTCTCCTGAATCATCTGAAGAGGCCTCCGAAGAAACTGCAGAAGAAACTGCAGAAGAAAAGGCGGAAGCCCTGGAGAATCCGGAACCACCCGAAACAGAAACGGAAGCCGCTTCGGAAGAGCCTCCTCCCCAGCCCACTCCCACCCCCCAACCCACGGCAACCCCGACCCCTCTGCCGATTCCGACGCCGACGCCGAGCCCAACCGATCTTCCCCAACCCACAGCCAGCCTCTCCCCATTGCCGACCGCGACCCAAGAGGTTCCGCCAGACCCGGAGGCCTCGCCAACCCCTGCCCTCACGCCGACTCCAGCGGGAAAAATGTCCGGAAAAACGAAAGCATTCCCTTTAATATTCGGGGTCGGAAGTTTGATCATTACCCTGCTGCTCACCAGCCTGTATGTGCGCAAAAAATAATACGTCAAGGGAAGGGGCAGACCGAATGGTACGTACTTAAGGCCATGTAGCAGCCCCGGAGGGGCTAACGCGTTTAGCCCAGGGCAAACGACGAAGGAGTGCAGCTCTGGG
>CAKZLZ010000193.1 GCA_937127435.1 uncultured Verrucomicrobiota bacterium | reverse complement strand
GATCATGGCGCTGGTCGCCGAAGGCCATGGCTGGGCGATCACCACACCGGCCACGTTCAGTCGCAGCAAGAGGTTTCGGGGGCAAATCAAATTGCTGCCCTTTCCACGCCAGACCTTTGCGCGCACCATTTCCGTTTTTTTGGCAGATCCCCTAGCCGGAGAAGCAGCACGTTCGGTCACAACCGCCCTTCGGAGTCTGCTGTCCATTCACACGATAGCACCCATGGTGCTTGCTTATCCATGGCTTGGCGAAAGTTACCGATTGTTTGCCTCTCCAACCAACGCGTGATCTTGCCAACAGAGACCACTTTCAGACCAGGTCAGGAATCCTGAACGCCGCTCGAATTTCCTTCTCCTGCGCGGCAGTCAGATAAACGGGATGATGTGTGTGCAAAATCTCTCGCGCACGCTGTTTCGCGCGTTGCCAGATATCCAGCCCACCCGCATCTTCCCAGGTTTCAGGGGCAGTGCGATCCGCCAATTTAGGGTAATGGTAATCGCGTTCCATAGCTCGGTAGGTATGCTCTGATCCCAGAAAATGCCCATCCGACAACACGGCGGAGCGGATTGCCTCAAAACCCAGGTTTTCCTTTATGAGGCGGATACCGCCCGGTTGGAAAAGGCTTATAAAGAGGGGCATGCCATCGCCAAGGAACTTCTTGAGAGCTACGCGCAGGCCGAATTTTTCACCAAGCTTCCTGACATTGAAGAAGAAATCAAAGTCGTTTCTTATATTGCCGGGGTGGGGGATATTTCCACGGATTTGTTGTCACCGGGCAGTGACGCCCATTCCCGTTCGGACCGTGAATTGCATGGAAAGTGTTTTATCAGTCCCCAAACCCAGGATGAACTTGTCGCACTTCAAAAAGAGCATCCTGACAAGAGAATAATGTTGGTGGCTGAAAAGGGGACCATGGGTGTGGGATCTTCCCGAATGTCAGGGGTGAACAACGTGGCGCTGTGGACCGGCAAACAGGCGAGTCCCTATGTGCCTTTCATTAATATTGCGCCGGTGATTGCGGGGACAAATGGCATTTCTCCCATTTTCCTTACCACTGTGGGCGTAACCGGCGGGATCGGTATCGACCTGAAGAACTGGGTGAGAAAATTGGATGCAGATGGAAATCCGTTGCGCGACGAAGCGGGAGATCCGGTTCTGGAGGAAGCCTATTCCGTAGCCACGGGCACGGTCTTCACCATTAACACCAAAGAAAAGAAACTCTACAACGGTGACCAGGAGTTGATTAATATTTCGAGTTCATTGACCCCTCAGAAGGTCGAATTCATGAAAGCCGGTGGTTCCTATGCCGTGGTCTTCGGTAAAAAGCTTCAGACCATTGCCGCTAAAATTCTGGGCATCGATATTCCTCAGGTGTATGCCCCTTCCAAAGAAATTTCCCATGAAGGCCAGGGACTCACCGCAGTGGAAAAAATCTTTAATCAAAACGCGGTCGGGATTCCTCCCGGAAAAGTCTTACATGCCGGATCCGATGCGCGGGTGGAAGTGAATATCGTCGGGTCACAGGATACGACCGGCCTGATGACTTCTCAGGAATTGGAGATGATGGCCGCCAAGGTTATTTCACCCATTGTCGACGGTGCGTATCAGTCCGGCTGTCACACTGCTTCGGTTTGGGATGCGAAAGCCCGTCAGAATATTCCCAAGCTGATGTCTTTCATGCATAAATTCGGTCTGATCACCGCGCGCGACCCCATGGGCGGATATAACGCGATGACGGATGTGATTCACAAGGTGCTGAATGACATTACGGTAGATGACTGGTCCATCATTATTGGTGGAGATTCCCATACCCGTATGTCGAAAGGGGTGGCCTTCGGTGCGGACTCGGGAACCGTCGCACTGGCATTGGCCACAGGTGAAGCCACCATGCCGATTCCTGAATCTGTGAAGGTGACCTTTAAAGGGAAAATGCAGGATCATATGGATTTCCGTGATGTCGTACACGCCACCCAGGCGCAGATGCTGAAGAAATTTGGCGGCGACAATGTGTTCCAGGGCCGGATCATCGAGGTGCATATCGGAACGCTGCTTGCCGACCAGGCTTTTACCTTCACGGATTGGACTGCGGAAATGAAGGCCAAAGCCTCTATTTGTATCTCTGAGGACGATACCCTGATTAAATCGCTCGAAATTTCAAAGAGCCGGATTCAGATCATGATCAACAAGGGCATGGACAACGAAAAGAAAGTCCTGCAAGGCCTGATTGATATTGCGGACAAGCGGATCAGCGAAATCCGTTCCGGTGAAAAGCCCGCATTAACCCCCGATGAAAATGCAAAATATTTTGCGGAATTCGAGGTGGATTTGGATGTGATTGCCGAACCCATGATTGCCGATCCGGATGTGATGAATGAAGATGTCTCTAAACGCTACACCCATGATACCATTCGTCCGCTCTCCTTCTATAAAGGTGAGAAAATGGTGGATCTTGGATTTGTGGGTTCCTGCATGGTTCATAAAGGAGATCTGAAGATCGTGGCGCAAATGCTGCGGAACCTTGAAGAGCAAAGCGGAAAAGTTGAATTTAAAGCGCCCCTGATCGTGGCCGCGCCTACCTACAACATTATTGAAGAGCTCAAAACTGAAGGCGATTGGGACGTACTCCAAAAGTACTCCGGATTTGAATTCGATGATGATGCGCCCAAGGGGGCTGCGCGTACAGAATATGAAAACATGATGTACCTTGAACGCCCCGGTTGTAACCTCTGTATGGGCAACCAGGAAAAAGCGGCCAAAGGAGACACCGTTCTCGCCACCTCAACCCGTTTATTCCAGGGACGGGTGGTGGCGGATTCTGAACGCAAGAAAGGGGAGTCGTTGCTTGCTTCAACTCCGGTGGTGGTATTGTCCGCCATTCTGGGCCGAACGCCGACTTTGGAAGAGTACGAAGCGGCAGTGGTGGGCATTAAGTTGACCAAATTCGCTCCTTCAGCCAAAAAGTTGAACACGATTTCATTGCCCAATCATCTGCTTTCGTTCTGAGAGTACACCATCGGGTTTTGATTCTTTTCCGCCCTCGGGAAAGAAATAAAATACGGTCCTGCAATTTGCGGGGCCGTTTTTTTTATGGTAGTTTTAAGAAGTATACCTGATTTTTTGGAGAAACTTATGAATGATCCCGCATCCACATTGAAGGAACTCACCCTCAGCTCTGGCCGTCGTATCCATTACTATAGTCTAAAAGAGCTGGAAGCCCGCAGCGGCACCGCGTTGTCCCGGCTTCCTTATTCAGTGAAAATTTTGTTGGAGTCTCTCCTTCGCAATCAGGTCCATCCGGCCTACACACCGGAGCAAGTTCAGGCCTTGTTAAAGTGGACCCCGGATGCCGCAGGCAAAGACGACGGTGAGTTTCCCTATTTGCCTTCCCGGGTGCTGTTACAGGATTTCACCGGGGTTCCTTGTGTGGTCGATCTCGCCGCCTTGCGCGCAGCGTTGGCACGAGCCGGTCAGGATCCTACAAAAATTGAGCCTCAAATCCCCGTGGATCTGGTCATCGATCATTCAGTGCAAATTGACGAATACCGGGGCAAAGATGCGTTTCAATTGAATCTGGATAAAGAATTCGAACGCAACCATGAACGCTATGTCTTTCTCCGCTGGGGACAGGGCGCGTTCAAAAAGCTGAGCGTGTTGCCTCCCGGTCTGGGCATTTGCCATCAGGTGAATATGGAATACCTGGCCAGCTGTGTGGGCTGCGAACCCGATGCGGAAGGCCGTGATGTGGCCTTTCCTGATACTTTGGTGGGAACCTACTCGCATACAGTGATGATTAATTCCATGGGCGTGATGGGCTGGGGCGTAGGCGGTATTGAAGCTGAAGCCGCGATGCTCGGTCAGCCGATTCCGGTTCTGACCCCTAAAGTGATTGGTTGTAAATTGATGGGGGTACTTCCCGATGTCTGTACCCCCACTGATATCGCTTTGAAAGTAACTCAGGTTTTGCGCGAGAAAGGGGTGGTGGGAAGTTTTATTGAATATTTCGGTGACGGACTCGATGCTATGACCGTGGCTGACCGCGCACCGATTGCGAACATGGCACCCGAGTACGGTGCCACCATGGGATTCTTCCCGGTGGATGCCGCAACCATTGATTACCTGCGCATCACCGGACGGAGGGATGAACAACTGGAACTGGTAGAGAAATACTGTCGGGCTCAAGGGTTGTGGCGTGAGAGCGGTCAACCGGATCCGTTGTATAACGAAACGGTGGAGATCAATCTCTCCGAATTGGAGCCGAGTTTGGCCGGACCCAAACGTCCGCAAGACCGCATGTTGATTAAAGATGTGGCGGCCTCCTTTGCGAAAAGTTTGACCGCGCCGGTGGGGCCAAGCGGATTTGGCATGGAAGCGGAGCACGTGAGCGACACCGCATCTGCCGGTAAATACGGAACACTTAAACATGGTGATGTGGTGATTGCCGCCATTACCAGTTGTACCAACACCTCCAATCCGACCTTGATTTTGGGTGCGGGCTTGGTGGCGAAGAAAGCGGTAGAAAAAGGACTGAAAGTGCCGGCCTACGTCAAAACCTCTTTGGCTCCCGGCAGTCGCGTGGTCACCGAATATTTGAGAAATGCCGGACTGCTCCCATCTCTGGACGCCCTCGGATTCAAGGTGGTGGCCTACGGTTGCACCACCTGTATAGGGAACAGCGGACCGCTACGACCGGAAATTGAAGAAGCGATTAAAGTCGGCGACTTGAATGCCGCCGCCGTGCTATCCGGAAACCGGAATTTTGAAGGACGCGTTCACCCGCTCACCAAAACAAACTATTTGGCTTCGCCGCCTTTGGTTGTTGCCTACGCCCTGATGGGAAATGTGGGTAAAGATTTGATGAACGATCCGCTGGGACAGGATCCCGAAGGAAACGATGTATTCCTCAAAGATATCTGGCCCTCCCGCACGGAGATCCTGAACTTGTTGACCGATGCCAACAATCCTGAGTTGTACCGTAAACTCTATGCCAACATTGTAACCTCCAGCCCGGTATGGAACATGTTGCCAGAAGTGCAGAGTCCCGTTTTCACTTTCGACGAAGCATCCACCTATATTCGTGAACCTTCCTTCTTTGATGGATTTGGGCCGGAGGCCACCGCACCGGTGGATATCGAAGATGCCAAAGCGCTGTTGAACCTCGGCGACTTTATTACCACTGACCATATCTCTCCGGCCGGTGCCATTCCGGTTCCGTCACCCGCACAGGAATATTTGAATGATCACAAGATTGAACGGGCGGACTTTAATTCCTTCGGCAGTCGTCGCGGAAACCACGAAGTCATGATGCGAGGCACCTTTGCCAATATTCGCATCCGCAACCTGCTGGTCGAACGTGAGGGCGGATACACCCGGCATCTGCCTGACGGTGAAGAAATGCCCGTGTACGATGCCGCCATGAAATACGCTGCGGAAAACCGTAAACTGATTGTGTTGGCCGGCAAACTTTACGGCGCGGGCTCCTCCCGTGACTGGGCGGCCAAGGGCACGTTTCTTCTGGGGGTAAAAGCGGTGATTGCGGAAAGTTTCGAGCGGATTCACCGTAGCAACCTGGTGGAAATGGGGGTACTGCCTCTCGAATTCAGCAAAGGTCAGAACGCGGCCAGCCTGGGGCTCGACGGGACGGAAACTTTCCATATCGGTGGCATCACCGATGGGCTCACCCCCCGGAAAAAACTTCCAGTTACCGCTACCAAAGCGGACGGCAGCAAAGTGTCGTTTGCAGGTCTCTGCCGGATTGATTCCGCAATTGAAGTCGACTATGTTTTACACGGCGGCATCCTCCAGTACGTATTGCGTCAGGTAATGGCCGAAGAAAGGGGGCAGAGGGGAATGGCACTAACGTAAGGCCATGTAGCAGCCCCGGAGGGGCTAACGCATTTAGCCCGGGGCAAACGACGAAGGCGTGCAGCTCTGGGAAAACAGATAACGACATACGGGCCCCGGAGGGGTCCGGGTTTAACGGGGACTCACGCCAGAACCCTTTGCAAATGGTCGCCCGCACCCCTCC
>CAKZLZ010000192.1 GCA_937127435.1 uncultured Verrucomicrobiota bacterium | reverse complement strand
GTCCAAGCGAACCGCGAGTACACGGTCCGCTTGACTTGAAAGTTAAATTTTAAAAGGGGTAAGTAAGTTGATCGGGCGTAGAGACATAATTGGTTTTGAAATAGGAAAGAAGGTGAGCGGGTCTAGTGAACTCTATGAACTGGATATTTGGCTACTGGATCACCACATAACTAGTATTGATAATGTAGCGTATCTAAAATCTGTTGTTTATCAAGCTGAGGGCGATGTTGTGGGGGCGCATGACCTTTATAAGTTTTCAAAATACTTTCAAAATATGTCAGCTAAAGAAGCACACAAATTAATATTGAGTACGCGAGATCCTGAATCGGAGTTTTATGACTTCGAAAATGATGAGGTATATCCGAATCAACAGGTACTGAATTGGGGGCCAAACACTGATAATATTGCTTGTTTCCTTATCCCAATAGATGGGAGCGTCTATATTACAGTGGAGCACTATTATCCTCCCACAGAAATCGGGACAGTGTTCAGTAAACAAATTGACGTTGCCTACTTTGATAGTGTACTCAAGGAGTTTATTGAGTGTGGTGCAAGTAAAATTTAACAAGCCCATAAACCAGACGCAAAAAGCGTCGCTTTTTTGTTCCCTCCCTGCGGTCGGCGCTGGTTATGGGAACGTTCTGCAAAGAAAATGAAAAAGATTAACTTCCTCTATGTTGCGTTATGCTTGTCAATACAGACGCTAGAAGCGCAAGAAAACGAACGCACAGTCGATCTCCAGTTTGATTGGCCTGATGGACTCGCTCTGTCTGTTGAGCGCTCGTTTACTCGCAAAACAAATATCGGACCAAAGAACGAAAATATCTTATCCAAGTCTGAGTTTACATGGACTCTCAAAAAGTCTGGAGATGAGAATCGAATCTTTTTCTCAGGGTTCAAGGAGACCTCCCCAGAATCTGGACCGAAAACAAAAGATCCAGTAGTCCAACTAGAGTATATCTCTAGGAAAGTTGAACCAATCTTACCGACTATCGTTGTTGATGCTAATGCCCAACCTATACGTTTAGACCAGCTTGATGAAGTGGTATCGCACGTAGAGAATAAAGTTAAATCGATCGACGGACTAGACGATCAGATGTTCCAACAATTTGTGAGTATACTTTTGAACGAGCAGGCTTTTCAAGTTCGCGCATTAGAAGATTGGAACAGAATGATTCAAGTGTGGAGCGGGATGAAGGGAGCAGAGGTTGGAGGAAGCTCCCAAACCTCTAGCGTAACAGGGAATGCCGTAGGAAAGCCGATTGAAAATCTATTTATCTACAGAGTGGATGAAGGCCCAACTTCTGATACGATTACTCTAACAGTTATTCAAAAGCCGAAAAAAAATCAGGTTAAGTTAATCTTGGATAAAATGCTTGGTGGTGATGTCTATAAAGAACTACAATTGCCGAAAGATTCAGAATTATTTTTTGAGAATCGCTTCACCACCATTTGCTCTCCCTCTACACTTATACCAATCAGTTACGTAAAGAAAAAGACTTGGGGAGCATACGAAGGAAATAATCGAATTTTTCATGGAAGATCAGATACTTGGTCCTACACCTTCAAAACCATCAACAAAAACTAGGCAGAACAATTCGTCAAAGCGAACCGCGAGTACGCGGTCCGCTTGACTTGGACGTAATGCATCAAAAAAATTGAAAATTTCGGGAATCCGGTTTCAGAACCCGGGTTCCTCATGGCCCTTCACGTGAACGCTTGGGGAGAACCATCTGAAGATGGAACTGGGAACTTTCCCATCGGGAACTGAGGTTGGGTTCGGAGTCCCGACTTCAGGCGGTTCAACGGAAGGCCTTCAGGCTTCCGGTTTCAGAACCCGGGTTAAAGGGTTCTGTCGTGCATCGTGGACGTACCCTCTTTTTCCCGGCGTAATGCCGCTTCTCGTTGGCTGCGGATCTCGTGGCCGCTGGCATTGAGGCCGGGATCCCGGAGGGGAAGGGCGGGGTCGAATTCCAGGCCGGTTCCTTGTTTGCAGGCGAGGGTGCCACCCCGGTGCGGAGCCGGGACTTCGGTGTCGTGAAGAATGAATCCGGCTTCATGTAGGGCGGCTCTGACCATTTTCGATTGGGAATAGGTGAGCAGGGCCCCGTCCGGTTTAAGCAGTCGGTACATCTCTGCGAAGATCTCTACGGTCCAGCATTCCGAGTTGCGGACCGGACTGAAGGGATCGTGAAAGATGAGGTCGTAGGGTTGGCAGAGGCTTTTGACCGTTTGACGCAGATCACCAAGGTGCAATTGGACGCGGTTGCGTCCGGATTCAAATGTACCGGATTGAAGCAGGGACAAAATCAGGGGGTCGTCAGGACAAACAACGAGGCCCCGTTCGAGGGCTTGGTGCTCGATTTCCAGGCTGTCGATGTGGAGGGGATATTTTCCGGAGCAGGCCAGGGCTGACCGGCAGTTTAAACCCAAACCAAAACCCACGTCCAGTAGGTTTACAGGTCCGTGGGTTAGGCGTTCCGAGAGTCGGGAAGGCAGAATAAACTTATTGCGCGTCTCGGAATCGGCTCCATCGAGGGAGTGGTAGGCTTCCCCCACCTCCGGATGCCGGAGGGTGAGGCTGCCGTCATCGGTTCGGATGACCTTAGAAGTCATCCGTGGATTTGAAAACGCCTACTTTCATGCTTTTCATGGTGTAGATCTCGCGTCCATCCACCGAAACCACTCCATCCGAAATGGCCATGACCAATTTGCGGGCCAATACGCGGCGGATATGAACGTGGTAGCGTACCACTTTGTTGGTGGGAAGTACCTGTCCGGTGAATTTTACTTCATCGACTCCGAGGGCGCGTCCGCGTCCGGTGTATCCCTGCCAAGCGAGGAAAAAGCCGGTGAACTGCCAGGTGGCATCCAATCCGAGGCAACCCGGCATCACGGGATCGTCCTGGAAGTGGCATTTGAAGAACCATAAGTCCGGATTGACATCCAATTCAGCGATGACTTCGCCTTTGCCGTAGCGTCCGCCGGTTTCGTTGACTTCAACCACCCGGTCGGCCATCAGCATATTGGGCAGGGGAAGTTTAGCGGAATCGGGGTGAAAGAGTTTTCCTTCTCCGGCTTTGATCATTTCAGATTGATCGTAGGCGTTTTTCTTTACAAATTCAGACATGCAGTAGGCTCCTGTATTCCCTTTGGGAATGAAGTGGTTA
The DNA here is from genome assembly GCA_937127435.1 of uncultured Verrucomicrobiota bacterium. GTDB lineage: Bacteria > Verrucomicrobiota > Kiritimatiellia > SS1-B-03-39 > UBA6053 > UBA6053. The sequence continues at coordinate 27,440 of CAKZLZ010000192.1, read as the reverse complement.
ATAAAAAGATGGGTTCACCTATGCGAACCTGATAAAACTCTTGTCGATTTAATTTGATTGGGTCAAGGAAGACTTGAAGTTCGTTGCATCCTCATTTTATCATTTATGCTCCCCAATCCCTCACTCGATTTCCTTCAACAGATCCTTACCGACCCGGCCTGGTCGCGCTTGGCTTTGTTGCTGCGTTGGGGCTTTTTATTGGGTTTTGGGGCGTTATTGCTGTATTTTCCCCGAACGAAACCGGCGGGTTCCACTCAGAATCAGAGACGGTTTATCGGCCGGTTTTGGGGGTTTTGGATAGGGGTATTCCTGCTGTTGATTTGTTTTCGTCAGGCGCAGTGGCAACTCATGGGGCGACAGAATGAAGACTTTATCTCATTTATGCAGCGTTATGACCGTCGGGAGTTTAATCCGGCGCACCGGGTTCGGGCCGGAAAAATTCTGGACCGCAGAGGCGAAGTGCTGGTTTATAGCCCCATGACGGATCAGGTGATTCGCCGGCATTACCGTTTTGGACCGGTGGCGAGCCATGCCATTGGATACAATCATCCGGTTTATGGTCTCACCGGCATTGAGGCGGCGGCACGCAAAGATTTGCTGGGGCAGGATTTGGATTTGAAGGAAGATTGGGCCGTCCTGGGTGCCGAACTGTTAAACCGGGAAACCTACGCGGAAGGGCCGCATATATTTACGACCCTCGATCTGAATATGCAGTTAAAGGCATCCGAGTTGTTGGGAGACCGCAAAGGAGCTGTGGTGGTGGTGGAGATTCAAAGCGGCGCGGTGCTGTGTATGGTGAGTCATCCCGACTTTGACCCCAACCGTTTATATGGCGGACTGTTCTCCGGAAAAACTTCGGGGGCTCCTTTGCTGAACCGGGCGGTGGCCGGTCAATATCCGCCCGGATCGGTTTTTAAAGTATTGATTGCAGCGGCCGCATTGCAAAATGGATTTAAAGGATCCTATGATACGCCACCCGATGGATTTACCACTTCGGCAGCCAATCCCCGTATTCGGGATCACGAATATTATGCCGCAAAAGAAAAAGGGGGAACCTGGAAAGGGCATGGGCGAATTGATTTGGCGACCGCATTGGCCGAATCATCGAATGTGTTTTTTGCCCAATTAGGGGTGGATACCGGCGCGGAGAAATTATTGAGGGCTTGTAATGCGGTGGGGATGAACCGGAATATTTCGCTGTGGGAAGGTGATGAAGCGACTTTAACCGTGAAACCTGCCCATGTGCCGGATCTCTCGGATTCACAACCTTATGAAATTGCCCAGTTCAGTATTGGACAGGGCGAATTGTTGGTGAGTCCGATGCAAGTGGCGATGATTTCGGCCGCGGTTGCAAATAAAGGGTTGGTCACGCGTCCGAGTTTGAATCCCAAAACCCTGGGCATCCCCTTGGGCAGACTGTGCGGCGCAGAAACAGCGGATCAACTGAAATGGATGATGTACAAAGTGGTGCAGGAAGGAACCGGACGTGGCATGCGGATGGCGGAACTGCCGGTGGCGGCCAAAACCGGAACCGCGCAAATCGGGGGCGGTCAACCTTCCCATGCATGGTTTACCGGATTCGCCCCGGTCAGCAAACCCCGCTGGGCTTTTTGTGTGCTGGTGGAGCAGGGGGGCTACGGATCCGCATCCGCGTTGCCAATCGCACGTGATTTGTTCCGCAGTGGCATTCAGGAGGGATGGCTGAAGCCTTAATATGACGGCGAAAAAGAAAAAATCCGTTCGAAAGAGCGCACCTCCACCGGAAGGCCGGAAGGTCAGTCTGACCGGCATTTCTTTGCTGATGTTGGTCGGGATGTTGTTGGTATTGGGCGCCCGGGCCAATGCCGGAGAACTTTTGCATTTATCGGATGTGCTTCCCTATGCATTGTGGGGAATTTCTGCAGGTCTCCTGGTGCTGCTTTTGCGCTGGGGAGGTTACGGAGGATCTCCGGTATTGCCGGAGTTGGTGCTGTTACTTTCGGCGGTCGGGGTGTTGGTGCGCAGCCGCATGGAGGGGAGTGTGGAAGGGACGGGAGGATGGGGGCCGTTGATTCAACCTTTAGGATTTGTGTGGCTTTGGTTGGCCTGGGTCTTTTCCCGAAAAGGGCGTATTCAATCTTTCCGTCCGCTTTGGCCCTTGGCATTTTTGCTGTCGATGGGAATCATCGGAGGGCTGATCGTGCTGGGCAGTAATTTCCGGGGGGCATTTTACGGCCCGGGAGGATTGACTCCCAGTGAACTTTTGAAACTTTTGGTCCCCTTGGCGCTGGCCGGCTTTTTTGTGGCGGCAGAAAAAAAATGGGAGCGGAAAGGCTTCTGGAATCCACCCGTCGGCCAGAGCCTTCAACTGCTTGTCGCTTGGGGGCTGTTATGCGGTTTGCTGGTTCTTCAGCGGGATCTGGGACTTTTGGTGCTGCTCAGTTTGATGTTGGTGGTGATGCTGATTTCTGTGACCCGTTCCTGGAGTTGGGGACTGTTATTGGCCGGAGCCATCGCGGGAGGCGGATGGCTGGTTTTGGAATATATGGATCATGGTGCCCGACGCTTGCAGGCCTGGAGGGATCCCTTTGCCGACCCCACCGGATCCGGTTGGCAGGTGCTGCAGGGACTGAGTGGACTTTATGCCGGGGGGCTGACGGGTACAGGATTGGGCGCGGGGGCTCCGGAACGTTTACCTATTGCGGGATCTGATTTTGTGTATGCGGTTTATGGCGAAGAACTGGGATATGTCGGATGTATCATGCTTTTGATCCTGTTTGCATTATTGCTTCGGCGGGCTGCGGCCGTGGCCAATATTCAAACGGAAACCTTTGCCGGACTCTTTGCCACCGGTCTTACAGCCATCCTTGCTGTCCAGGTGCTGGTGAATATTTCGGGGGTCGTGACTTTATTGCCGATTACCGGAATTACGTTGCCGTTTATCAGTCAGGGGGGCAGCAGTATTTGGGTAACCTCTGTGCAATTCGGGCTGTTGCTGGGAATGGCGGAACCGGGCGGAAGCAATCGGAAAACCAAATCGAAGCCCAAAGCGAAAACCCGTCCGAAAAAGAAAACGGCAAGCAAGCGTAAATAAATACGAAGGGGACTAAGAAAGAATTTCCCGAACGAGGGCCGCGTTTTCTTCGACCATGCTGTCGTTGTCCCCGCGGAACATCCCCACGTTGACCACGTCATGAGGTTTGATGTTTTCGAAGGCATGTTCGAATGCCATTTTGGGGTCGAGGCGTCCTGCACCCATAATTTTATAGCCGATGCAGGGTTTTTGGATGGTCTGTACGCATTGGACGGCCGGGGGTAAGTCGGTGAGTTGAAAGCGTTCACCTTTGTCATCATGCACGCTGCCACAGTTGAAAAAGCACACGGCATGGAAATCGACCAATTCCAGGCTGTCGACCCAGTAATGGACTTTGGGGGTGTGACCGGCGACTCCGATGGGGATGCCTTGATCATGGGCCATGTTCACCCATTCCTTTAAGGTGTTCTCATCCTGTTTTTCGTAAAGGCTGTCGGTCAATAATCCATGTACGTACATGCCTTTACACCCCATCTGCACCGCTTGGTCGATGGCAGACCGCATGTCCGGATTGGTTCGGCAATTCACCTGGGCGATCCACTGCATGGAACCCCCGTTTGAAAAATATCGTCGAACGGACTCCACCACGGTTGCAGTTTCATTGTTGGTGATCATGGTGTTGATTCCGGCCGCTTCCGCCCGTTCCCAGGTTTCCAGAATCCGCTCTACGGTATAATATTCCCGCATGGCGGCATCCCGTTTGGGGTTCTGATGGCTGAAGCCACCAAAAGGATTGGCCCCTAAAATGAGCCGTGAAACATTGAGACCACAAAAATCTACGCAGGGTAACTTATCGTTTTTCATAGGATAAAAAGATGTCCGGCAGGCCAGAACGGTTTATGAGGAGGAGAGGAAGGAAGAATACCGCACCTGACCTACCGGACAAAGTCTTTAAATCGTTTCTTTCATCATAGACTGCACTTAGGTAAGGGTGTTCAAATGAGTTTGCATAAATCTGAACAACCGCACATTTGCATCCTGGATGCCTTTACCACTCAGCCGGGCGATTTGAACTGGGATTCCTTGAAAACCTTAGGAAACTTAGATGTTTTTGACCGTACCAAACCGGAACAAGTGGTTGAAAGAGCCCGGGGAAAAGAAATTCTGATTACCAACAAAGTTTTGCTGACCCGCAAAATTTTAGACGCATTACCTGACTGTAAACTGATTTGTCTGCTTTCTACCGGCACCAATGCGGTGGATTTAGAAGCCTGTAAGGAGCGGGAAATCCCGGTTTGCAATATTCCATCCTATAGCACGGATAGTGTTGCGGAGTTGGTGTTTGCCTTGTTACTGGATTGGGCCCGGGGGGTGAGGCCGCATGCCGAAGCGGTGCGGGAAGGGGCTTGGACGCGCCATGAAGATTTTTGTTTTACCTTGAGTCCGCAAGTGGAGCTGAAAGGCAAGACGTTGGGGCTGGTTGGATTTGGCGATATTGCGCAGGCGGTGGCCCGGATTGCCCGGGGTTTTGGGCTTCAGGTTTCGGCCTTTACCCCTCATCCCGAAGGAAAACCGGATCTGGGACAACGCTTTGTTTCTTTGGATGAGATTTTTTCCACTTCGGATATTGTATCCTTACATTGTCCGCTGACGGACGAAACCGAACAATTGATTGATCAAACACGCTTGAATGAAATGAAAAAAGGGGCGGTACTGATAAACACCGGGCGGGGAGGATTGCTGGATGAATCGGCGGTGGCAGAAGCGCTTGAATCGGGGCAATTGGGGGCGGCCTTGTTGGATGTGTTATCCACCGAGCCGCCGAAAGCGGACAACCCCTTGTTAACGGCACCCCATACCGTGATTACCCCGCACATCGCCTGGGCCACCCGCGCGGCACGACAGCGGTTGATCGGAATATTAACCGGGAATGTGGAAGCTTTTCTCAATGGGAAACCCGAAAATGTGGTGAACGGCGTATGAGTGAATTTTCCCATTTACTCAGTGAAATAGACCGGGGCATTCGCGATGGCGAACATTTTGGTGCCCAGGTGGCCGTATCCGTAAAAGGAGAAACTCTGTTGGATGAAGCCCGGGGCTTAAATGCACCTTTCCAGCCTTTACAGCAGGATATGCTCATGCTCTGGCTCTCCGCCTGCAAGCCGGTAACCGCGGTGGCCTGTGGCATCTTAATGGATCGGGGAGACTTTGATTTGGACCGGCCGGTGGCGGAATGGATTCCTGATTTTGCCGCCCGTAAAAAAGACAAAATTACGCCCCGGCATTTATTGACCCATACCGCCGGGATTCGGGGCGCGACTTTGGGTTGGACGCCAAAGCCCTGTAATGAAATCATTGGCATGATTTGTTATTCCAAGCCTGAACCTCACTGGGTGCCCGGTGAACAGGCGGGCTATCATGTGGATTCCGCCTGGTACATGTTGGGGGCCCTGATTCGGGAAATTGACGGAAGACCCTTTGATCATTTTGTCCGCGAAGAAATCTTCCTGCCGTTGGATATGCCCTCATGTTTTGTGGGAATTGAAGATGAGGTATACGAAGAATTGGAAGACCGGATTGCTTTGGTCTATGATACCTCGGCCGGGGTGCCGGAAGAGTTGGACGTATTGAACCATAAAGAATCGGTTACCAGTTGCCGGCCGGGTGGAAACGGAAGAGGGCCGGCCCGTGAGTTTTTGAAATTCTATGAAGCGATGTATCGGATGGTGGGAGGAGAAGACGGGATTCTCACAGCCAGGACGGCCCGGGACCTGACCGCTTTGCATCGGGTAGGCATGATGGATAAAACCTTCCGCAAAACCATTGATTGGGGATTGGGATTTATGCGTCAATCCGACCATTATGCTCCCGGGGAAACGCCTTATCAATTTGGGAGTTATGCAAGTCGGGAAGCCTTTGGTCATTGTGGCAACCAAAGCACAGCCGCTTTTTGTGACCCTGCCCACGACCTGTGTGTCGCATTGCTCTTTAATGGACTCCCCGGGGAGGAAGCGCATCAGGCACGGATGCGGGCCGCATTAAATGCCTTGTACCAAGATCTTCACATTTTTGAGCAGTAGAGGATTGCCAGCGGAGGATAAAACCCGCATAGTGTAATTTCTATTTGATGTATCGTTTGATCCATGTGTTTTTCATGTTAATTAGGAGTCGTTTATTTATGAGTTTCCGCCCATTTACCCGCGTATTGATTATTGGATTTTGTTTGGCTGCTTCGCTGTTAAAAGCTGACGAGCCCCTGAAAATCTATTTTGTAGGGAACAGCTTTACCATGAACGCCAGTCCAGTGCGGATTCAGAAACTCCTGTCCGAAGTCGGAGTGGAAATGAATTTCGCTGCGCATCTTTCCGGCGGGAAGAGTCTTACCCGTCATGTGAACTATGCAAAGACACCTGAAGTCACTTGGTTGACACCATCAAATTTTGACGGGAAAGCTTCCCGAAAAAGTGAATTTGGAAATTTCGATACCGCGCTGAAAGATTATAAATGGGATGGTCTGGTGTTACAGTTGTTTGCAAACAGCTTAAAAGGTGATTTGGATGCTATTTCCATTTTCGTGGATCTCTGTATTGAAAATGATTCCTGCGAAAACTTCTATATTTACAGTACCTGGCCGGGGCGTCCCCGTAAAAAAGGGGTGGATTTTGCCACCGTGGATTTTGATTTTTCGGAGAAATGGGATGCGGACTACACCGGAACCGCAGAGGATACGTCACGGAATGCCAAGGCCCATTATGCCACGCATGATTATGTGCAGACCCTGTTTGTTGAATTGCATAAAAAATATCCCGATGTGAATTTCCAATTGATTCCGGTGGGAGATGTGCTTGGCAAAGTTGACGGTATGATCAAAGCCGGAGAGCTGCCGGAAGTGATGGAATTGGCGAAGCGCAATAATGACGGGGTGCCCGGTTACCGTGAAGGGGATACCGAAGCAAAAGGGGCTTCCATGTTTTACAATGACCCTCTGCATCTGAGAAAGGGTTTGGGCGTGCTCATTTCTTCCAATACGATTGCCTCCGTGTTGAGTGGAAAAAGTCCGGTGGGTTTCTCCGGTGATGCAGTGAAACTCGGGGGGGAAGAAAATGAAGCGGTGGTAAAAAGAATTCAGGAAGTTATTTGGGACGTGGTGACCACCGAACCTGAAACCGGTATAACTGCAGGACAATAACCGATCCGTTTGCATCAAAAAACTCACAGGAAGTGAAGACATGAATGACCGTCCAAATATTCTCGTATTTTTTACCGACCAACAGCGATGGGATACCCTGGGTTTAAATGGTTATTCGGAAGGGTTGACCCCGAATCTGGACCGTCTGGCCCGTAAGGGAACCTTTTTTAAACAGGCGGTGACCCCACAACCGGTTTGTGGTCCCTGTCGGAGTTGTCTGCAAACCGGTCAGTATGCCACCACGACCGGGGTGTGGAAAAACGGGCCGGGGCTCAAGCCGGGTGCCCCCAAATTGGCCGAACTGTTTAAGGATGCGGGATATCGCACCAGCTACTTCGGTAAATGGCACCTGTCTGAGGACACGGGTAATGGGCCTGTCCCCAAAGAAAACCGTGGCGGGTATGAAGATTGGCTCGGTGCCAATTGTGTTGAATTGGTGAGTGGACCTTATTCTTCGGTGTTGTGGAATGAAGAGGATGAAGAAGTGCATCTGCCGGGATACCGGGTAGACGCCCAGACGGATGCCATGATCAGCTACTTGCAGGAGCGGGCGAATGAGCCGGAAGATGCGCGTCCCTTCCTTTGTTTTCACTCCTATCTGGAACCGCATCACCAGAACACGGATAACTCCTATCCTGCGCCAGAGGGAATGGAAGAATTTTACCGCAGCGCACCTTTACCACCAGATCTTCAAAAACTGGGGGGGAGCTCCGCCGAAGACTGGGCGGGTTATTGTGGTATGATTAAACGTCTGGATGAAGCCCTGGGGCGGACCATGGATGTTCTGACCTCCACCGGGCTGGACAAAAATACGGTGGTGGTTTTTATCAGTGATCACGGATGCCATTTTTGTACGCGGAATCCCGAGTTTAAGCGGACCCCGCACGAGAGTTCGATCCGGGTGCCTTTTGCCATTTGGGGTGGGGCCTGGGACGGAGGCGGTGAACGAAATGAGGCCGCCAGTTTGGTGGATCTTATGCCCTCGTTGCTGGATACCGTAGGTATTAAAATTCCGGATGCTGTGCAGGGACGCTCACTCCTGCCGCTCACCCGGAATCAGCGTGAAGACTGGCCGGAAGGCTGTTTGATTCAGTTTGGAGATTCCTGGATGAGTCCGGGCCGAGCGGTGCGCACCCAACGCTGGAAATATGCGGTGACCGCATCCGATGCCTATAAGGGGCAGGGGGATGCAAGTGAGTATGAAGAAACGCATTTGTATGATTTAAAATCTGACCCTTATGAGTTGAAGAATATTATTGATTCGGAAACCCATGCGCCAGTGAAGGCGGAAATGAAGAAATTGTTGTTGGAATTGATGGAGCAGAAAGCCCTTGAAGCTCCGGCCGTTATTCATGACGCTCCTGTACGCCGCTACGGACATCGTAGTGTTGATTACCCCTGTGGATTATAACATCCGAAAATTAAATGATAATGAAAGAACAACCCAATATTCTCGTATTTTTTACTGATCAGCAACGCTGGGACACTTTAGGTATCAATGGATACACTGAAAATCTGACCCCCAATTTTGATCGCCTGGCCCGGCAGGGTACATTTTTCAAGCAGGCGGTATCTCCCCAACCCGTTTGTGGTCCTTGTCGCAGTTGTCTGCAAACGGGTCAGTATGCCAGTTTCACCGGGAATTGGCGGAATGGGGTGGGGCTGAATCCTGACGCACCTCATTTGGCTGAATTTTTTAAAGCCGAGGGTTATCGAACCAGCTACATGGGTAAATGGCATCTTTCATCCGGCACCGGACCGGCAGCGGTTCCGCAAGAGAATCGTGGCGGTTATGAAGATTGGTTGGCCGCAAATGCGGTTGAGGGTGTGAGTGGTCCCTATTCTTCCGTGCTGTGGAATGAAAAGGATGAAGAGGTGCGTCTGCCGGGTTATCGGGTGGATGCCCAAACAGACGCCATGATTCGATATTTGAAGGATCGGGCGGAAGAATCGGAAGATGAATCCCGTCCGTTTATGCTGATTAATTCATACTTGGAACCGCATCATCAGAACACGGATAATTCCTATCCCGCGCCTAAAGGAATGGAAAACACCTATCAAGGGGCACCACTGCCACCTGATTTGCAAATGCTGGAGGGAAGTGCACCTGCCGACTGGGCAGGATACTGTGCGATGATTAAGCGCTTGGATGAAGCCTTGGGCCGGACCATGGATGTGTTGATTTCCACAGGTTTGGTTGAGAATACGGTGGTGGTCTTTATCAGTGACCATGGCTGCCATTTTTATACCCGGAACGGTGAATACAAACGCAGTCCGCATGAAAGTTCGGTACGGGTTCCTTTTGCCTTTTGGGGAGGTGCCTGGGATGGGGGCGGCGAAAGAAATGAAGCCACCAGTCTTTTAGATTTTATGCCCAGTCTTTTGGATACCGCAGGCATTGAAATTCCCAAAGAAATTCATGGCCGTTCATTGCTCCCATTGACCCGGAATGAGAACAAAGATTGGCCTGAAGCCCGTTTGATTCAATTCGGGGACAACGGCATGTGTCCGGGCCGGGCGGTTCGCACCCAACGGTGGAAATATGCGGTGACTGCACCTGATGAATATAGTGGTCAGGGTTCTGCTCCGGAATATATCGAAACCCATCTGTATGATCTTCAGACGGATCCCTACGAATTGAAGAATATTGTTACTTCTGAAGTACATGCGTCCGTAAAAGCGGCATTGAAGAAGCAGTTGGCGGATTTGATGCAGGAAGCTTTTGAAGCTCCCGCTGTGATTGTGGATTCACCCATGCATAAATTCGGTCAGCGACAGGTCGAATATCCGAACGCAATTTAAGTACAGAATTTAGCGCGGGATGATTCCTAGCGCAGTTGCATTTTTAATGCTTCTGCCAGCCCGATGATTCCCGGTGCTTCCGGTTGAAAGTCCGGATCGTTACAAGCCCAGGCGGTGGCGCCTCCGGCACCGTGGCACCCGCCAACTTTTGAAGTGTCCTGGCTTACTTGCCAGGGCACACGGCCAAAAAACAGTTCACAGGCATCGAAACCCGGTTTGTTGTGGATGTCCACATGGGTGGCAAAGTCCGGTGCTTCTTTGGAATCGGTCCACCAGGGATACGCAAACCAACGTCCGGGTTTGGCCACGGCAATGAGTTCTCCGGCATTCGGATGATTGATTTCCGGGAGTTCCTCAGGCCGGAAAACCTTTTCAACCCCATCTAATGCCTGGAGGCAATTTTTGCTCTGTTCCAGGTCTTCGGGATTTTGGATATAAATGTGTGCGATTTCGTGATCCACCATGGCGAAAGCTTTGGCCGAAAACAAATCGGGGTAGGCCATGTTCTTTACCTTTTGGATGCCAAGCAAGCCGGCTTCCCGTAGGCAGCGGTTGGGAAAAATTGCGGGGCCGGAAACGTCATGCATGGCATAATCACCCCAAACCAAAACTTTGTAGCCTTTGGCTTCTGCCGATTTCCTAAGGCGGTCCAAATATTCACCGGTTTTCTCGAAGGCGAGGCGGGCTTTGGGATGCGATGGGCCGTGGCGCTGGGTGTCGTAATCCAAATGGGGAAGGTAGGTGAGCAGGACATCCGGACAAAGATCCTCCATTTCCAGTACCGCTTGGGTGGCGGAAACAATCCATTCGCTGGATTTGTGGGAGGCCAAGGGACCCCAGTAGTGCATGAGATTAAAGCCTTTACCTACTTTATCGCAAACCCGTTGATAGAGCTGATCGGGGCGTGAGGCGCAATGTTGGATCATGCCGCCGGAATGTTTGTGAATCGGGCGCGGGGAAAGAAAGAGATCTACATCTTCACCCAGACTTTGTTGCCAGAAGAGCATGCCGACCGTTCCGCCCTGTTTGCGGAAGTCATCCCAAATGCGGGGGCCTTCCACTTGCGACGCGGCTTGTTCCCAAAACAGGGGCCGACGAAGGCTTCGATGGTAAAGACCGTTGGCAATCATCCCGTGTTCGCCCGCATTTTTCCCGGTGCGGAAGCTTGCCTGTGCCGGGCAAGTGAGACCGGGGCGAAGCGGATCCAGGGCTGCGAAAGAAAAGCCGCCTAATTCCGGGGATGCCTGATCAAACAGATTCCAGCCCAGGGCGGCGCACTGGATGATTAACCATTTGGGCCGCGGTTCGCTCATTCATTCCCCGTGTAGATTTCTTTGATGACATATTCCTTTTTCTCATCCGCATCAATCCAGGCGCCGTAGGCTTCAGGATCATGGGTGAAAAGCAGGAGAACGCCGTCTTTTGCAATGCGGGGAAACCATTCCCGTTTCCAGGCCCGGGTTTTGAGGGGATAGGTGTCATAGGCAGTTTGCAAAACCATGCGCAGATGGTGTTGAGTCGGACAATTGTCACCGGTAAACAGGGCTGAGGTTTTGACGCCCTCCAAGCCTGAGATTTCCGTCTCGGTAAAGAAAATGCCGGCCTGACCTTCGGTATGTCCCTGTGCAGGCAACAGATAAATCCCGGGGAGGAATTCAGGTTCTTCGTCCGGAACGGGGAAAATGCGGTCGGCCAACTTTTCGAAGGTTTCCTGTATTTTTGGCGGGTAAGATTTGAATAAAAGCGGATCGTCGCTTTGCACACAGTTTACTTCATCTTCCCGCAGGAAAATTTCAGCATTGGGGAAGGTCGGGTTGCCATCGTTGTCCATGAGTCCGCCGGCATGATCCCAATGCGCGTGGGAAAGGATTATGAAATCAATCGCTTCAAATGAAACTCCCAGCTTTTCCAGTGATTGGGGCAAGAGCCAGGTTTCTTCCAGTTGATGGTGGGTTCTTTCCCGGTCGGAAAACCAGTCAGGATCTCCACATCCGGTTTCCAGCAGGCCTTTTTTGCCGTCGTCGCATTCGATCAACCAGGCATTGGCGCGTTGGGGAATAAGGTTCTGATCATTGGCTGTGCAAAAGCGGTGCCAGATGCCTTTGGGCACCAGACCGAACATTGCGCCTCCATCGGAAGCAAAGGTATTGGCGGTGAGAGGAGTCAGTTTCATAAAGAGGTCTGATCTTTAGCAAATAACCGTATCTCTTCAAAACAAATTGATCGGATAGTGGACAAATCCCTACGAAATCGCTTAAAGGAGAGGTATGGATGAAACGGATCAAAAAATACATGTAGCGCTGGCTTGTGGTGGAACCGGAGGGCATATTTTCCCCGGACTCGCCACTGCGGAAGTTCTGCATCAACGCGGACACAAGGTCACTTTGTGGTTGGCGGGCAAAGATATTGAAGCCAAAGCGGTGGCGCATACCCCGTGGAAAAAAATCACCATTCCTTCCAAAGGCTGGGAGGGCGGTTGGAGAAAGGCGCATATTTTTTTGTGGAACTATTTTTCCGCAAGCCGGAGAGCCAAAGGTCCGATGCGGGAAGAAGAACCGGACGTGGTGTTGGCCATGGGAAGTTACGCAGGCATGGGGCCGGTGCGTGCCGCGATGAAGCTGGGGATCCCGGTGGTGTTACATGAAGCCAACTCTGTCCCGGGACGAATGGTTTCCTATTTTGCCAAGAACGCCGCCCGGGTGGGGGCCACATTTGAAATGACCCGACACGAACTCAAAGGGAAAGCGCGTCTACATTTAACCGGGATGCCGCTGCGTGAAGATTTAGCCAAAGCGGCAGTATTGAAAACTGAAAATACTGAAAAGGATCGTCCTTTCTATATCCTGTGCATGGGGGGCAGCCGTGGGGCCTCGGCCCTCAACTTAATTGCCCGCAGAGCCATTCGGGATTTGTATATTAAAGAAGTGAATATTTTTGTCATTCACTTCACGGGACAGGCAGATGAAGAGAGTGTGCGCACGTGTTATGAGAATGCGGGGATTCCTCATTACGTGGCGGCATTTGAACCCAATATGACCCCTTGGTATGAGAAGGCGGATTTGGCCATTTGCAGATCCGGGGCTTCAACCTGTGCCGAATTAAGTGCCTTTGGAATTCCGGCTTTATTGGTGCCGTATCCCTATGCGGCCAGAAATCACCAGTACACCAATGCGGCCGAGTTTTTTCGAATCAAGGCTGCGGACCTGATTGAAGAGCGTGACTTGGAAGTCGAGTGGCTGACCGATTATATTGAAGGATGCATTTACACGCCGGAACGCTTACAGCGAATGCGGAATGCGATGCGGGTTTGGGCCAAAGTGGATGCGGCGGATCAATTGGCCGACCTGGTTGAAGAGGCTGCAAGGAATGGCTGACCCCATTGGTGAACGGCTTTTGCTCCCGGGCCGGGTGCATTTCATCGGTATCGGAGGCATTGGCATGGCGGGCTTGGCCCGTTTGCTTCTTCAGGCCGGTTTTAAAGTGTCGGGTTCGGATCATCAAAGCAACCGTCTCACCGAAAGCTTGGCGAAAGAGGGGGTGCGGATTTACCATGGACACCATCCGAATCATGTTAGAGATCTGCCGGATTGGGCCATTCGAACCCCGGCTTTAGGGGAAGGGAATCCCGAAGTGGATTTTTTGAGGGCCAATCAGATTCCGGTAATGGTTCGCGGTCAAGTGTTGGCGGCGTATTCCAAGCAGAGATGCTGCATCGCCGTGGCCGGTGCCCACGGCAAAACCACAACCTCAGCCATGCTGGCCTCCTTGCTGTACACGGCAGGGAATGGGGCGGGGTATGCGGTGGGAGGTGAAACCCAACTTCCCGGAAGGGTTGCGGATGTCGGGGATGGAAAAACCCTGGTGCTGGAAGCGGATGAGAGTGACGGCACGTTGGTGTATTACCGTCCGGAAGTGGGGATCCTCACCCATGTGGAATGGGATCATGTGGAACGCTTCCGCAGTGAAGAGGCGCTGCTGCAATGTTACCGGAAGTTTGTGCAGCAATGTGGAGAAGTGTGGATTCGTGAAGGGGATATGCTGGCGGAAAAAGTTTGCCGGGATATCTCAAACCTCCGGAGAGTCGGGGAAAGTGAAAAGGCGGATCTGAGGTTGATGTCCATCGAGCAGGATGCGGATGGTCAGCGGGTTTGTTTTCAGCTGGAAGATTACAAACACTCCTTTTGGATTCCGATTCCCGGGAAACACAATGCCTGGAACGGATTGATGGCTTTGGCAGGGGCGTTGTATCTGGGTGTTCCGGTTTCCGATGCCTGTGATGCACTTTCCCTGTTTAAAGGAGTGGCCAGACGTTTTCAGAAAATTGAAAAAAACGGGCGGTTGTTTATTCAGGATTATGCGCATCATCCCACTGAAATCCGGGCGGTGATGGCATCGGCCAAGGCCTTAGATGCAAAAAGGATTTGGCTGGTTTTTCAACCCCATCGTTTCAGTCGTACCCGGCATTTACTGGATGATTTCGTCCGTTCATTTGCGGGAGCTGACCGCTTGGCACTATTGCCGGTTTATGCGGCTTCCGAACTTTCCAGTCAGGGAGTCGGCAGTGAGTTGCTGGCTGAACAGTGCCGGGAGAAATATGGAAAGGTTGATGTGTTTGCTGACCGGGCCGCGTTGATTCAAAAATGGACCCCGGATTTACGCAAGGGGGATGTGGTGTTGATTGTGGGAGCCGGAGATATAGAAGCCCTGCAGAACGAGTGGGTGGCAGCTTTGCCCTGACCAATATCTGTTTCCGATGCCGCGGCCTTCCCGCAAAAGTTGCAATCTCATTTCAAAACTGTTAACGGCAATACATATGAAAATCATACACTTCGGGGACCTGCACGTTTGGCGTTTCACACCGGTTTGGTCTGAACTCTATTATCCCAAGCGCTGGTTGGGACCTTTAAACCTTTTGCTGCACCGGTCTAAGCATTTTCCTCCCGCCTACCGGAAGGCCGCTCTGGATGCGATTGTGAAAGAGAAACCGGATGTGGCTGTTTTTACCGGAGATTTTTCGTCTTTTTCGCTTACATCCGAATTTCAGGAAGCGAATGATTTGTTTGCCCCTTTGCGTGAACTATTGGGAGACCGTCTGTTTGCACTGCCCGGAAATCATGATTGCTATACCCCCAAGGCTTATCGGAATCAAGTGATGGAGAAGATGCTTCCCTGGGTGCATTCTGAAGCGGTGAGCCGCTTGGATTTGAATGAAAAAGTCAGCTTGGTGGGGGTCAATCATTCTGTACCTTTTCTGATCTCCTCCAACGGCCGGGTGAGTCCGGAAAGCCAAACCCAATTAAAAGCGACATTTGAACAATTAAAGGCTGAAGGCCGTACCGTGCTTTTGGCCGGGCATTATCCCTATGTGTCCCCGCCTGAATTTCCGGAAGGCAAAGATCATAAATTATTGGGAGATCAGGAATTTGCGGAAGTGGTAAAGCAAGGGGCACCCGCCGTGTATATGCACGGGCACCAACACATCCGCTGGGCATTGCGTTCAGCTCTCACCCCGGATACCCTTTGTTTGAATTGCGGATCGGTTGCGATGAAACATGAAAGAGCGGACAAACAAGCCGGGTTTCTTTCCTGGAGTCAGCAGGATGACGGTACCGTTGATAACTTAACCGCCCACACCTTTAACGGAAAAAATGACTGGGCAAAAACGCCCTTGTCAGCCTCTCTCCGGGAGTTGCCCGGTGAGTAGGCGCGAGTACATCTGCGCTTAGCTCACAATCCGTTTGCCGGTATCGAGGAAAATGCCTTTAAGGTTCATCTGCAATGCTTCAGGATTTGAAGCAAATTCAAGCGCAACTTCGTTGGAGACTTTTCCTGCTTTCACCATTTTGTACAGAGACTGATTAAAGGAAATCATGCCTTCTTCTTCGCCACCTTCGATTACGATTTGAAGCTTCTCCGGTTTTTCCTCGATGATGAGTTTTCGAACCAGGGCATTGGTACGGAGAATCTCCACTGCAGGAATCACTTTCCCTTCTTTTCCGGGAACGAGCCGCTGACAGATAATCGCTTTCAGTGTTTGTGAAAGGGCCAGACGAATTTGGTGCCGGTCATTGCTGGGGAACATATCCAAAATACGCTGTACCCCTTGGGCACTGTTTTCCGCATGCACGGTGGAGAAGATCAAGTGACCGGTTTCCGCCGCGGTTACGGCGGTTTCTACACTGTTCCGGTCGCGAATTTCGCCGACCATAATGACGTCAGGATCCTGTCGCATGGCGGCTTTGAGACCGGATTGAAAAGTTTCGGTGTCGAAGCCGACTTCCCGTTGGGAGATCAGGGATTTGTGATCCTGAAACAAATACTCAATGGGGTCTTCCACGGTGATGATACGTTTAAACTCCCGGTCATTAATGAAGTTGACCATGGCGCCCAGGGTCGTGGATTTTCCGGATCCGGTGGTCCCGGAAAGCAAAACGATTCCACGACGTTCCATGGCAATTTTGGCTAACTCCGGAGGAAGGTTCAAGGTGTCAAAAGTCTGTACGGCATTTTTGACGTAACGAAGACTCAGGGCCGGAATACCGCTGCTGTTAAACAGGTTTCCGCGGAAGCGGGTTTGTTCATTCAGATTCCACGCAAAATCGACCTGTTGCTCCCGTTCATAGATCCCCTTGGCTTTTTCCGTCAGCATGACATCCATGAGTTCTTCCAACTGTTGGAGGGTAAGGGGAGGGGCATCCGCATTGTAGAGCTGCCCTTCGAGGCGGTAAATGGGGCTATGCCCGATTTTGAGGTGGATGTCGGAAGCGTCAGCCTCAACGGCCTGGTAAATAAATTGGTAGAGAGTGTTTACGTCTTGCATTGATTTGAGAATCTGAGATTTTTATTGAGAGTTTAAAGGGATAGATTTATCGGAGTTTACGTAAAAGGTAGGCACCCAGAGATCCGAATACGATTGTAGGGGTCCAACCTGCCACCCAGGGAGCTACTTTCATGCCTAAACCTAGTGCTTTAAAAAGATTCATCATAAAAAAGAGGGTGAAGAACATAAACAAGCAAAGGAATACCCCTGTAAAAACGCCTTTTCTTGCGGTTTGGGTTCCGAAAGGCACCGCCATGAGCATGGTGACCAGGCAAAGCCAGGGGTGGGCAACCCGCATTTGAAGTTGGGTGCGGAGATTCGCATTGGTTTCTGCAGAGATGGAAGGGCGCTCCTCCAGATACTTTTTCATTTCAGAGGAGGTGAGATAATCAAAACTCATGGTTTCGCGAATAATTCGTTCAGGTGATTCCGTAATCTCCTGTTTCATGATGTAGGGATGGTGTTCCAAAGGCCCCATTTGATATCCATCGACATTGTAGGGTTGGACGGCCACGTTATGGAAGTTCCAGTAGACATCTTCCCATACCGCCTTTTCCGCTTTGAGCACGTATTGTAAATTGCTGTTGGGGCGTCGTTGGTGGAGGGTTACGCCACTGAGGATCTTGGTATTAAGATCCATACTTTCAATTTCCCAGGTGCGGAGGCTTTCCGGATCGCGGAAACGGATTTGCGACAGAGTATCCGCATCCGGACTCTCCAGGCTGTTCATAAATTGATCAGTCCAGGACAAGTTGCGGGGGGCAACCGTGCGGCTGATATGAACGGAGATGAGTGAGACGCCGACTCCGAGGGCGATAAAGGGCATGAGGACCCTGTAGAGAGAAATGCCGCTGGCCCGCATGGCGATCACTTCGTTGTTTCGGGTGAGTTGGTACAGTGCGTAGAGCAATCCCAAAAGCAGGGTAATAGGACCAATATAGATCCAAATGGAAGGAAGGAATCGAATGTAATATGCAACAACGCTGAAGATGGATGCCCCCCCGTCCACAAATTTATTAAGACTCTCAACCAAATCGACAATCACGAACAAAAAGGTGAAACCTATCAGGCAGCTCAACCAAGGCATCATGAAGGTTCGAAGGAGATATTTATCCAGAATACGCATCACATCTTTTTTAAGGCTTCAAGTCTGTTTGGCAAGGTTCAACAGCTTGGATTCGTGATGAAAGGAGGCCCGATGTTTTATGAATTACGGCTTCAGCTGATTCGAAACTGCAATCTCTGCTTTCCGTAAAGAATTTTGGACGGTTTCGGATCTTTCAGCTGCATCCAGCAGGAGCGCAATCCTGTAATATCCCATTGCTTCCCAGGGCCGGGACAGCTTCATTAAGACGTCTCCCAAATGTTCAACCACCACGGATTCATCCGGAATCAATTCTGCTGATTTTTTTAATTCGCGATAGGCGGCTTTAAAGTTTTCCTGCTGATAATAAATCCACCCGAGGGTATCAATATAAGAACCGTTTTCGGGATCGAGTTTGATGGCGCGTTTGGTGTAGGCCAGGGCCTGATCCAGATTTTCTTTTTTTTCGGCCCACATATAGGCCAAATAATTAAGGGAAGGGTGATGATTGGGATTTTTAGCAATGATGTCCTGGAACATCTCAATTGAGGTTTCAATTTCTCCGGCCCGTTCGTAGGCGGCGGCCACATCAAAGAGGTATCCTTCGTTTAACCAAAAATCGGCCCGGGGAGTGTTTTCGGCCAGTTTCGTGTATCGTGCATAGGCCTTTACGGCATCCTGATAGTTTTTCTGCAGTGCGTGGTTTCTGCCAATCAGCCATTCCACTTCCGGGTTTTTGGGGAGCCGGTCAGAGAGGTCTTCGAGAATATGCAGAAGTTCGGTTTCCATTTCTTTCGCACGTACGGAGGATTTTTCTTCCTCCAGCATGATTTCCCGGACGGAATACTGCCAAATCCATTCCAGGTTTCCCGGGCTGGCCGCCGCTTCGAGCATGGCATCTACCGCTTTCTGCGGATCACTTTGGGTGGCCATCAGGGTCATCGCCAATTGCGTGTAGACCAAGGGCAGGTCTTCGATTTCAGCTCCCTGCCGCACCCGTAAGAGGCATTGTTGCAGATAGGAGAGGGCACGGGGATAATCTTCCCCGCCCAAAGCCAGTTGACCTGCCAGCAGGAGGAGTTGGGGGTCATCCGGATTTTGGGTAATGACCTTTTCGAGGAGTTTGGATGCCTGATGGGTTTTTCCGGTTTGATAGGTTAATAATGCAAGTTTCCGGAGGGATTCAAAATCCTGAGGATCCAATTCCACTGCCCGTTCGTATGCCTGGCGTGCCTGTTCCGGTTGACGGGTCAACTCTTTCATTAAACCGGAAAGATAAAGGGTGAATGCCGTTTCGGGTTCCGCTTGGATGTTTTTTTCTAAAAGGCGCAGACCGCGGGCCGACCCTCCGCTGCTTTGAATTGCGTTGACCAGGATTCGGGTCCTGACTTCTTCTGTTCCTGCAAACTGTTGATCCAATTCCGCAAAAGAAGACAAAGCTTTTTTCCAATCATTCTGGGTGATCGCCCATTCGGCTTGAATCAAATAAAAGGTTTCAGTGTCTGGAAAATCAAGGATGGCTTTTTCCAGGATGCGGGTGCTTTCATCGCGAAGATCCACGAGGGTTTTGGCATCCGCCGCCTGCTTCTGTTCTTCCACCAATAATTTAAGCAGAATCTCGGTGCTCTTCGCTGGCTTGTCCGCATGGCGGTTTGCCAGCCGGGCAATTTCCAGAACTTCGTCCATATCTTTTTCGGAAAGTGCCAATTGAATGGCCTCCAAATAAATCCGTTCGGCCCCGGGGTGATAGGACAGGGCCAGGGTCAATTGCTCACGGGCTTTTCCCGTTTCTCCTTCCCGAATGTACAGTTTGGCCAGCCATCTTCTGGCGGTTACATTTTCCGGTTGCATGACCAGCAATTGAATTAGCAAAGCAAATGCATCCTCCGTCCGGTTGGCCTGAAGCAAACGCTGAGAGGCGATCATATACAGGACATCGTTCTCCGGATCTTTGTGGATGGCCTGTTGAAAGGCTTCAATGGCTCCCGGATAGTCTTTCTCAAGTTCCCGGTTCAGCCCCAAACTGAAATAGGCCATGGCTTCAGCAGATGCTGAAGGAGGGCGCTCAATGGTTGCTACCGGTTGTAAGTTAAGATCTTCAGCCTGTACGGTGTCCCGGGTAGATGAAAGGGATGCACAACCGGAGAAGAGTCCGGTGAGCATCCCTAACAAGAGTAAAAGCACCTGAGGTTTGGAAATAACTGATTTCATCATTTCCAAATATCCTCAGGCACTTTTCATAAATTTCAATGAAACTTATTTCTTTTTATGCCGGTCCAGCTTTCTGCGCTTGCGACGCTTATGCTTGGACATTTTTTTACGGCGCTGTTTTTTAATTGAGCCCATGGTTCGTCCTTTTTAAGTTAAGTGAGTTTAAACAAGCTTCCCGTTCCGGATCAGGGAATAATCTTGTTCAATGAGAGTTCGATAATGCCTTCGGCTCCGGCAGCCTTCAGCTTTGGGATGATTTCCCTGACAACTTGTTCTTCCACCACCGTTTCCACAGAATGCCAGTCGCATTCCGAAAGGGAGTTGAGGGTGGGTGCATGCAGAGAAGGGAGGATTTCCACCACTTTTTTTACATTTGCGTCCTGCACATTCAGTTTTAATAAAACTTTATTTTCCGCAGCCAAAGCGCCGGTCAACAGCATGGAGATCTGTTCCAGCTTGGCCCGTTTGAAATCGTCTTTCCACGCCGCTTTGTTGCAAATGAGTTGGGTGTTGGATTCTAAAATGGTGTCGAGAATACGGAGATTGTTGGCGCGCAGTGAGTTTCCGGTTTCGGTCAGTTCCACAATCGCGTCTACCAGTTCGGGTGCTTTTACTTCCGTGGCACCCCAGGAAAATTCGATTTCAGCGGTTACGCCGTGTTTATCCAGGTAACTTTTGGCGATGCCCACCGCTTCGGTTGCAATGCGCTTGCCTTCGAGATCTTTGGCGGAGTGAATATCGGAATCTTCGGGAACCGCCACCACCCAACGTACCGGATTCCGGCCCGCTTTGGCGTACTTCAGTTCGCAAACCGTATGAACATCCGATGCATTTTCCACAATCCAGTCATGTCCGGTCAAACCTGCGTCCAGCATTCCCAATTCCACATAGCGGCTCATTTCCTGTGCCCGTAACAGACGGACCTGAATTTCAGGGTCATCAGAGCGGGGGATATAGCTTCTGGAACTGGGTTTGAAGGTGAATCCCGCTTTGCGGAACAATTCGTATGTAGAGGCTTCAAGACTTCCTTTGGGGAGGCCGAGAATTAATTGATTGGATGCTTTTTCAGACATGTAAAATAGAATTTTCGATCTTATAATAAGAGTGAAGAGCGGGATCTATAGTGGATCAATTGGAGGATGTCTACGATAATATGAGTGTTTTTGGCCCTTTTCAGTGCGTTGTCCGGGTGCACAAGGCACGGGTTTGACAGGGGGACTTTCAATCATATTTAAAACAGAAAATTGATCAGGGATCCCCGATGGAATGACTGATAAAAGTCACTTAAAAGTTGGCCTTGTCTTGACCCCTTTATTCAATATGCTTTTCATTCTTATATGGTAACGCTTCACCGTCATCCCTTTCGTCACTTCGTTCAGTCCATTGGCCGCCCGTATGCCACACTTTTGGTGGTCTTACTGTCTGTGATCCTGGTCTATCCTTTTCTTGGTATCTCAAAGTGGATTGGCTGGATCTTTGATTTGGTGATGCTTGGGCTGATTACCTCAGCTATGCGGGTAATTAAAGGGCAGGGGCGCGCATATCTCCATATCTCTATTCTGGGTATTACGGCAGTGACCTTTTCATCCTTCGGACGTCAAGTCGACATCGGTACTTTTTACCCGATTGGCGCAGGATTGCGGGCGTTATTCATGTGGTACATGCTTTTTGTCATTTTTACTGACACCCTGGGACGCAAGAAGGTGACTTTTGATACGGTTATGGGCGCGAGTTGTGCCTATATTTTACTGGGCCTGGCATTTGCCTCCATTTATTCCCTGCTGGAATGGATTCAGCCGGCTTCATTTTCGATTCCCCCGGCACCCGAAGCGGTTACTTTGTTTTGGGGAAGCGCCACCAAAGAACTCAGTCTTACGTATTTCAGTCTCTTGACCATGACAACGATCGGATACGGAGACGTGCTTCCCGTCTCGCCATTGGCCCGAAATATTTCGGTGCTTGAGGCCATGCTGGGTCAACTGTATTTGGCGATTGTCATTGCCCGCCTGGTAGGCATCGAAATTGCGGACCGGGTTCGTTCAAACGCGGTAGCCGATGAGCCCCGGTAATTTATTTTTCCGGGTTGATGATTCGGTCTTTAGGATCAGTTTGGAGCTTCCGGACTGATCTCCAGAAAGTTCGACCAGCGAATCTCCCCGTCGAGGGTCACGGCTTTGGCCCGGAGGGTGACCGGACCGGTTCCGCTCTCAAGTAAACTTAATTCGATCTCCGGTTTTTTCTCCGCCAGTTTTACGGAGTGTATTTTTTCGGTGCCACGGAAAATTTCCAACATTACCAATTCTTGTTTGCTTTTTAACTTTAAAGCCACGTGATCGGATTTTGCGGAACCTTTCAGATTCAGTGTTTCAGGGAAGGGGGTTGAGATGGTTTTCTTTAAACTCCCGACTTCAGGTAGGGCCCAGAGGTAACGGGCATGCAGGATGAGTTCCAGTTCGGGGCCGGTATTTTCAGCATTTCTTTTCAGGTTCCAAACCGGACCGTTGCCTTCGACTCTTTTTCCATCGACGAATAAATGCATTTGGGTCATTGAACTTTGTGGGGCCCCACTGGCTTCCACCTTCAGATAGGGTTCATCCCATTCGGTGTCGATGCGCAAATCTTTTAGTTCTTTTGCCCAGGGGCGGCACAAGGGATCTCCGACAATCAGCACTTGATACGGAGAGGCAACCGATTGCATCAAGGCTTCCAGGAGGGTGGTTCCCCGCAGATATCTTTCGAAAACAGCCGCTTCGGGAAACTTCATCCAAATGGCATAAGGTTCGGTAACGGTGCCGGCACTGGCTGCTGCACCCGCTTGAAGCCATTCGGTCAGTTTGGTCTGAATTTTTAAATCAAAGGTGGCCGCGTGACTGGTAAGATGATCTGCAAAAGCGCCGGGCAGAAGTTTTCCCTGGTAGCGTGAAATATTCATGGAAGCCGCGCCGCCCATGACTCCTATCACATTTTCCGGCGGTTTTTCATGTGCGCTGATAAAGGCGACATCGATTCCCTTTTCGCTTACACGCCTTTCCGCCAATTTATATTGTGCCAAACGGGTGCGGGTCCTGACGTCCGCATTGGTTTCAAAAACAATACTCCCCACCGGCTGGCGAAAGTCTGCATTGACTGCAGTCTTTAATTGTTTCTGCATCCGCTCGGTGGTGAGTGGAAGATAATATACGCCCAGCATGGCTGCAGGATAAAAGATTTTGTCTTTCATGCCTTTCACTGGATATCGAAGCAGCCGGCCCCGTTTTTGCGGGGTGTCAGGCGGGGGAGTAAACCACGGGGAAATGGCCCGTCCGTTTTTAATAAGGTCTCCACCCGGAATTTTGCCCTGACATCCTAAAAGTGCGGTGATGCTGATCTCCGGACTGCCGGGAACCCTTACCCGGGTGGGCCATTCGGGACTTAGGATGAGTGCAGTTGGAGATGCGTCTTTTAATGCATCAATTTTGGCCATGACCGGTTCAAGGAGATGGGTTTTGGCATCTTCAAGACTCACGGTCCATTTGGGAGACCCGTTTTCTTCCCTGAAAAAGGATATGGGCGGGGTAAGAACCAGAATTCTTTCTGCAGGAAAGTTTCTGGATTCCGCGTATTCATTTGCGATCTGCATCGCCTCCAGTGAGTGCCCATTGATGATAAGCAAAGCTTCGGAAGGCATTTGGGCGGAAGCCCGCCAAAATATCACACAGAGAATGAGGGGGAGAACTTTAAATAATTTCAATAGGCACCTTTCTTATTTATTACGGCCTGCAAGGTCCGCACCAAAATGACGATGTCCAACCAAATGGACCAATTCCGAACATAATATGAATCCCACCGGACGATACCGTCGCTTCCGCTGTCGCTGCGTCCGCTCACCTGCCACAGCCCTGTCATCCCGGGGCGCACCCGCCGTCGAAGATCTTTCACCCGTTCAGGCAGTTCATCGTCATGGTAAGAGGGCAAAGGTCGGGGACCGATCAAAGCCATTTCCCCTTTCAGAATGTTGATGATCTGAGGCAGTTCATCCAGAGAGCTCTGTCGAAGGAAATTACCGAACCGGGTAATACGGGGATCATTTTTACTTTTGAAGTTGGCTTCCCATTCTTCCCTGAACTTGGGATCCGAATCCAATTTTTGCTGTAAAACGGTTTCAGCATCCGGACGCATGGTTCGGAATTTCCACATCATAAAGCGTTTTCCATCCATACCGATACGGGATTGCAGGAAAAAGGGGTTGTGGAAATCTGAAAGGAAAATGAGCAGCCCCACTATGAGAAGTAAGATCAAACACAGGGGCAAAAGGAAGAGAACGATTAAAGTTTCAGTGGCCTGCTTCAACAAACGTGACCAGGGATCTAAAAGATTGGTTGAAATTTCAAGTCCGGCGACGCCACCCAAATCCCGGGGCGTCATCCACAGCGTGGGTGCATGGGTGTGGAATTCCGGAACAATCAAAGCGGTTCGGTAACTCAGCGACACCTGCTCAGAAAATTCGGGCCGGGTATCACGAAGCGTGGAAGGTTCAAGCAGGATTGCCGCATGGGCATAAGGGTAGGGATCCTCATCGGCTCCCAGGATGGGAACGCCATCTAAAAATTTCTTTTTTTCCGGTTCGACCAAAAAAACACCCACCGGAATATATCCGATCCCCTGGCTTTCGTTCAGCAGTTTCAGCAGTTCTCTGGTTTTTTCCTTGTGGCCATATACCACCACTTGCATTCCCCAAAGTTGGTAGCGTATCAAAAGTCTTTTGACTCCGGTACGGATGAAGGGAAGCAATATGCCGATCATGATAAAAGCCAGGGTCACGGTCAATCGGCTGTTGGAATCACTGGATTTTGTCAGAAAGAGGGCCGCAGTGGTGCCTGCAAAAAAAGTAATCAATAAGAGGTAGATCCTGCGAATGCTTTCCACGACGCCCAGACCCCAACCCGGAGTGAGTTTCATTCCAATACTCAGAATCACCCAGAAACCTGAAACGAACCAGGCCCATTCGGGGGTCATATGACCGCCTTTCAGCCATTCCCGGATGACCCCTGCCAAATAGAAAGACCAGGCCATCGCCAAGAGATCGCCTGCCACAAATGAGGCGGTGTTCAGCAACCACCGGGTGAGTAAAACCATGCGTGCGTTCATTCCGCCAGTTTTTTTCAGACTGGGGATCTTTAATTCTTCAGGGAGTTCGTTATCCATGTGTCTGTGGTTATTGAACAAAGGTCTTTGAAATTCAATGAGGAAGATCTTTTATCTTGTTGGAAAAGTCATTCGAAGGATCATGGCATTTCACTTGACAACTTCAGCTTTATCCCTATAGGTTCCGGCCTACTTTTATCCTAATTTTGGAGGTTCCTTTGAACGATATCGCTGAAACTGCCGCGGAAGAAAAACAGACCGCCGCCTTTATTTTTGAATTTGACCATTTGGTTGCCACCTTGCGTGACGCCTCCTATGAAGTTTTATTGAGCATTTATGATGATGTGGACCTTAACCCGGTCCACTACTCCCGCTTCTGTCTTACCATGGGGCCTCATAAAACGATTGAGCAGCTTCAAAATGGATTGGGCGTTAAAAAAGGCCAACCGAAGAAAGTTTCTGAAGAATTGGTCAGTGGCATCAAAATGCATTTGGAATCAGGCAATGTTCAGGTAAGCGATGTTTTACGTGATATTATCGTACAGGCCCGTGAGCGCAATATGCGGGTTGTGGGAATGACTTCTTTGCCTCCGCAGGCACGGGATGCTCTGGCTGACCGTTTGGATCTTTCCGGACTCGGAATTGATTTGTATCCCTTCAGTAAAGATCTGGAACCTTACCCGCGTGCAGATGCCTGGTTGCGTTTGACCAAGGAATGGGATCTGATTGCATCCAACTGCATTTCTTTGACGACGTCTGCTCAATCCTGCAAGTCTTCCATTACTGCGGATATTCCCACCATTTCTTTCCCCGATCAATTCACCAATTTCCAGGATTTCGGTGGCAGTCTGGATGTGGTTGATTCCCTGAATGACTTGAAACTCGCTCCTTATCTGGATCACGAAATTACGGTTTCCTGAATCGATTGAAGCGTAGAAAAAAGACGGCTCTCTGCGGGTCGTCTTTTTTTTGTGCTTATTGGGGGACAGGGGTTGGGGTTGCCCGCATTTGCTGAAAGAGCTGTAAGCCTTCAAGAAACATTTCGGTCTTGCCGGGTTTGGGGGTAGGGGTCGGTTCCTCTCCGGGTAGAGCTGTAGGTGCCGGAACCGGGGTTTTTACCGGTA
Organism: uncultured Verrucomicrobiota bacterium; assembly: GCA_937127435.1. Lineage (GTDB taxonomy): Bacteria > Verrucomicrobiota > Kiritimatiellia > SS1-B-03-39 > UBA6053 > UBA6053. The sequence continues at coordinate 1,073 of CAKZLZ010000192.1, read as the reverse complement.
TAGGCTCACCGGAAAGTAAACTTCCCAATACTTCGAGGCCGGTTTGAACATTTTCATTTCCGATTTGGTTCCGTTCAGTCACGCCGCTGAGGACCAAGCCGGTGATGACGGCTTTTTTGACTTTGATTTCCGGTGCACCCAGACTGCCATTGACTTCTATAAATGAAGGCAAAAGGGCATAGGCACCTTCCACCCGTTCAGGTCGGTAAACTTTCACCCGTTTGGCCAAATTCGTCGCTAAACCAAGGGTGACCGGCAACTGTTCGATTTGAGCTTGTTCCGCATGCGGGTGTAAAGCGATTGCGCCCCGGGCACGAAGCAGAAATTCGGGGTTCAACAACTCGAAGTTCCGCAAGGTAAGATCTTTGAAATTGACCTCGGTATCTAAAGAGATGGATTCAATTTCCGGTTCCATTAATTGCTCCGGCGAAAGTTGCAGCGCATTGGCCATGGCTGAGAGAATATCCTTTACCGCTTGTTTGGTATGCAAAAGTGCCCCGTTCTGCTCCGGATCTGAATCAAGCAGTCTTAATTTTCCATCATTATAAGCGGCGTTAAATGTACCCTGAAAACTGTTTTGAAGTTCAGAAGGACTTTCACCTTTCAGTTTGAAGTTGGTTTCGCCTTGCAGGATTCCGGTAACCGCTCCTTTTTTAGCGGGCAGGATACTGTCGACAACCGGTTCCAAATTCAGGGGGGACAGGGAGGCTTGCAGATCCATTTCAATCTCTGGATTCTGCCAATCCATCCGGGCGGCACTGCGGAGTGTACTTCCATTTAAATTCAAGCGGATGTCTTCAATTTTCAGTTGCCGTGCACTTGCTTGGCTTTTGAATATTATTTGCTCGAGATTGATTTGTTTAAACCTGATTTTTCCGATCTCAAGATCCATTGCAATCCGCTCCAAGGGAAGCGGGGGTAAAATTATGGGCTGATTGGGATCGGCTTTTTCGAGCTTTGTGGTCGAGGCTGTGGTTTGATCGGCGGGGAGATTATTTGTTCCTCCGGCAGTGGAGGCGGGAATCAAATCAGCCAGGGGATCCAGATCGATGGCGTCACTTTGGAGGGAGAGT
>CAKZLZ010000191.1 GCA_937127435.1 uncultured Verrucomicrobiota bacterium | reverse complement strand
TGGATTTCACTTTGAAAGGAACTCTCGAATCTTGCGACGCCATTTCCCATTCAGGAACCTCCTGCACCCAATGCGCCAAGGGCAAATCTGTATGCACAATTTTCCCGTCACCCAACACCCAGACCGGCAATGGAAAAGTCGTGGCCCAATGAGGATCGTCATTCATGAGTCGTTGATGATCCTGTACCATTCGTACCACGGCGTGCTCCAGCAACAGGCCCCCTTCCCGCTCGGTTTCAGGAAGAACCGCATCGAGCTCCAGCGGCCAATCTATTGGGTCTGCGGAAAACTGAACGTTGTGGTTTACACTCACCACCCGGCACCCGGCAATTCGATCGCCCCATTTCTTCACGACCGGTTCTAGCGCATCTTTCATTGCCTCCACCGGATTTTCCGACCCATTTACGGAACGGTCAACCATGAGATATAAAACCGGACGTCTTTCCACCGGCTGAAATGAACCTAAAAGGTCGGAAGGGACCGACAGGCTGTAGGTACCTTGAATGGGCTTCGGCACTTTCACTTTATCCGGAAGCGGTAAAGAAGATTCGCCAATTGAAAGAACGAGGTCAGGTCGTGCAATTGCCGTAAACGTAATCGCGGTCGTTCGGGTTTCATCTGCCGCCAGCGGAAACACCCGAAGTTCCAAGCCATGGAGTCCGTCGTAAACCAGCAGCCCCGGATCTCTGCGCGTGGCATCCCGAATCGTTTTATACACCCATGTCGCCGTTTTACGTTCGGTGATCCGGCCGGGCTTCCTGACCCCTTCCACATCCAACCAATAACCGCTGACCCACACGCCGGGAGGCAGAGTGATGTTTTGCACAAATTCCGTTTGGGTGGGAGTCGGATTATGCAAGGTAAGTATTGCGGTCGCTTCCAATATTCCGTCGCGGTGGGACACTTCCCAATCCACATCTTCCAGCACCCCGCGAACCGAAGGAGGTCTGCCTCTCTGATTCCGCGAATTGCGGCGGGAGGATGTAGACATAAAATTCCATTGCCCGATTTCGAACTCCGGAGCCTCCATCCCAAAAAAGGTTTGGTACAAGATATCCATTTTGGATTGAGGCAACACCAGGCCTTGAAATACCAAGGCATCATAAAGATCGGAAAGATACGGGACATATCGTCCTTCGTAATGCTCGCCCAGATGTTTGAGAGAGCGCTTTAAGACCCTGAGGTCTCCATCGTATCCTGTGTTGTTCTCAAATTCCGGTTCAAATACATAGGCAATCGCATGGTTCAAAGTGCTCCGGTCCTGCAAAGCCTTGCCGACAAATGCACCGGGAAGCATAAGAAAACCCAGTACCGCCGCGCCAATCAAAACAGACCGTGGCATCTCCACCGAAATTTCGCGTCGCGTTTGGACGATTCGCATGCCGTGCAATAACATCAATCCTGTTGGCGCCATGATCAGGAATCCGGATCCAGCCGCAATCATCGCCAGCAGGGAAAGCGGCAACCAAGGAAGAAAAACCAGGAAAAAATACAGGGTAAAAGGAAGAAAGGTCCACTGCAGAAACCAAACCACAAGTGGCAGACGGGATGCCAACCCCCTCAAAGAAAGCAATAACACCAAGGCATTTAAGACTGTGAGAACATAGACAGTGCTTTGCTGGTAATCAGCGGGAAAAGGAATTTTTCGATTGAGAAGCAATCCGCCCAGCGGAAGCGCCAAACCCAGAAACAGAATCAGGAAAGTTTCTCCGGCCATGCTGCCGGAGGTCTTCAGATACAGCAGCGCGATCGCCCGGAGAATACACATCATAACGAACAGGGTAATTCCGCAAAACATCAGAAAAAACACCCCGCCAAAAAAGCTCCAGTCCCCTATCAATACCACAACCACATACACAAGTACGGGGAGCGCCACCGAAGCGATGACCGAAATCAACAGGTCATTCCCTTTCTTGAATGAGTAAGGGATGCAGGCGAGTTGCAGCGCGTGATGAAAGACAGCCGGCATCAACAGAGTGAACTGAATTCCGAGAAAACGCAGAGGATCAAGAATCCAGAGCGATTCAGCATCTGGAATAAGATCGTCATGTAAAAATGTGACCAAAGTCAGATACCCGACAATTCCCGATAACCATATGAAGGAAAAATGTACCGGGAAGGTGGCCCCCTTTTTTCGGGTTTTCCGGATAAAGTAGAGTCCGCCCCCCAGCAACAGGAATGAAATCACCAGCAACGAAATCCATTTCCAAAGCATTTCTTTGTTCAGTTGTGAGAATAAGATCCAAACAAAGCTACCATTCAACAGAATGAGCAGCAGCAGAGGGATCACATTCGTGATCTGGAAAGACCTGGGCCTCCGAACGAGTTCCGGTAATATTTCAGAACGGGGTTTAAACAGTGGGCTCATGGCGTAATCTCCAGCGTGCGGTGGTAAAAACGATTAAAAGTGCGGGTAAAAATGTAATAATGCCTGCCTGAAGGTGAAGGCGGGCCAGCCATTCAGGGCTGAGATGGGGAAGCGCAAACGAATAGACTTCAGCTGAAAGAAGAATCCGGGCCGCATTTACCCCCGCAGTGATGGGCAAACATAAAATCAGCAGGAGCAGGATCCCCCTTCCCCGCCCTACCCGGGGGCGCTCGGTGAAAAGCAACCAAATCAACAAGCTGGACAATACCGTGTAAAAAGTCACACCGGAACAGGCACGAGACACCTTCACGGACAGATCCGATCCTAAAAACCACCATGCACCCTCTTGGTATTGCGGAAAGGTCCCCAGATAAATCCCGGTGAGTCCCGCAGAGAATGCCATCAAGAGCTTTTCCAAAACCGGGCCTAAGATCCGCAACAGCCCGAAGGTGACAACCGCGATGCATTCAGGCAGGTATTTAGAGATAAAAAGTTTTAGACTTTGCGTTGCAAAGCTAAGACTGCCCCAATTGGATTCTTTGTACAACCTCAAACTTTGAAAAGATTTCAAAACCCGATTCGAAGGTCGGATTTCAGGGTTTTTAGTACAAACGAAACCGGTTCCAGCTTGATTTTTTCCTCTTGCATCTTATGTGCAGGCTCCCCCATTTTTTATTAACCCTTCTTACCAGGAGAAATTCACATGAGCACTCAAACCAAGTCATTTAAGACCGAGGTCAGTCAACTGCTGGATCTGGTCATTCATTCCCTCTATTCCAACAAAGATATTTTCCTCCGCGAATTGATTTCCAATGCCTCAGACGCGATTGACCGTGCCCGCTTCGAAGCGGTGGCCAATACCGACATCCAAGAGCCCGAAGGTGGATGGAAAGTCAAACTCATTGCCGACAAAGAAGCCAAAACTCTTCAGATTGTTGACAACGGAATCGGTATGAATGCCGAGGAACTGGAAACCAACATCGGTACCATCGCCAACTCCGGCACCAAAGCTTTTCTCAAGCAGCTTTCAGAAGCGGATGCCAAAGACCGTCCGGAACTCATCGGTCAGTTCGGGGTCGGTTTTTACGCCTCCTTTATGGTTGCGGGCAAAGTGGAACTGATCACCCGCCGTGCAGGCGAAGACAAAGCGTGGAAATGGGTGTCAGAAGGAGACGGCACCTATGAAGTTTCCGAAGCGGAACGTGAAAACTTCGGAACCACCATTACCCTGCACCTTCACGAAAACGAAGATGCCACCGACTACACCCAGGAGTACAAACTCCGCGAAATCGTCAAACAGTACTCCGACTATATCGCCTTCCCCGTGGTCATGGATGTGACCCGCAAAGAGAAAGACGAAGAAGCCTCCGAGGAAGGTGAAGATCCGGTATACAAGGATATCACCAGCGAAGAAACCCTGAACTCCATGCAGGCCATCTGGACCCGCAACAAGTCAGACATCGAGGACGAAGAGTACAACGCATTCTACAAAGGCGCTTTCCACGATTACGAAGATCCTTCCAAAGTCATTCACTGGGCCGCTGAGGGAACTACCGAATTCAAAGGCCTGCTCTTCTTCCCCAAGAAAGCACCTTTCGACCTTTTCTACAATGAAGACGCCAAAGGCCTTCATTTGTACGTGAAACGCGTGTTCATCATGAACGACTGCAAAGAGTTACTCCCCTCCTATTTGCGTTTCGTTAAAGGCGTGGTGGATTCATCCGACCTGAGCCTGAACGTTTCCCGGGAAATTCTGCAGAACAACCCGCTGGTCCGCCGCATCGGCAAAAATGTCACTTCGAAGGTGCTCAGCACCCTGAAAACCATGCAGGACAAAGAGCCGGAAGCCTACGCGGAATTCTGGACCGAATTTGGCCGGGTGATCAAAGAGGGTATGCACACGGATCACGCGAACAAAGACAAAATCAGTCATCTGCTGCAGTTCGAATCCTCCAAGACCGAAGCCGGGAAAACCATCAGTCTCAAAGAATATGTCAACCGCATGCAGCCCGACCAGAAAGAGATCTATTTCCTCAGCGGCGAAAGCCGTCAGGTGGTGGAAAACTCCCCCTTGTTGGAAGCATTTGAGTCCCGCAACCTGGAAGTGCTGTTCTTAACCGACACCATCGACGAATGGGTTATTCCCGCCCTCGATACCTACGACGAAAAACCCCTCAAAGCCATTAACCGTGGCGGGGTTGATCTTGATTCCGAAGACGAGAAAAAAGAAAAAGAAGAAGCGAAAAAACAAGCGGAAGAAACCTACAAACCGGTTTTGGATGCCCTTAAAGAATCGCTGAAAGACCAAGTGAAAGATGTTCGGTTATCCGACCGCCTTACCGATTCTTCCTCGGTACTGGTTGCAGACGACAGTGGGATTGATGCAAACATGGAACGCATGATGAAAGCCATGGGCCAAGTCATTCCCGAAACCAAACGGACGCTCGAGCTGAACCCGGGGCATGCGGTAATGGAAAAACTGAAAGCCATGGTGGAAGCGGATGCCTCAGACGAACGGATCGCCGAATACGGGGAATTGCTCTTCGATCAGGCCCTCCTGACCGAAGGAACGCCCCTGCCCAACCCTGCGGCTTTCGCCAAACGGGTAAGCAAGCTGATGGCATCCGTTTAAAATAATCTCTGGACAAGCCAAGATTTGTGGGTGAACTTACGGGTATGAAAAAATATTTCTTTCACGTAAGTTCATCCCCTGTCGCTTCAGGTTTAGGACTTCTCCTCCTCCGGCTCATGTTCGGCTTTGGCATGTTGTACGGGCACGGTTGGAAAAAATTAATGGACTTCAATAATAACTGGAGTTCATTCCATGATCCACTTGGCATAGGAAGCCCAGCCAGCTTTTCAGGCGCGCTATTTGCAGAAGTCCTTTGTGCCGCACTGGTGGGGCTTGGATTGTTTACCCGGATAGCTCTTGTCCCCCTAATGTTTACCATGGGGGTTGCTGTTTTTATATTTCACGGTGGCGATTCATTCTCAACTATAGAAAGAGGGCTATTGTATCTAACGGCCTATGCGACTCTTTTTCTAACCGGCCCCGGTAAATATTCTATGGATCAATTGTTTCGCTGAACATGCAAGAGTCGGACTACCCATCCAGAGAAGCGTATGTAAAAGCCCGTTTGGCTTTTCTCAAAAAACGCCTGAAAGAAATGGGCGGCGATGAATTCTACAATGTCCCCTCCATGGACCCGGAAACGGAACTCACTTTTCTGGAACAGGTTTATGCCATTGAAGCCGAACCCACCGTCACCTACGCACATCAGTTAATCTCCCGGGGGATTGAACTCCCCCCTCCGGACAATCTGGATGATGACACCCTCAGTTGTAAACTCTGGGAAGTCATTCACGGCCTCGCCGACTTGCGGGTGTTCCTGGAAAATACCGGACATCTTAATGACCGCGAATTGTATCAGCAACTCTGGAAAGATTCTCTCAATGAATTCACCTGGGATATGTCGCATTGCTGTAATGGCGCCATGCATTTGGATCTACTGGGGAGTGGCAGCGAAGAAGACACCCGTATCTGGCTTGAAAGTTATGCAGACGATATGCAACGCGAAGAATGGGCCATGCAGTTCCCCGAAGAACCCCTCCCCGAAAAACGCAAACCCGTGTGCGAACGGGACCACATCCTCCCCAAACCCGATTATGGTTTAGGGATGGAAGATTGCGAAGAGTAGTTCATTTGCGGTTAAAACGCCGCTCAGACCCCAGCCCGCCGACGATTAAAAAACGGCACTGACTCAAATACGTTTCCAGGTCCCGAATCCGTTTTTGCAAATGGGCGATTCCCACCACACCCGGCAACGCAATCACCAATCCAAACTGGGTGGTAATGAGAGCAGAACTAATGCCATCCGCAATTTGTTGACCGGTATCCCCGTCCACACTTGCCGTGGCTTGAAAGGTTGCGATCATTCCAACCACGGTTCCTAACAAGCCCATTAGAGGCGCCGCCGCGGTGAACGCGGCCAACAGCACCAAGTCCCGGGACTGCGCCTGTAAACACCCATTTTCGATTTCCTCCATGCGGACCATCAAAGGCTTGGACTCTAACGAAGCATTCAGACAGCCGGCATAGGTCTCAACGATCCAGGAATCCTTTTTCATCAACCGCTCCCGAATCCGGTCCGGAAGTCCTCCGCAAGTCTCCAAGGACACACTGAGCTGTTCCGCATCTCGAATAAAGGGCCGTAAGGAGAAGTAGGAACGGAAAAACCATGCAAAGATCAGTGCGGAAATCAGTGCCAAAGGCAGCAACAAAAAACCGCCTCCACTCCAAACCCCGAAGATCGAATCAATCACCTTCATGTCCTGAGGAAACATCGGATTTGAGCACATTCACCAGTGTAAGTCCGGACTGTTCCAGTTCCCCCAGCAAAACTTTTGCTTTGCGGGTAAGCATGGCATGCACCAACAAAATAGGAATGGCCAAAATCAACCCCAGGGCGGTTGTCACCAGCGCCTCGGAGATACCTCCGGAAAGGGTCTGCGTGTTTCCGGTCCCGAATACCTTCACCAACATAAAGGTATGAATCATTCCCGTCACCGTTCCCAGAAGTCCAAGCAAAGGCGCCACTCCGCCCAACACCGCCAGCGCCCCCAGAGAACTTTCCAGTTTGGGGACCACGGCCAGTACATGCTCATGCAGTATCTCCTCCAAGTGCTCGCGGGACGCCTTGCGGTGCTGAACCGCCGCCACCAACAGGGAGGCCAAAGGTTGAGAAACCGCCGCAAAACGTTTCAGGGTAGCGTCCGCATTTTCACCGGAAAGATTTTCCAAGGCCTTGATTTCATCCGCACCCAGCGTCACTTGCATTCGGCTCAAGCCCGCGAGTTTTTTCAATGCCAGATAAACCGCCAGAAGCCCCAATAATAGAAGCGGGATCACCACCACGCCTCCTTGCTGAAGTTGCTCCACCAAACCCGGCTTCGCCTGTTGCACTTTCATGGCATCCCCACCGGACACATCCACCGGTAACCAGGTTTCCTTGTGATCTGCCAAGTCATAAAGCTGACGGGATGATTTTGCACTGAACACATACACCCCGGGAAGTACAGAGTTTGCACGCGGGACCGCGATGCCGTTCTGGGGATCCTGCACTACGGTCATTTCCTCAGAAGGTTCTCCCGTCTCCATAAAATACGAGACAGGTCCAAGATTTATAAACCGGCCCCATCTTTGCATGCCTTTCTCATCCAATACAGTTCCCCGGGTCTCATACCCTCCTCCACGCGCGATCAGCCACAAAGCGGCTCCCTCCCAAAGTTCTTCCGGTGCTCCGGTTATATTTGCCTGAACATACGGAAGTTCCCCCAGCCCCGCCCGGGTTTCCAATGAACGCCGGTATTCTGAAAATACCGTATCCACAAAATCATTTTCCTGCTGCAGCTGGTTCACATCCCGTTTCAGATTCTGTAATTGATTCTGACGCAGATTCCGGGCGTTCCGAATTTGAGAAACTTCTTTTCTTAAGTCGGCGACCTGTTGTTGAAGTTCAGCCAACTGTTGAACCATGGGTGTCCGTTCCTGCTGGACCGCATCCCGCAATTGATTCAGTTCTTCAGTACTGGCCTTTACATCCGCACGGGCTTCCGCAATCGCATCCGCAAGGGACACCGGTTCCTGGGCGAACAGCCCGTTGACTAAAAAAAGTGAAAGCAGAAAAAACTTTTTCACGGCAGCACCTCCGCCTGAGGTTGCACTTTCAAAGGCAAGTCCACAAAATCAGCAACTTCCTCACTCTCCATAATTTTCAGGAGTTTTCGAACCCGGGGCGCAATTTCCGGACGGTCCTCCCAAACCCAGTCCGGTCGACCCGGTTGCCCGATTCCCGCCCAGTCATCGTTGGACGAAACCGCATAGGCAATGGCCTGACCGAAATACAACACTTCCATCTCCCGGCGCTGTCCCGCATGGTCTTCCAAGATCTCACGCACCACATGAAACTCCCCGTATAGCTTTTCCAATGCAATCAAATCCGTCGCCACCGCCTGAACCCGGTCGACAATCCGCCCTTCCGATTTTAAGCTGAGTTCCGGACGTATGGCTTCCGGCACCGCGGTATTTTCCCATTGCAGGACCCCTTCCATCTTTTCCAGCAAAGGAATCAATCCATCCAATTTTGACTGCAACGCTTCTTTCTGCGCGAGCAATGCCTGCCGTTCCTGTTCCCCGGAATCACTAAAAGCCTGGAAAGCAGTCTGTTCCGCAGCCAATTCGGCAAATTCTTTTACTAACAGCTCCATCTCCATCTCAAGCCGGGCCTTTTGCTCCTGCCACTCCCTTTTTTCTGCAGAGATTTCCTGGCGCAACTCCGTCCAGGTTTTCACCAGCCCTTCCAATGTTTTTACGGACTCATCCCCCCGAACCGCAAGCCATGGAACCATTGGGGAAATTAACAACCAAATCAGAATGGGCACACGAAAATTCATAAAACACGACTAATGCATTTGCCAAAAAATGAAAGCGCGAACTGACCGTCAGACCTCAAAGCTTAATTTCTTTGCCTCTTTGGGGTACTCTTAAGGAAAACACATCCTTTTTTGCGTTTTCGTGTCGCAATTCCCGCCCCCACTTGCAAAAAGAAAAACATCTTCTAAACTATCAAATAGAAGGAACTTTATGAGCAAACATCTGGATATTACCCCCCTTATTCAAAACTGGAATTTCGACCCGAGTCAAGTAACGGCACGCATGGTTGAAATTGAAGAATCTGAACTGCCTGAAGTTCAGCTCCGACTGGATTTGGGGATCCTGCAAATGAAGCTTAACGGGCGCCCGGATGGCCAACAACCCCATGGCTATGAAAGTGCGCTGAAGTATTATCGTCAACGGATCCTCACAGAACGCCGCTCGGGATACCGCCTGGATGGCGACGCCTGCTCTGAATTACAGCAGGAATGTGTTCAGATCTACTATCGCTATCTTGCGCTGATGGTGCTCAAAGATTTTGACCGGGTCATCCGGGATACCGCCCACAGCATGGAAATCTTCGATCTGGTTGAAAAATACAGTGAATCTGAAGACATCATGTGGGATTTTCTCCAGTTTAAGCCCTATGTCATCATGATGAATACCCGGGCAAAAGCTGAGAAATTGGCTGCCGGCATTCAGCTGAATGAAGCGATTGAACAAATCGAAACCGGTATGAATGAAATCGAAGCCTTTCTGGTCAAAATGGAAGATGACCCGGAAAGCATTCAGGACTGCCAGGAATTGAGCATGCTCGAAGAACTGATTCGTGACCTGAGGGAACGTGGGGATGAAGAGAACCCTGTGATCGCCCTCAAACAGAAATTACAGCACGCTGTCAGAGCTGAAAATTTTGAAGAAGCTGCGAAACTACGGGATTCCATTCAGAAAATTGAAGTTGAAGCGGCCCCTCAAACGCTAAATTCCTAAACTTTGGTTTATCGGGGAACGTCAGAGCCCGGGCACAATGATCCTGAGCCCGACCTATAATCCCAGGCCTTTCACGATTTGGTCAGCCACCTCGGATGCCCGGCATTTATCCACGTCGACCTGAAAAGGGAATTTCTGATAATAGGCTTCCCGCTCCTGCATGAGTTTCCGAATTTGACCCATAGAATCGGATCCCTGGAGCAAAGGCCTCCGGGGATCATTCCCCACCCGCCGAAACACGGTTTCCGGTTGAATACGCAGGCAGACCACCCGTTGTTGATTTAACAAATCCTGCAGATTATCGGGCTGTGTGACAATGCCGCCTCCACAGGAAACCACCAAGGATTCCGCAGAAAGGGTCTCTTGAAGACATTGACGTTCCATTTTCCGAAATGCGGTCTCCCCCTCCTGCGCAAAAATATCGGGAATACTTTTTCCGGCCACTTCGACAATCCGATCGTCTAAATCCAACCATGACCAGCCCATACGTTTAGACAAAAGTTGGCCGATCCGGGTTTTCCCCGACCCCATAAATCCGACTAAAAATACCGGTGGATTCATAATGCGGGACTCGCGGGCAATACCAGATTCATATACGCATCAAAAAGTTGATCCCCCCCGAACAACCAAAGCAATGCCGCGGCCGAGAGATAGGGTCCGAAAGGGATCCGTCCACCCAGTTCACTTTTGCCCATCAGAATAAGACTTACCCCGACAATAGATCCCAACAGGGCGGAAGCAAACACCACAAACAAAGTGGCGGGTGCACCCAGAAAAGCCCCAATCGCTCCCAATAATTTTACATCCCCAAAGCCCATGGCATCTTTTTTAAAGGCGAGCTTCCCTAAGACGCCCACCAGCCAAAGCAGTCCAAAGCCCAGAGCTGCTCCTTTAACCGAAGCCAATAAACCCAAATTCCATAAAGTTTCACCATGTAAGGCCGGCACCAGAGCGCTGAGTGGAATCCCAATGATGATCCCTCCCCAGGTTACCCGGTCCGGAATCCAAAAATCATCCAAATCAATTCCGGTTCCCAGCAACAAACCAAAGGTCATCAGCCAATGACACAACATCACCCATGAAGGTCCTTCCACCATCCAAAGGGCGAGAAACAATGCGCCGGTGATCGCTTCAATAATCGCATAACGTATGGAAAAACCCGTACCGCAGTTTCTGCATTTCCCCCGCAAAATAAACCAACTGAACACCGGAATATTGTCATACCAGGCAATGGGCTTTTCACATTTAAAACAGTGGGAACCCGGCCAGGAAACGGACATTTCTTTTTGAATGCGGTAAATACACACATTCAAAAAGCTCCCCCAAATCGCACCGAAAACCCAAACCATCCCCCATACGAATGGAGACTGCCAATATTCGGGCGGAAAAAGTTCAGGATCAAACAAGCCCATTAGTTCGCCTCCCCATAGACATGGGTACGAAGAGCGGCCCGCATCACTTCGACCGGTACTGACCGACCCGTCCAAATTTCCAGAGAGCGGACTCCCTGATGCAATAACATGCCCAGACCGTTCACCGCTTCCGCGCCGGCTTCATCCGCCACTTTCATGATCGGTGTCACTTTTTTTACATAGGTCATATCCAATAGACATTGACCGGATTTAAAATGTTCTTTCTGCAACAGCGTTTCATCCCCATCCTTCATTCCCTGGGAAGTGGATTGCAAAAGGATGCTGCAGCTTTGGGTTTCGTCAACCGATGGCGGCCAGGATGGACAACACTTCAGCTGTAAATCAGGAAAACGTTTGTGCAACTCTTCAGACAAAACCTCCGCCCGGCTACCTGTTCGGTTGGCCAAGGTAATGGAAGCGGCACCGTCCGCGGCCGCTTGAAGGGCCGCGGCCCGGCCCGCTCCTCCACATCCCAATACCATCACGTCCTCCCCTTCAAATCCTTTTGCAAAAGCTTCTTTGAGCGCCTGACTCAGACCGTAGCCATCGGTGCTATGGCCTTCCAGGGATCCGTCCTCATGAAACACCACGGTATTCACCGATCCGGAAAGTTCAGCGGATTCAGCCAACCTGTCCATGTTTTGAAATGCAACTTCCTTGAGTGGAATGGTAAGATTTGTGCCACAAAAACCCCTTTTGCCAAAAATACGCAGCGTATCCATCAGCTGTTCCGGCGGTGTATCAAAAGCAAGATAAACGGCATTAAGCCCCATTGCCTGCAAGGTGGGATTGTGCATGGCCGGACTCAACGAGTGACCGATCGGGTGGCCAAGCACCGCAAACACCTGGGTCTGGGCTGAGATGGAAAATACTTGATCATTCATGCGACATTCTTTGCCCGAATTTCAGGCGAAGTAAAGGGCGGAATGTCGCTGGCACCGTTTACAGCCCGGACCGGAAACGCAGGACTGGATTTTATTGTGCCGGATAAAACGAAATGAGTCCAAACAATTGAAATCGTAATCGGAAAGGTAAAAAACATCACTTCCCTTGCGCAGTTCAATCACGCTGACAACGACAGTTTTATTCCGCCAATGCAGCCAACTGCATTTTCATCAAGTCCTGGTTGCCTTTCTCCGCCAAATCCAACAATGCGTTGAGTTCTTCGCGACTGTAGGCACCATCTTCCGCAGTACTTTGTACTTCGATAAATTTTCCACCGGCGGTCATCACCGTGTTTGCATCGGTGGAAGCCGCGAAATCTTCTTCGTAACAGAGGTCCAACATGGGAACCCCTTTGACAATTCCCACGGAAATCCCCGCAACCTGTTCCGTCAACGGATCTTTTTTGAGTTTGCCTTCTTTCTGCAACTTGCGAACCGCCAATACCAATGCCACATAGGCACCGGTGATGGATGCCGTGCGGGTTCCCCCGTCGGCATTGAGCACATCGCAATCGATGGTAATGGTCTTGGGCCCCAATTTTAACAAATCAACGGAGGCGCGCAGGGAACGGCCAATCAGTCGTTGAATTTCAATGCTCCGTCCATTGGGGTTTGCCCCCGGACGACGGCTGCGCTCTTCCGTAGAGTAAGGCAACATGCTGTATTCAGCTGTCAGCCAGCCACCGGGCACTTTTTGATACCGCATCCAACCGGGAATTTTATCTTCAATGTTTACGGCACAAATGACTTGGGTGTTTCCAAAAGAAATCAAGCAGGATCCTGTAGCCGCAGGTGCAATGTTTTTTTGAATGCTGACCGGACGCAGTTGGTCATTTTTCCGTAAATCTGAACGGAGGGCGTCAAAGCTATTGGCTTCCATATGGAGGGCCTTATTCTAAAAATGGTGCTCCCGGCGGGGTTCGAACCTGCAACCTTCGGCTTCGGAGGCCGACACTCTATCCAGTTGAGCTACGGGAGCGTAGTAAAACGAAGCGCGTTTCTAACCCGAAAACGGGTTAGAAAGCAATGCGAAAATCAGCTTTATCCGTTGGCCTGCTCAAATTCCTTCATAAAGGAAATTAAAGCGTCCACTCCGGCTTCGGGCATTGCGTTGTAAATAGAGGCGCGAATGCCTCCCACGGAACGGTGACCTTTCAAGCCATCCAACCCTTTCGCTGTGGCTTCAGCAATGAATTTCTTTTCAAGATCTTCAGTAGGCAAGCGGTAAGTGACATTCATGGTGGAACGGAATTCTTTGACCGCGGTTCCCCGGTAAAAATCGGAGGCATCTATCGCATCATAGAGTTTTCCGGCTTTACGGTCGTTCTGAATCTCCATCGCTTCCAAGCCACCGTTTTTCTTCAACCAGCGGCTCACCAAACAAAGCAGGTAGATAGAAAAAGTAGGCGGCGTGTTGAACATAGAATCATTGTTAATGTGGGTAGTATAGCGAAGCATTTCAGGAACGCTGTCGGGCACCCGCTCGGCCAAATCCTTACGCACAATCACCATGGCGACTCCGGCCGGGCCCAGATTTTTCTGTGCACCCGCGTAAATCAGCCCGAAATCTGACACATTCAACCGGCGTGACAGAATATCTGAAGACATGTCACACACCAAAGGGGCATCAGATTTGGGAAATTCTTTAATTTGGGCACCGGAAATGGTCTCGTTGGAGCAACAGTGCAAATAGGCCGCACCGGGGGTAAGCTTCAGCTCTTCCTGATGCGCCTGGCGGGTGGGGATTTCAGATCCGCAATCCGCAGCCACATTCACTTTCCCAATGATAGAGGCTTCTTTAATCGCTTTTTTGCTCCAGGCACCGGCGTTGATATAATCGGCAACCTGCCCTTCTCCCAACAGATTCATGGCAATCTGAGAAAACTGGGTTGTGGCCCCACCCTGCAGAAACAAAATCGCATATTCTTCAGGAACATTGAGCAATTCACGGAAATTGGCCAGGGCCTCCATGTGAATCGCATCGTAATATTTTCCACGATGGCTCATTTCCATGATGGACATGCCGGAACCCTGGTAATCGAGAAGTTCGGCTTGAGCTTCAAGTAAAACTTCGGTGGGGAGGGTTGCAGGTCCGGCGCTAAAATTATAAATACGGTTCATGGGTTCGTTTCCTTGGTTGAATAATGCAGGGACACATAAACGGGATTTCCCAGAGATCAATTCAAAATCCTAAAAAGCCGAAGCTTCGGATCAATCCCCGTCCGGAAGTGACTTCCTTTTTGCCAGTTCCTTAAGCAATCGTTCATGCAAACTGCATTGGTGACAATAACGCAAAAAGGATCGGCTCCCGAAAAGCATTAAAAAGAAACAGCCCAGGGGAAAGAAAATGCAGTCAAAAAGGTAACCCGCAATCAATTGCACAGTCCATAACGACATTTCAGACGCCTTTTTTCGCAGATAATCCGAAATTTGCTCCAAACGTTCCGGGATTTGTTTGATGCGGGCCAGCATGCCTTCATCCAGCTGGGGATTGTCCGGAAACAGGGTCTCGCCCGCCTGCGCAAAACCTTCCTGGGCCGCATCCACGGTCGATTGGGTGATCTGCCGGGACAAGGCCGAAGCCGCCAAAATGGAGAGTGGCAAAAAGAGATAAAGCACCAAGACACCCAACCAAGCCAGGAGCCGTGCATCCCGCAGGGCTTGAGGAGGACGGCGCCAAAGCAATCCCACGGCCATCAAAACCAAAAAGATCCCCAAAGCCAGTTGTCCCAATAAGTCCGCAACCTCCAACAGATACTGCATCGATAAGAGGCAAATACTCCCCAGCAACAGCGTCCGCCAAGCGATATCCACATAGTCATAGGCCGACTGTACCACATCCCCGATTTGTAATTGCAGCGAAACCCCGGCACTAACCCCTCCGGTACTGCCTTCCACCACCGCGAGTCCGGCTTTTAAACCCGACATCACACCAAACCCTGCCAGCGCTTTCTCAAAAGTGCCCTCCAGATATTCGCTGTTTTGCGTTTCCAATTTTTCTAAGCCCGCCCGTTTGAGCCATGGATCCATTCTCCCGGTAAAACAGCACACCGCCAATGCGACGCACAAAAAAGCAGCGCTCCACTTTGCCCATTTCATTTTCATTTGCCCATCGCCTCCACATATGCAGCCGCAATCCGTTCCGGATCAAAAAGGCGTTCAGCCAATCGGCGGGCTTCGGCACCCATTTCTTTCCTGCGGTCAGGGTCTTCGATCAATACCGTCAACTTTTCCTGAAACGATTCACCACAAGCAGGATCAAACATCTCCCCGGCCCGGCTCCCGTCCAACACTTCCGCAATACCATCCAATCGGGCCGCCAGCACCGGCAATCCGCAAGCCAAATTATGAACCAAGGTACTGGTCACATGAAAATGATCTCCGGGAATGCCTTTCCGCATCACCAAACCTATATCAGCAGACTGAAGCGCTACCGCGATGTCCTTCATCCCCGGTAACCATCCGGTTAAAATCACGCAGGTCTCTAAATGGAGCGCCTTTACCGCCTCCCGCAAATCTTTCATTTCCGGACCGTCTCCAATCAACAGCAATTTCAGTTGAGGAAAGTCTTCACGAAGCGCAACCATGGCTTCTATCAATCGGAGATTGCCTTTATTCGGATGCATAATCCCGTGGTGCACCATCACCAGATCCTCCTCCTTCATCCCCCAAGCCTCCCGAAAATTCTTTCGTACCTGCTGATTTTCAAGTGGAGAAAACAGGGTGAGATCCACCGGATCGGGAACCACCGAAATGCGGTTCGCATCAACCCCCTTTCCCTGCAGATGCACTTTGGCCGCTTCCACCCGGGTAAAAATCCGATCCAGTTTCTTCCAGGCCGACAGGTCGATTTTCTGAACCCATCGACCGGGATAACGAAGCCAAAAATTCTTTCCCCAATAGATTTCCATAAAAAAATCGTGGATGGTGAACATCAGGCTCCCACGATACCCCAAGCGCAACAAGGGCGCACTCAACGGCAAGGTTTCATCCACAAAAACCACATCAAAACCTTCGCGGGAACATTTCCAGCCTAACCAAGGCAGGCTCGCCAACCAAAGCAACGCTTTCACATGTTTATCCCATCCGGAAGCACGGCAAACCTTAAAGGGGCCGGCATGCACCTTCAATTGATCTTTAAGTCCAAGCGGCAACTCCGGCCCACCGCCAAAACCGAAGTGATGAACCTCAGCACCTTGCTGCACAAGCCTTTCAACCATCGCGGGCAAAGCCGGCAGAAAATCCACATGCTCCCCGGCGCCGTAACGGAAGAGAATCGCGACTTTACGGGGCGCCGCTTTCATAGTTGTTTTCCGACCCACTCCACAAAATCCGTATTGGCATCCACGGCAAAAGAACTGATGCATGGACAGTCATAGGGATGAATGCCTTCCAGAAATGCCCTCAACTCAGTTTCTTTTTCCGCAGTGGTTTTCAGAATCAGCAGAAATTCCTCTTCCTCTTTCTGTTCCCCTTCCCACTCATAAAAACTCAACATGGGACCCAACAAATTTGCACAGGCGGCCAAGCGGGCGGCCATCACTTTCGACACCAGGGCTTTCCCGCTTTCCCGATCCGGGACCGGCACGTAAAAAAGCCGCAAAGGGGTGTCAGCCGGCTTTGACATTTTCCGTAATCTCCGCAACCGAAGAAGCGGTTTCCCAGATGCGCACGGTGAAAGCGTCCACCTGTTTTTCCGAGGCAAAGGCAGGCCGTAGACGTTCAATAAACATCCCACAGATATTCTCAACGGTTGAAGGATGTGGAATATAAATTCGTTTTAAATCCATTCGCTCTAAAAGTTCACGGACTTCTTCATCGGTGTCCTGACACAAAAAGGCATGATCCAGTTCATTGAGGAAGGGTTTCACTTTCGCGGAAATTTCGGCGAAATCGATTACCATGCCTGTCTCAGGATTCACTTCCCCTTCCACCTCCACCACCAATCGGTACGAGTGACCGTGCAAATTTTTGCAGGCACCATCATGAAGAGGCAGTCGATGCCCCATTTCCCAGCGGAATTCTTTTGCGATTTTCATGTTTTTTGATGGCGGATGAATAATAAGTGATGGCGGAGGTCGGAGGTCGGAGGTCGGAGGTCGGAGGTCGGAGGTCGGATGACATATAAACGAAATCGATATCGATATCGAAATCGAAATCGAAGTATTTTAACCTCGTGCACGATCTCAGAGCGTGGAAATCGTAGCTTATGCTCTTGTTTCATTTCCACGCTCGGAGATCGTGGACTACACACCGCGTGCTTGCGGATCCCAGATAAACTTATGGATTTGGAGCTGCATCCTCACTTTTAAACCATCATCAAGGATCCACTCTGCCAGTTCCGCAAATTCCACGGATCCCCAAACGGGCGAAAAAAGCACCGGACAGATGCTCGTAAGATCCTCACGCTTTATCATGTCTTTGGCCCACTCATAATCCAGGCGGTCTTTAATCACAAATTTGATTTCATCGCTGGAAGTGAGCTCTTTCACATTTTCCATCCGGTTGCGGGACATCATACCGGAGCCGGGACATTTGAGATCCATAATCCGCCTCACCCGCGAATCCACCCCCGAAATATCCAGGGACCCTGACGTCTCCAACATTACCTCATACCCCTCGTCACACAGCCGCCGCATCAACGGAATTGCCCCTTCCTGAACCAAAGGCTCTCCTCCGGTCACTTCCACCAGTTTGCAGGGGTAGCCGGAAATCGAATCCAGCACCTGATCGATCGTCATCTCCCTGCCTTCGTAAAAGGTGTATTCGGAGTCACACCATGCACAGCGCAAGTTACAAAAAGACAAGCGGATAAAGATACACGGCCAGCCGGAACGTTCGCCTTCACCTTGAATGCTGAAAAATATTTCGTTGATTTGGAGCTTATCGGACATGGGATCGGGATATCAGGTTCCCCGTCAGAGACAAGCAAAAGCGGGACGGATCACATCACCGTGTCATCGAGTTCCGACGCAGATCCGTTGCCGGCTTTGGGCTCAACGATAATAACCGTGATATTATCAAACCCTCCTGCCTGATTGGCTTTGTTCACCAGGTCTGCCGCAGGATCCACGGAATTAAAAGACAGGATATCGCCCATGATTGCATCAGGAACCATATTATAAAGACCATCACTGCATAACAAAAAGAGATCACCGGCCTTCACGTCCACGTCCGCGCGGTCGACCATGACATCATCCCGCACGCCCACCGCCCGGGTGATCACGCCCGCCATAAACATTGGAATCATCGCCGTATCTTTAATTCCCGATTCCGCGGCCAGAGAATGATCCTCGGTCAAAGCATCCAGTTGCCGGTTGCGATATCGATAAAGCCGGCTGTCCCCCACGTGTAACACACAGGCGCGGCTCATGTCTTTCATATCAAAACAAATCACCACCACCGTCGTCCCCATCCCACTGATTCCCCGAACTTCAGCTTCCTTCTTAATAATGCTGCTGGCTTCTACGATGGACTGTTCCGCAAGATCCACCACTTCCGAAAATTCAAGTTCCTGTCCATTCCTTTCACGGAAGGTCCGGCTCATCTGTTCAACAACCTGTTGACTGGAAAAATCCCCCCCATCCACACCGCCCATACCGTCGGCAACCAAAAAAACCCCATACCGGGCAATCACTCCCAGAGAATCCTCGTTCCGTTGACGCCTTTTTCCGACATCCGTTCGGCTGAATATCCGAAACTGTACAGGATTCACCATTCGGGGTGGTTGATCACTCATAAACCTTGGACCCTGCTTGTACGGTTGGGAAGATAGCGCATTTTTGTCATCCTAGAGTCATACTACTCGAACAATCATTAGGCAATAATCAATTTAAGATGCCATTCCACGTTTTTTCTTCAGTGCCACCAACGCCAAATACAATTTCCGGGAAACCCAGGCATCCGTCGCAGCATACTTTTCCTGTTTTTGACTCAGAACATCGGTCGCCCAATTGGAAACTTGCGCTCCTTTGCTGATTCGCCCATCCAGTAAAAGCGCAGACAAGGGACGGAGGCCCGTATTTCGAAACAGGAGCTTCTCTGCCATTTTACCGACGTCTTTAAATCCCGCATCGTCGAAGGGCTCAAGATCTTTCAACTCTTGCACATCCCGTTTAATCGCCACCCCCGCTTTGACAATCTTTGGATCCGCCAACACGTCATAAATGGGTTTTAAATTGGTTAACTTCTGTAATTGAAACATCCATACATGAGATTCACCGCCCAACTGAAGCAAACTCGGCAGGTAGGATTCTCCTTTCCGGAACGCGGGCCGCGTTTCAGTATCAAATCCCAATACCGTCTCCGCCTCTATATCCGCCAGCACTTCCTGCAAGCCCTCGTCGCTGTTTATGAGTGAATAGGGGCCCGTATACTCTAATAAAGGCTTCTCATTGATTTCGGCTTTGGTTATGGAATAATTCATGAAAACTCTCTTACGCTATAATAGACTCAACTGTCGACACCTTGCCCTTTCCTTCTTTCGCTTGCAACTCTTGAGCCTGATTTTTCTGGGACTAAGCGGATGCGTGAGCACACCGCCCCAAAATTTGAATACCCTCCTTCCGGAAGGCTATTATAAATTCTCCTGCCCGATCGTGTATAAAAACGGATTTGTTGAGCTCACCCACCAAGACGGATTGGTTCATGTGCAACTCCTGGAAGATTATACCGGAAGCTTTTCCTTTAAAGTGTCTGACAGTGGTGCACTGGATATCACCGATGACAATATGAATTATCCGGGACTCAAACGTAAATTTAAAGGGGAAGGACAAATCCTGCGGCCCGGCACAGCCGAAGGTACGGCCGTGGTTTGGTTGAAATCTGTGGGTCCGATTAGCCGCAATCACCGGGAGGGTGAATGGGTACTTAATGCAGCCTCCCTGCAAGAAACCGCGGCGTTTCAACGTAAACAAATAGCACTTGAACTCCGGAAAGCCCGGGCAGAAGGGGCAAATCAGTAAAAACCCATCAGGGTGTTTCTTCACTGGCGCCTAAAGTCGTCAATTCCCGGTCTGTTTGCAAAAGCACCGTACCTGCTTGAATGGACTTTTCAACCAACCGGGCCTGCACCTTAGGCTTTTGCACATACTCGATTTCCAAGATCGGTAATCCTTTTTGCTTTGCGAGCGCCAGAAAACCCAACACATAAGCCGACTCTTCCCTCCGCTTCATCCGATTCCCATTCGCAAAAAGGTCTTCGACCCCGATTCCATGAATCAGAGAAATATATTCTGACTCCTTTAACAATTGAGATCCGTTTTGGGGTATGACCAAAGCATCTTTATTTCGTTTTTTCGCGTTCCCCGCCACCTTCCCGACCCAATCCACCATATCTTTCCGGTAAGACTGCCCCGTTACGGGATTGAGCCGGTGATCACACCAAAGATCCAATTCTGCATCATATTCGTAAAACTCAAAGGCATCAACCAAATCAAGATACACCCCGTCAAAACCGCAAGACATCAGCTTTTCCAGATCTGTTAATAGAATCTCCTGCCAAGCCTGGGACCAGTATTTGACCTTATAATTCCCCGGCCATTCAGGATTCTCCGGACCCAACCAGTCGGGAGGATTCTCCATTCCTTCTTTTTTCCAATACGCCCTGTAATTCTCTGCTTCCCCAATTGAAAGATATCCCAGGATCTTCCTCCCCGATTTTCCCGCCCGGATTTCCGCAAGTTCCGCTTTTGTCCAAGCTCCGCCGTCTTCCCCGCTGTAAAGCGCATCCAGCACAATCCAATCCCGTCCGCAGTTCTTCAGTTTCAACACCACAGCTTCACGACTTTCCGCCAACGATTCAGCCTGTAAAACATACGCAAAACTGCGGGGTGCCTCCTCCGCAACTGCAGAAATAATCCAGATATACAAACAAAGAACGAGGACACGTTTGCTTTTCATAACCCAAGCTTCTACCCCCCGCACTCCTCCTGTCGATCTAAATAGATTCTCCGGCAATAATTCCTCACTAAATTAGCAAATTTTGTGGTTGCACCCACGCCGGACTTCGGGTATGTACCCCCTTCCACTTTCAGATATGACCGTTCATTCCGAACGGACTCACGACTATAAAGGATTTATCATGGCTAAATTAAATACCCGTGGCGCCAAAAAAACCACGTCCGGCAGCAGTATCACCCGTAAAGGTCTTCCCAAGAAGTCCGGCGGCATTGGTCTAAACACCACCGGCATCAGCAAACGCACATTCAAAACCAATGCCCAACGGAAAAAAATCCGTTTCACAGACGGCACGGTTCGCACCATGTGGGTCAAAGCTTCCGACTTGAAAGCCGGGAAATACGACAATCCCCGTAAAGAAGACTTCCTTATTTAACCCATTTTCTGGAGCAAAATTATGCCACGCGATCTCATCAAACTCGTTTCCTCCGAAGGAACCGGTCACTTTTACACCATGACCAAAAACCAGAAGCTCAAACCTGAGAAAATGGAAACCAAAAAATTCGATCCGGTTGCACGTAAACACGTCATTTACCGCGAAGCGAAAATCAAGTAAGGATTCATTCCTTCCCCTTGAAACAACCCGCCATCCGGCGGGTTTTTTTGTGCCTTCCCCGTTCACCTCGATTGCATACCCCTCAGCAACCCGGGGAATCTTAATTTCATAACATTAACCTCTGACTCTCCCGGACAACCGAAACACCCGGCCCGGAACTCCGCATGCAATAGAGGTTATATTTCTATCTTTACCATGCCATCAGAAAGTCTTCGGTATTTCAAACTCCACAGATAGATCTCTCAGGTCCGGATTCAGTTCACAGTCCATATGAGTAGAATAAAGATGAAAAAGGGGCCAATAACACCTTCACTTTCCAAGATCTACAATTTTTCCAAATATACCCCTCTTAATCCAAAAAAGAAAAAAACCTGCAAACCGTGAAGTTTGCAGGTTTAAAATGGTACACCGGAGAGGGTTCGAACCTCCAACCTTCTGATTCGTAGTCAGATGCTCTATCCAGTTGAGCTACCAGTGCATGAGGGGGGAATCTTTGCACTGATTTTACTTTTTTTGCAAGTGGAAAAGTAGAAAAAAACCTTCTATTCTTTCACCTTTACCGGTGTACCGGAGGGAAGCAGGATATATAGCTCCTCCACTTCTTCATTTCGCATGCGCACGCAGCCCAGGGATACCGCCTGGCCGATTTTCTCCGGTTCATCCGTTCCGTGAATCCCGAAGCCTTTCACGTCCCAGCCCAGCCAGTGGGTTCCGATCTTGTGGCCGGGCGCTCCGTAGGGAATGCGTTCTTTGGTCACCGGATGCCACCACTCCGGATGCACAATCCGATCCGTAATTTTAAAGCTGCCCTCCGGTGTGTTTGCCGTAGCGCCGGTGGATACATCATACTGCTTAAAAAATTGTCCGCCTAAATGTAAGGTGGCGATATTTTCGCTTTTGTCTATCACCAGATCAAAGGGTTCAACCAAAACTTTGATGCGGCGACCCAACCGAATGTTGTTGGAGCTCATCCGGTTCATCGCTTTAAGCAGCTCAATGGTTGTCCCGGCACGTTTTGCAATCTTCCCCAGGGTATCCCCGGGTTGAACTTCCAGCCAAATGCATCCCGGCTGTTCATAAGGAGACATCAACAATTCTATATTGATTTGCCCTACCCGCTTCAGGATCTGCTGTTTCTGCTCTTCAGTATCCGTTAAACCCGCGGCCCGGATCAAGGTATCCCGTGCTTCGACCCAGCGGCCCTCCCGGTACGCAACTTCTCCACGTTGCACCATTGGCTGTACATCCGCCGCCCTTAAAAGCGGCAGAAAAAGCAAACACAGGATCCAGCTGCGGGCTTTCATCAGAAATCCAGCACCGCGTTCGGGTCTAAATCAGAATCGTCATCCCAGTTCCGGGGTTTTTTGCTTCCGATATTGTTCACCTTTTTCATGGTGATTTGGTTGCCCTTGGTTTTGGCCCCTTTCACCTGATAATCCGCGACCTTCAACAATTGTTGATGTACCCGCTGATTTTTCATGGGCGCAAATTTCACATACACATGTTCGGCCCCGCCTTCTTCAAAGAGGATCACCTTGTTTTTCCCTTTCGGACATAAACTGTAATCCTTGTTCTGAATACAGCCACCGAAAGTGAAGCGCTTGATAAAACTGGTTTGGTTGTGGGTGTAACAAACCAAATATTCTTTATCGCGGTCGTAAATCCCCACGTATTCAATATCCTTGCCCATGAACTGTTTGTCAGGGGGAGACATCAACTGATACCGGCCATCCCGCCAAACCACGATGATTTTGTCCAGAGAGCTGCATTGCAAGAGCTCTTCACCCTCCCGAACATTGTGGCCCAAATACCCGCCTTTTTTATCATAACGGATTTTAAGTTCCGCTGCGGTCAGTTTGCGCACTTCAATTTTCTTAAAGCCGTCCTCATGCACCTGGGTCATCCGCGGATAATCCTTGGCATATTTCTTTTTGAGCGCCTTCAGGAAGTCGACCGCATAATCCACAATCCGTTTGAGGTTACGTTCCACCTCTTTCAAGGCCTTTAGAATGTCTTCCAAATCCTTCCGGTTCTTATCCATGTCAAAGCGGCTGATCCGTTTAATGCGGACAGCCAACAACATTTCAACGTCATCTGTGGTCACATCCCGTTTGAGCAATTTACGGAATTTATTCACCCCATCCAAAACCGCTTTCTGGACCAGGGCATAGGTTTCACATTCCTCAATGTCTTTGTAGATCCGGTTTTCGATAAAGATCTGAACCAGCGTTTTGTTATGGAACTCATCCAAAAGCCGGTTCTTTTCCCATTCCAATTCCTGCTCGAGAATCATCAACAAACGGTCACTCAACTTCCGAAGCACATCGTTCACCGTCAACTCGACCGGACGGTTGTTTTCAATGCACATGATCATGCTGTTCACCGAGATTTCACAGTCTGTGAACGCATACAGCTTCTGTATGGTTTCATCCGGATCCTGACCGGCCACCAGTTTAAGCTGAAGCTCCACATTTTCCGCGGTGTAATCCTGAATGGACCGGATTTTGATCTTCTTTTTGCGGATCGCATCTTCGATGGTTTTAATCAGCTGTTCGGTGGTGGTGTTGTATGGCAACTCCCGAATGATTAAGTCTTTTCCATCTTTCTCAATGACGGCCCGGACTTTGACCTTTCCTCTTCCCAGATCATATTCACTGGCATCCATCAACCCGCCGGTCAAAAAGTCAGGCAAAAGTTTCTTTGGACTCCGTCCTTTCAAAATCTCCATTTGCGCCTGCAACAATTCCCCGAAATTATGAGGAAGAATCTTGGTGGAAAGTCCCACCGCAATTCCTTCCGCCCCCAACATCAGCAACAACGGAAGCTTGGAAGGAAGCAACACCGGCTCCTCATTTCGTCCATCGTAACTGGGAATGAATTTGGTCAGATGTTTATTGAAAATCTGTTCCCGTGCCAGCGGGGTCAATCGACATTCAATATACCGTGAAGCCGCCGCCGGATCGCCCGTGTGCAGGTTTCCATAGTTTCCCTGCCCCTCAATCAAATAGCGTTTGTTCGCCAATGTGACCAATGCATCCGCAATGGAGGCATCCCCGTGAGGATGAAACTGCATGGTGTAGCCCACAATATTGGCCACCTTGATAAACTTGCCGTCGTCATTCCGGAACAACGACCACATAATACGGCGCTGTACAGGTTTGAGTCCATCTTCCAGACTGGGAATCGCCCGGTCTTTGATGACATAACCCGCATACTCCAAAAAGTTGAAATCAACCAAGTCCTTGAGCACAGGTTCTTCTTCATCCCCCTCCCAAGTACTCTCCACTTCCTCCGGTTCCCCTTCGGTATCGGCATCAATATCGCTATCGGCATCGCTATCGATTTCAGGTTCCGGATTTTCCCCGTCCTCAAACAAATCTTTTTCGTCGTCTTTAATCATTTATACACCCCTCCGCACAAAATCCATTTCGAATTTCCCGACTTCTGGCCTCCGACCTCTGACTTCCTTCTTCATACCGCGTCCTCCTCAATCTCCAAATGATTCAAAATATACTCGCGGCGTTTCGGCGTATTTTTTCCCATGTAAAATTTCAAAATATGCTGCACTTCATTTACATCATCAATATGCACCGGTGAAAGCCGCATGCCCTCACTGATAAAGGCCCTGAATTCTTTCGGAGAAATTTCCCCCAGTCCTTTAAACCGGGTAATCTCCGGATTTTTCACTTCTTTAAATGCCAACACCCGCTCTTCTTCGGTAAAACAATACCGGGTTTCCTTTTTGTTCCGCACCCGGAACAGCGGCGTTTCCAAAATCACCAAATGCCCTTCCCGAACCAACGGTTGGAAGAACTTCAAGAAGAAGGTAATCAGCAAGTTTCGGATGTGCATGCCGTCGACGTCGGCATCGGTGGCCAACACCACTTTCTGATAGCGGAGATTCTCCACCGTCTCTTCAATCCGAAGCGCCTGCATCAAATTATAGAGCTCATTGTTCTTATAGATGGCATCCCGCTTCAATTCCGCCACATTCAGGGGTTTCCCCTTCAAAGTGAAAATCGCCTGGGTATTGGGATCCCGGCAGGAGACCATGGAACCGGCGGCGGATTGACCCTCGGTGATAAAGATCATTGACTCTTCGCCTTTTCCTTTCTCTTTATCCAAATGCACCCGACAGTCTTTCAATTGGGGAATCCGAATAGAAATGGCTTTGGATTTTTCCCGGGCCAATTTTTTGACCGCGTTGATCTCCTTGCGCATCTTCTGGGTTTCTTCAATCTTCAGAAAAGCCCTTTCCGCCGCCTTGGGATTTTTGTGGAGCATGTCCACAATCACATCCCGGACTTCATTGACCAAATCGGAACGGATCTCGGAATTCCCGAGTTTGTTCTTGGTCTGGGATTCAAAAATAGGTTCTTTTAACCGGATGGCCACCGCGCCAATCAAGCCTTCCCGCACATCGTCCCCGTCATATTTCTTTTTCGAAAACTCGTTAAAAGCTTTTAACACCCCTTCCCGGAACGCACTCAAATGGGTGCCGCCGTCCGCAGTGTATTGTCCATTGACAAAAGACCAGTTTTCTTCCCCGTAAAGTTGGGCATGGGTCAGCGCAATCTCTAAGGTTTTACCCTGATAGTGTAAGGGCGGATAAATCGCTTCCGAATCGGATTCTTCAAGAATCAAATCCAACAGACCCTTTTTGGCCTCCATCTTTTTCCCGTTGAAGCGCATGACCAGCCCGGCATTCAAATAGCTGTAAAACTTCAGGCGGCGCAGGATATATTCTTCGCGGTATTTGAATTTTTTAAAGATGGTCTCATCGGGGCAGAAACTCACCAACGTCCCGTCCGGCTCATCGCTTTTGCCTTTGTCTTCGCTGACCAACGTCCCCTTTTCAAAGGTCGCTTCAAAAAACTTCCCCTCCCGGTAACTGCACACCGTAAACGTATCAGAAAGCGCATTCACCGCTTTGGTTCCCACCCCGTTGAGTCCCACTGAAAACTGAAAGACTTCGTCGTTATATTTTGCGCCGGTATTGATCCGGGACACACAGTCGACAACCTTTCCGTGCGGAATCCCGCGGCCGTAATCCCGAATAGTGACGTCATTCCCGTCCAATTTAATATCGATCAGCTTTCCGAAACCCATGATATGCTCATCGATACCGTTATCGATCACTTCCTTCAGCAGGATATAGATGCCATCATCATAGTGGGCTCCACTGCCCGTCCGCCCAATGTACATCCCCGTTCTGGCACGAATGTGCTCAATCGAGGATAGAGTTTTAATTTTGCTTTCGTCGTAGTTGTGGTCAGGTTTTGCCATATAAATGAATGAATAAATGAATAAGTTAAAAAGTCTTGAGCTTTAGCGTTTCGGGAATCAAACCTCTGCAGGTTCATCCGCAATCTGTTTGGATTTTCTCACATCCGCCGCATCTTTATCGTGATCCGTCAATTTTACGGAAACCACTTTGGAAACCCCTTTGTTCTCCTGGGTAATGCCGTAAAGTACATCCGCCGCCGCAATGGTTTTCTGATTATGGGTGATCACAATAAACTGGGATTCTTTCACAAAGGATTGAACCAAGCTTACAAAGCGTCCGATATTGGCGTCATCCAAAGCCGCGTCCAATTCGTCGAGAATACAGAACGGACTGGGCTTCACCGTATAAAGAGCAAACAGCAGCGCCACCGCCGTCATCGTCCGCTCTCCCCCGGAAAGCAGACTGATCACCTGAGGCTTTTTGCCGGGAGGTTTGGCTACAATATCAATACCGGATTCAAGCACGTCTTCTTCATCCACCAATTCCAAAAAGGCTTCGCCACCCCCAAAGAGCTTTTTAAACATTTCCTGGAAATGGGTATTCACCAGGTGAAAGGTTTTATTAAACATCTCGGTCGTGGTTTCATTGATACTTTGAATACTCTCCAACAGGATCTTTTTGGCTTCGACCAGATCTTCCTGTTGCGCCATCAGGAACTGGTAGCGGTCTTCCTGCTCCGTATATTCTTCAATGGCCACCATGTTTACCGGGCCCATGGATTCCAGTTTGGTTTTCATGGATTCAACCGTACGTTCCAAATCAGACCAGTCCGGCGCTTCTCCATTCTCCCATTCGGGTTCTTCGCTTTTATGGATCTCCTGAATGCTTACATGATACGCTTCGGTCACCCGCTGAATGATATTCTCCAAACGAACCCGGCGCTGTGCCAAATCCACGTCCAAATTCCCGGCTTCCCCGGTCAATTTTTCAATGCGTAAACGTTTTTCACGCAGGGCCTGCTCTTCTTTGCGCAATCTTTCCGAACGCTCGGAGCGGGCTTCCCTCTCCTGTTCAATTTCGCCGTTTTTCACCTGCAATTGCGCTTCCAGAGGCTCAATTTTGGATTGGGCGGACTGCTTTTCTTCCTGAAGATTTAATACCCGTTGTTCGTAGGTGTTGATCCCTTCATTCCGTTCCTTCACCGTGGTTTCCAACTCGTGAATCCGCTCCTGAAGATTCTGTTGCTGCCGTTGCAACAATTCAACTTTCTGACGGTGTTCCGCAAATTTAATCCGCTGATCCGTGGTGGACTTCAACCCAACATTGCGCGCTTCCTCGGCGGCATCAAAGGCTTGCGCCACCGCTTCGATTTCCGCCTTTAACGAATCCTGATTGGCCCGGGCCGCTTCCAGCTCTTCCACCATCTGATGCCGTTCCGCATCTGAAGCCTGATGGGTTTCATTCAAAGTATTCAATTGGTTGGTCAATTGCTTCAGGCGGACCTCCCCCTGATCCACTTCCTGTTTGGCATTCCGCAGTTCGGCTTCCAGTCCGGCCAGTTCACGGTTCACGCCCTGCATTTCTTCGCGGGCCGCCCGCAGACGTTCCTGCAACTGACTTTCTTCACCCTGGGCCGCCTCCAATGCCGCACGTAAATCTTCTGCAGTTTCATGTTCTGAATTCAAGGACTGCTCGGTTTCGGTGATCCGTGCCTGCAAGGCCAATGGATTCCCCTGATCCTGATCCCCGGAATAAACTTCCATCGATCCGTCGCCCCTTAAAATATGACCCTCAGGACTTACAAAAACCTGACCGGCGGAGGGTTTTCCGGCGCTTTCAAGTTTCTCGACCCAGCGGACATTCTGGAACAGACGGTTGACCAAAGGCTGGACTTCAGCCGATGCCTTCACCCGCTCCAAAAAGGCTTGTCCCGGACCTTCCCCGTTTCCGGGAACATCTTCAACACCCCCAATAGCCAAAATCCGGGCGGAACCCAATTCCTGACCGGCCAACACATCATGAATGGCCTGTAAATTTGACATATCCTTTACCAGAACCGCATCAATGGTACTCCGCAACAAAGACTCTAAAGCTTTCTGGGATTTTTTATCGGTACGGATTTTCTGGGCCAAGGCGCCCACAATCCAGTTCCGGTCCAAACCTGCATATTCATCTTTGGACAACAGGGCCCGTGCACCGGCAGGAAATTGTTCCTGCTCCGCTTCCTGATTGCGCAGGACTTCCAAGCGGGCTTTTAATCCCGCAACCGTCTTGTCCATCTCGCCCAAAGCCTGACGTTTTTCTTTCAGGGACGATCCCTGTTCCTGCTGTTGCTGAACGCCCTGATCCACCCGGGTACGCAAGGCCTGCTCGCGGGTCTGAAGTCCTTCCACTTTTGCGGTCAATTCTCTGACCTTTTCCTGACGACCGCCTTCGAGGTTCTCTAATTCTGCGATCCCTTCACGTAAACGTTCCTGCTGAACCATCCGGCCCCGTTCGCGCTGTTCAAAATCACGGATTTTCCCCTGCGCCCGGTTCGCAGTCTGCTCAAATTGATTCAATTGATTACGTTTTTCCCGTAATTTCTCGCGCAATTCGGCAGAGCTCACTTCCAAATGCTTCACTTCATCCTGACGGGCCTGCAACGCTGCTTCGGCTTCTTCTTTAAAAACCTTTGCTTCCGCCAGCGCTTTTCCGCTCTCTTCCAAATTCTGACGATGTTGCTCCAACCGGCTTTGCGCCTCTTCCGCATCCCGACTGTCACGGTTGGCATAGGACTTCATTTCCTGAATCCGTTCACCATTCACCCGCACCGATTCTTTCGCTTGATGCAACTCGTTACGGAGTCCGACCGCGGCTTCCATTTTATCCGCAATCACTTTGTCAACGGTTTCGAGTTCATCACGCAAAGTGGTGATTCCCATTTCTTCGTTTTCAATGTCCGTGCGCCCTTTCTCAACCGACTGATGCAATTCATCCAACTTCACTTCCCGGTCGCCAATCGCTTCCTGCATTTCCTGCAAACGGTGACGGCTCAACCACAAATCCTGTCCCCGCAATCGGGTTTGGATTTCCTGATAACGACGCGCTTTTCCCGCCTGACGCTGCAACGAAACCATCCGGCGCTTCACTTCGCGAATCACATCATCCAAACGCAACAAGTTCTGATCCGTACGATCCAACTTCGCCAGCGCTTCCCGGCGGTCCGCTTTAAATTTGGTGATACCACTGGCCTCTTCAAACACCATCCGGCGGTCTTCCGGACGTGAACTCAAGACCTGGTCAATCTTGCCCTGTTCCAGAATCGAATAACTGTTCCGCCCCACTCCGGTATCCATAAACAAGCGGTGGATGTCCCGCAGGCGGCACGGTTGCTTGTTGAGATAATATTCACTGTCCCCACTCCGGAACAGCCGACGGGTAATGGTCACTTCGTGATAATCCGTTTTCAGGACATCTTCACATTCCGCCATGGTCAAAGAAACTTCCGCCATATTGGTCGGTTTAAAACCATCGGCCCCGTTAAAAATCACATCCATCATCTTGCCGCCCCGAAGCGCCTTCGCACTCTGCTCCCCCAATACCCAGCGGACCGCATCCGCGATATTGCTCTTGCCACAGCCATTCGGCCCCACAATCGAGGTCATACCCGGCAAGAAGTTCATTACCGTCTTTTCGGCAAAACTCTTAAAACCAATAAAGTCAACT
>CAKZLZ010000190.1 GCA_937127435.1 uncultured Verrucomicrobiota bacterium | reverse complement strand
GCCACTGGGATAGATGTTGGGTTACTTCTTAATTTCACAGAAAGTAAAGTCGAAGTGAAACGGAAAGTCCGCAGCTTACAAAAATCAGATCAACATGATTCATGGCATGATCCCGCTCATCCTGTTATCCTGTCTGAATTCGTTGCATCTCACAAGAAAACCGGATCAATAGAAATGCCTGTGCACCTGTTATCCTGTCTGAATTCGTTGCATCTCACAAGGTAAAGTCGATATACCCTGTCTTTAAAGGCTAGCCTGCGCTTTGCGCTGAAAAAATGGGGAAAGTCCTGGTAGCGTTGCGTATCGGAGCGCGGGCACTCCTGCCCTGGCGGAAGCAGTGGGTTGGGTTGCCGGCTGGAGATTCCGCCAGGGCAGGAGTGCCCGCGCTCCGTTTGTCGATCGCAAAAAAAAACGCCCCGCGGTGAAGCGGGGCGTTTTTCAATGGAATGGATTCCGGGATTATTTATCGCCGGGATGCCATTCTTCCAGTCCTTCCATGCCGCCGAAGGCGTCATCAAAGGCGGATCCGAGGTCGACCAGATCCTCTCCGGGGCGGAGCCCTTCGAGCATGCTGTCGTCGAGGCTGAATTCATCGTCGGCCAATTCAGCCGCTTTGATGCTCAGTCCGATACGACGGTCCACTTCGTCCAGTTTCACGATACGGGCTTTGACTTCGTCGCCAACGTTGAGCACGTCTTTGACTTTTTCAACCCGGTGATCGGAGATCTGTGAGATGTGTACGAGGCCTTCGATGCCGGCTTCGAGTTCCACGAATGCACCAAACTGGGCCAGTTTGGCCACTTTGCCTTCGACCAATTGGCCAATGGCGTATTTGGAAGCAATGGTGCTCCAGGGATCGGGCTGTGCCTGCTTGAGGCCGAGGCTGATACGTTGGTTGGAAGGATCGACTTCCAGAACAACCGCTTCGACTTCCTGACCTTTCTCCAACATTTCGGAAGGATGATTGATCTTGCGGGTCCAGCTCATGTCGGAAACGTGAATCATGCCGTCCACACCTTCTTCCAATTCGAGGAAAGCCCCGTAGTTGGTGAAGTTGCGAACCGTACCACTGACGTGGGATCCGATCGGATGTCCGTTGGCGAAGATTTCCCAGGGGTTTTCTTCGATTTGACGTACGCCCAGGGAGATCTTCTTCTCGTCTTTGTTGACGGAAAGCACGATCGCGTCGACTTCGTCACCCAGATTGAGTACATCGGAAGCGCGGGCAATGCGTTTGGTCCAGGACAGTTCGGAAACGTGAACCAGGCCTTCGACGCCGGGTTCCAATTCGATGAACGCACCGTAAGGCATGAGGTTGACCACTTTGCCGTGTACGCGATGTCCCATGGGGAACTTGGCTTCGATTTCCTGCCAGGGATTGTCGGACTGTTGTTTGAGACCGAGGGATACCCGTTCTTTTTCGTAGTCGACATCCAGAATGGTCACTTCCAGCTCGTCGCCGATGTTCACCATTTCGGAAGGATGATTGATGCGGCCCCAGCTCATATCCGTGATATGCAGCAGTCCGTCCATGCCATTGAGGTCGATAAACGCACCGAAGTCGGTGATGTTCTTGACTTTACCAATGCGGACCTGACCGATTTCAATTTCGGTGAGCAAGTGCTGTTTCTGTTCGCGGCGTTGCTCTTCGAGCAATTCACGGCGGGAAACCACAATGTTGCGGCGTTCGAGGTTGATTTTGATGATTTTGACCTGAACCACTTCGCCAATGAAGTCGTCGGGGTTTTTCACCGGGCTGAGATCGATCTGAGATCCGGGCAGGAATGCTTCAACGCCTACATCTACCAGCATTCCGCCTTTCACACGGCCTTCAACCACACCTTCGATGAGGTCGCCTTCGTTATAATCAGAAAGAATTTTCTCCCAGTTTTTCTGGAGTTCGGCGCGCTGTTTGCTGAGCACCACCATGCCATTGTCATCCTCAAGACGCTCCAGGAGCACCTCGATTTTGTCGCCAATGACAAATTCTTCCGTCTTTTTAAATTCGCTTTTGGGAATCACGCCTTCGGATTTGTATCCAACGTCGACCATAATGTCGCTCGGGCGGATATACACAATTGTGCCTTCAATAATGGAACCTTCGTTAAATTCCTTGAGGGAGTTTTCGTACAGCTTTTCCAGCTGTGAGGCAGTCAAACCGGACGTTTCGTCGGCAACTGCGTCTTTAATCGCATCGGTCATAAATATGAACCAGGGGGTTGAGTTTTCGAAGTAAATCACGCGTTTTGCGTGACTGTCAGGACAGAGTGCCCCAACAAAGAGCGCGCAGAATTAGGGTGCGAAAGCCTAAAAGGCAAGCAGAAAAGGGATTTTTTGGCGCAAAGGGCTCCCCACCTTCTCGCGACATTCCTTTTTTCCTACCCATACCAAGCTAAATAACGTTGAAAACGAAGTACATCCACTTTTAAAGACTGGAGTGCGGACACATCTGTCCGCCATCTCCAATATTTTCAGTAAACTCGCGGACAAATGTGTCCGCACTCCGTTTCACTCATCTCTTTATTGAAGGAAATACGTCTTCGTCTTTCAGCAATTGACCCAACATCGTATACCAACTTCCCATGCCGTAGGCGTGCAGCCCCTCTCCGGTTTCAGCATCGTAGTTTTCATAAAACGCGCCGTCCCGTGCCAAAGCTTTTTCGAGAAAACACAGATAGCGGGTGGCCAGATCGTCGGCTTCTTTGGCATACCCGTAGTTTTTGAGGGCAAAAATCCCGCAATAAGTCGAAGGCGCCCATACCGGTCCCTGCCAGTTGGAACTGGGCGAGCCCATCGCGGTTCCGGTTTGAGGCGCAGAGGCCATGGGATGAATATATCCGGATTTCATGTTG
This sequence comes from uncultured Verrucomicrobiota bacterium, assembly GCA_937127435.1. Lineage (GTDB taxonomy): Bacteria > Verrucomicrobiota > Kiritimatiellia > SS1-B-03-39 > UBA6053 > UBA6053. Next base: position 13,806 of record CAKZLZ010000190.1, on the reverse strand, counting down.
TTGTAATTGCGTTCGCACTTGGCCATCGAGCGGATACCAAAGGGAGACAAAAATGCGTCTTCATTCAGCAGATGCTTTTCAATCACGGTTTTTGCCCGCTCGGGAGAGCTGATTCCCACCCATAAAGGCCATAAATTATTATATCCCAAGATCGGGATGGGCTCAGAATCCACATAACGCACCGGCGGATTATACAAGCTGGCATAACAACCGAGCTCTTCATTCCACAGACAGGTCTCAATCCGGCTACACAAGCGATCCGCCCATTCCCGATGCTCGGCCGCCCGTTTTTCGTCGCCCCGCTCTTCGAGGACCCAGGCCAATCCGATGTGTTCCCGCACCATTTGCGCATTTAAATCCGTGCCCTGTACCGCATTTCCTTCCCAGGCCCAGTTCACCAAGCCGTTGTCCGCAAAGCCTTCATCCACATGCAGCCATTTCAGCAACCCTTCCCGCCCGGTGCGGTTGACATGCCACCAAATCAGGTGGCGATGTAAATTTTCCACATCCGATTCACTCAGCCAGTCACAGCCAATCAACTTGGATAACGCATACACCCCCGACGCCAAAAAGGGGCGGATCTGGTAGGGAGGCGCGGAATATTTTTTAAATCCAATCCGCCGCTGACCTTTTCCGTCCGGAGCAATATGCTCAATGAGATTCAGTAAACTGTCCTTCAGAGGGTCCACATCGCCTTTTTGAGCATACGCAATGCCCGACCAAATGGTATCCCAGTCCGTTAAATCCGGATACGTATCCCCAATCCCCGGACTTAAATAGGGACGCCGCAAAATTCCGCGGGCCGGTCTTAACAGCTCGCCTTTGATCGATTGCGCATACGCTTCAATAACATTTACAGCTTGTTGGGCATCAGACATTTCATTCTCCAGTTGTGTGTGCACTGTCCATACGAAGCACTTGATCAAACGTCAATCATGGATGATGTTTCTTAAATTTCGCCGCTTCCCGAATCGAAGGTTGCAGAGAACGCGGGTTCCGAAACCGGAAGCCTGAAGGCTTTCCGTCAAACCGCCTGAAGCCGGAACTCTGAACTCTACATCCGTGTTTGAGTCGGCGGGAACGTTCCGAGTTCCATCTTCAGATGGTTCTTCCCAAGCGTTCACGCGAAGGGGTACGCAAAACCCGGGTTCAGGTACCCCTTCTCGTAAACGCTTCAGGAAAACCCTCTAAAGAGGCCTGTTGATTTATTCAGGAGAAAAACAGAAGACCACGAATCTACTACTGAACCCCCTCCCTTTCGTTTACCCTTCACGTCCCAACGAAACCTCACTGCTTCGAATATGCAGGTCGCGTTGCGGGAACGGAATCTGCACCCCGTGTTTCCTAAAGGCCGCGTCGATGGCGAAATTCAGATCGCTAATCGCATCGTATTTTCTTTCCGCCGATGGAACCCAGCAGAGCAATTCAAAATTCAAAGCAGAATCACCAAATTCCCGAAACCAAACTTTCGGCGTGGGCGTCTTGAGAATGCGGTCGTTTTCCGCCGCCACCCCCATAAGAATTTCGCTCACAAGTTTGACATCCGATCCATAAGCCACGCCCACCGGCACGTGAATGCGGGTCCGGGGGTTTCCGAAACTGTAGTTGATCACATACTCATCCAACAACTTGGAATTGGGCACAATAATCGAAATATCATCCGGTGTTTTAATGATACTGGTGCGGAGATTAATTCGTACCACATCTCCCCACACCCCGTTTAATTCCAAGCGGTCCCCCACCTTCACCGGCCGCTCAAACAACAGAATCATCCCACTGGTGAAATTGGAGGTTAAGTTCTGCAAACCGAAACCAATCCCCACCCCCACCACTGCAAACAGTCCCACCAGCGCCCCCAAAGGAATATTGATACTTTGCAGCCCAATAAAAATACCGAGAATAAGGATCAGATAATGAATGACCTTGAGCATCGCATACTCAACCCCTTTATCGATCTTCATTTTATTAAACACATTCTTTTGCAGAACGGTACGGACCAGAGAAGAGATGATCAGGGAAACCAGCACGGAAAAAAGCGCCACCACCAGATGGCTAACCGTGATTCCCACGTCCTGAATATGAAACAGCACCACGTCAGAATAATAATAATCCAGGGATTCCCAAAATGATGAGTCGTCAGGCATAGGCTGTAGCGTATGTCCAATTGACGATAAAGCAATGCATCATTTCAGCCCCGGAGCGCGGACACTCCTGTCCAAGCGGAACCAAAGCCTATTTCTGCTTGGACAAGCGTGTCCGCGCTCCGGTTCTCATTACCTCTTCTCAAAACCGTGAAGGGAAACCTACGCCTAAGGTGCAGTGGGTATAGAGAGCATTGCCGAACAGGTGAAGGTATCAAGCGTCACCGTGATTTCACCTTCCGCGGTGCACTGATGAGGAAGGATTCGCCCTTCCGGCTCCAAGGTAACCCGGTCCACCGCCTCTGAAATCCGCAACCGGAGAAAGATGTCCCGCAATGGAATCAAATCTTCAATTACCTCGATCGATTTACGCACGGAGGTCGTGCCACCGGACAACTCTAATTCGCCGCCGCGGGACACGGTGGGCGCATACAGCAGATGCAAAACGTATCGATGCAGTGAGGCCTGACGGGTCAGCACCACCCGGGCCGTGGAGGGCAAATTCGTTTCCAGAGAAACGCTAGTCCCCATAAATTGCCGCAGAGCGCGGGCAATGAAATGCCGGAGGGCCACCGCACCCTGCGCGGCGTACATGGAGAAAACGGGGTGGGCAAAATAGAGGATGGATCCGTGAACCACTCCCGCCTGGTATCCCGAAGGTTCCCGTTGCGCCGGCGTGTGCTGGTGACTACTGAAATGGCGGAAGTCACGGTTGAAATACGGATCAAAGATTTCCCCTAATGACGCTCCTGCGGTCACCCGGATCCTTCTCGAACGGGCATACATCACCATCGGGGTTTGGATAAATTCCGGGCGGCAGGATTCCGCAGGCAGTACATAGTCAGGTGAATACGGACTGGGCCCCTCCACTTCCGCGCCCAAATCCCACAACGCTTGCTGAGTGGCCAAATCGATTCCGCTGTCACCGCTCAAGATCAACTTTCCACCCGATGCGAGATAGGCATCCAGCTTCCCTTTCAGCTTCAAATCCACCTGCACATCATCGGGCAGCAGTAAAGCCGCATAGGGAGAAAAGTCCATATCCGCATCCAACACATCAAACAGCAGTTGTTCTTCCAACAGCACACGGGTCGCCCCGGTATCCGCCGAATTGTTCCGGTGACCGCTGGCATTGACCGCTTCGCTGGAGAGGATGCCGATATCAGCCACACTCACCGCGTCGACACACCAAGGTTCTTTGACCGCGACTTCATTGAAAGCTTCTCCAATGATTTTGTAGGTAGAGGCATCCAACTCTCCTGACGGATGCAGTTGATCTCCCACATTGCATTTCGCGCCATGTGCCAGCATGGCGGCACATTCATAACGCAGCGCATTGGGATGCTTAAAGCCGCCGAATTCCCCCCAGGTGGTATGAAATTTCCCGGTCATTCCGACTATTTCTTTATTCAGTCCGGCCGCGTAACGGGCCGAGAGCGGAAAGTGATCGTACCCCCAGCCTCCCGTGGGAAGCGACTCCAGTTCCAAGTGACTAAAATACTTCAGGATCTCCCGGGATCCCCGGGAAATATGACCACTGTTATGGAACACCGGCATATCCGGAATCTGCTCCCGGGCGGCTGCCGTGATACGTTGATAATACCCCTCCAGGACTTCCCGGGCATTGCGCTCCCGGTCCTCAGCTTTCGCGGCATCGAGCCCTTTCTCGTGCATGGAGGCCATACACCATTTGCAACAACAGGGGGATTGAGAAATAATATCCAGGAAAATGCCGTCACATGCAGGAAATTTCCGAACCACTTCCCGCACCTGATCACACAACAAATCCAAATAAGGCGTGTTAAAACACATCTGATGGAATCCCGGTTCCACCACATCCTTCGCCCAGCCGGCATAACGACCCTCGACCGTGATTGCGCGCCATTCAGGATGCAGGTTCGAGGCCCAGTTGTTGACCCCGGCCGTCAGATAAATCGGCGCCCGGATTCCGGCAGCTTTCACCGCATCGAACTGGCCGCGCAGCAAATCGAAAGACAGATGCGGATGTTTTTCCCCCACCTCGGTTTCGTAATAGCTGTAGCCATGATGGCAGGTGGCAAACAACGTCACCGAATTCACCTGTCCGGACTGAAGGGTGCGGACGAAGTGATCCGGATCAAATGCCGACCCAATGTCTTCGAGATGTGGTGAGGTGTGGAAATCCAGGTGAACCTGGCGGAAAGGAAGAGATGATTTCATCGAGAGCTGCGTGTTTTAAAGAATAGATGAATGCAATTCACCTCAAAAGGAAGACCTGCTCAAAATAGAGCAGGTCTTAAAAAGAAAAATCCACCTTTGTTTTTGAGTAATTCTATAGACATTCAGGAGCGCTTCCGGAACGCCAGCATGCCCAAGAGACCTAATCCCAGCAGGAAGAATGTGCCGGGTTCCGGAATGGCTACGACATCCGCAAAGCCCTCACCGATCTTAATATTGTCCACTTGCATTGAATTTCCGGTCCATCCACGGATTCCTATAGAATCAAAAGTGAAATTATAATCACTGCTGGTGACGGTGGCGGCGCCAAGTCCCGCCTCTCCTCCACTAAGGTCCGGGTTATACCAAACAGACAAATCATCTAAATTTGAAACGGCTCCAGAGGCAAAATCCACCTTATAGAGCATCATCACCGTATCAAAACTCGACATACCGGAGTCATATATATTTGTATTTCCAACCCGAGTAAACCAAGTATCTGCCGTGGGGGCATAGAGGGACAAACTACTGCCATCACCCCCCAAACTTACATATCCGTACCCAAAACCTCCCGGCTTTTTGGCCAGAAAAGAAATCCACACGCTTGTCCCCGTATCCCCATCCCCTCCGTAATTCGTGGAAAATGAGCGCCCGACCGAAATATCATTTCCTCCAGAACGAAGCGCAGAACCACCGGAGGGCGCGATCGCGCCGGTATAATCAAGGTTGTCCGAGATGATCACATTGTCCTCTCCGCTTCCTGACCAGGCATTCGACCATCCTGTCCCCCCGTTTGCATCTTTGATGGTTGAACCGTCCGTATAATTAAAATCTTCTGAAACCAACAAAGCCGCATTCACGCACCAGCTATATCCAATACATAAAACCAGGTTCAGGGTTAAGAGCATATTTTTCATGGGTTTTCCTTGGTGAATTGTTGCGACCGGAAAGGCCAAGGTTCGAAGAGTGTTTGAGCTAAGTTTTTTTTTGAGAATTTTCGAAGAATCAACCGCCGACAACAGAAAAGGAAAGAGCCTAAACCTGTCCTTTTTTTCCAGAACTTCCGAATATGTTAGAACCTAAACCATTCGGGGCTACGCACGTTTCCTCTTAAAGAGGACGAAGAGACCGGCCGCCGAGAGCAACAGCAACAGGCTGGAAGGTTCCGGAACGCTGTAAACCGCAAAATTATCGATGTAGGTTGAAGGGTCCCGTGCAGAAAATCCTATATATTGACTCCCCCCATCCCAGGTTCCTGACAACGTGCTGCCCGCCAGACCTCCATTCAAATCGTAGATGACGTTATCAATGGTTAAATCCATCGTGAAGCCCGTACCCGAATCAAAATCGTCTGTCGTAACCGTAAATTCCCATGCTTTCTCCCCCGCCCCCACCGATGCAGTGCTGACACCATTGGCGCTGGAGCTTGAGGAGCTCTTGGCAATCATTAGAAAGTCGTTGCCACTCACCACAGGACGGCCGGTAAGATTACCATCGCCAATGAAAACACCGGAATAATCAGGATCCGCATCCATATCGAACGCAATCGTGAATTGGCCGCCGGTCAAAAGATTGGGATCTGCGGCAAAATCATAGTCCAGCCATACATTTCGGTCGGAGCTCCCTCCCCCATAAGTGATCCACAACCTCTCCGAAAGAATATCTGAGTCTCCCCCCCCGCCTTCACTCCAATTTTGGTTGGCGGCAGTACCTGACTGACGGCTGCCAAGATCGTTATTCAGGTTCGAAGCTGCGTCGGAAGTGTTAAAATTGTCCGAAAGGATCAGGGTTGCATGGGCGGAAGCCAAGGACAGGATGAACACAAGCGCATGAGATAGGAATATTTTTTTCATATGATGTCTCCATAAGTTGAGGTATCGAAAAGACTGTAGGTATATCAGCGAAACATGTCAACCAATATAAACCAATTGAAAACCATCCCTAAAGCGCGAACAGCATCCTTGATGCTAAAGACCCGTTTCACTTTCCGCGTCGAAAGGAAAACAGCATATAGAAGACGGCAAATCCGATACACATCGAGAATTGTGAAGGCTCGGGGATTGCCGTTACCTCAGCCATCGAGGTGCCGAAATAGAACTCATCTGCAAATCCCATGATATCCTGCTCGGTACCCCGGGCTCTGGCCTGTAAAATCAAGTATCCTAAATCGGACGAAGTCGACCAAATATCTCCGACGTCGACAGCGCTGTGCGTAAAAGTGAAGGCAGAGGCACCGTTCGCGGCATAACCCGCAGTAAAAAATTCGTTTCCGGAAGCATCCACATCCAGTTGCAAAAGGACCTGATAGGTCACATCATCATTCAACTCGTCAATCTCAAGCAGGTCATAACGTGTATTTCCTGCCCATGCAGACAGATAGGTGGTATCGACATCTCTAGCAAACCCCGCATGGATCCCGTCCGCAAAGTCAGCAACCGTAGAACTCCCGGCCCCATCGATCAACCCGATGGTAGCGACTTTATCCCCTGATATCGTATCTGTATATCCCTCAAACAGGGCACTCATGTAGTATGAGCTTGCGGTGACAGGCGTCGATGCGAGCTCGCGGGCGACCCGACGGTTGGAACCTGCTTGAAACGGACGAAGTATCGCCGTTCCTGACATAGCCGTATTCACCAGTCCATTGTGAGACAAGCCCGTGCTTAACCCGGCATCGTTGATGGGAGAGAGGGCAGACGTGCCATGTTGCCAAACCTTTGTGTCAGAAAAGCCGCTATTCCCCACAACAACATCCTGGTTAATTCCAGCATTAAAGTTGCTCCCGTCGTCATAAGTTCCTCCAGCACCATCCGCCGTCGTTTGAAAGGATTCCGTGGCAATAAGCGTCGCCTGGGCAAAGGAACCGCCTAACAGTCCCGCCAGGGTACATACGATGAGATTTCTTTTAATTTTCATTATATTCCCAATGTTACTTTTTTAATTCTGTAGAAAATGACTGAAGCGGGCTGAACACATGAATTTTTTTAAAAACCGGATTAAATAACAATTGAATGAAGAATAGTGGCAGCGCTCATCCAGTGTCAACCAATATATACCATTAAATTTAAAGGTTGATACATTTCACAATGGATGAAGCGGCGGGTCAATGCATTGACCACAAGTGGAAAACCCGATGCCGTGTTGGTCAATGGAGGGCTATTGCCCCGGGTCCCCATTCGCGGGAACGCCTCCAACAGAACGAATGTATTCTACGCCTCCGCTTCCCGTAGCGGTTGAGCCGCTTGCGGTTCGACCACCACCTCAACCCTTCCTTGCGGGGTCGGCCAACCCAGCACCCATTGTTCGGCTTGAGCGGTAGGAGATCCTCCCTTACCCTTTGCGGATCTCAACTCTATGGAGACCTCAGAACAAGCAATTTTCTGTCCCCATGCGATCATCCATACCCCCGAAGTGCGCTCTATGGATTTCAGTCTTTCTGAAGACCACGTGAGCGCCCAAACTTTTTCACCCCCCTCTTCCCGCAGGGAAGGCATAAGACCTGACCCCATAGAAAAATAGAATACGGTGACCGGAACTTTATGCACTTCGAATACCAATCGTGACCGTTCAGGGCCGACCTCTGTATGCAAATTGGAAAATGCGGAACCCGTCAGTACCAATTCATCCGAAAGAATTTCCCAAGAACGCGACAGGGCAGGCATACGCCGGAGGGCACAAACGCTTCCCCCTCGCTGCAAAGTATTTGTCAAACCCACAATCGGTGGCGCGACCGCATCCGTTAACGCGTTGTTCAGATAAGCCGCCTTTTGATTGCGGGCCGGATGAGAACGATCCCGTCCACCTTCCCGGGTCTGCCAACGTAAAAACCCCCAACCATCCTCCCCTGCCGCAAACGCAAGGGGCATCGTCTGCCAGGAAAGCCCCCAATTCGCATGTTCCGTATCAGGCATGATCGGCCAGCGTGACAGGGTTCCCATACGGTTTTTTTCTGTCACCCAGGCTCTGGCTTTGGCACCACGATAACAATCGATCTCAATATGCTCACACATCGGCTGTACAGGCCCCGCGAGTTCGTGCCAATGGTTCTTATGAAAAAGATGGCCGAAATTGAAATGTTTCCCCCTATCGACTGTGACCTCCCCGTCATTTTTCCAGGATGTAACAGTCGCCCGAAAAGATTTTACGATTGGCCGTTTATCAAAGGCATACCCACGAATCACCGGAACCCGCGGCCCACCATCAAAGGCATCCTCGATCGCAATGAGATTTAAAAAAAGCTTCTGATATTTCCGCTCCAGCGCCTTCGGCATCAGCCGGGAAAATAACAACAGCGCCGACAACTCATTCAACATCACCGTCGCGTAAATGTCACTCATGTGCTCCCCCCAGCCCCAAGGACTTTCCAACCAGTAGTCGGCCGCCTGATTCATACGGGAGGCTAAGATTTCCGTTTGAGAGTCAAACCCCAATTCTTCATGCAGGAGCCAGGCACACACAAGATCTCCCATAAATTTATTCGGATAGTAGGCACTGTCCCCGGCACTCTCACGTTCGAACCACACAAAGAGTTCTTCCAACAAAGTCTGGAGTGTTTTGTGCGAGGAGGGATCCAGCTCTTGCTTATAACAAATACGCAGCAGGATCAGATTCAACCCGATAAAAAAAGCCGCGTTTGTATCCTCGGGCGCAGGCTCTTCCGCATACCATTTAAAACAACCGTGCAGATCCGACCCGTCCCTGCTTTGTAACGCCTGAAATTCTTTAAATATGCGTGCCAGGGGAAAATGGTTCAGCACACCCAGTTGTGCCGCCTGCATCAACCGGTTCGCCGAAAGCACCGCGGAATGCACCTTCGATAAATCGGCCACCGAGCGGGTGTGCCCCGGCCCGTCAGAAAACCACAGTCCACGTTTTTCGTCGAATCCCTTGCGCACACAACGCAACGGGACTTTTATTGCATCTCCGGAACTCATTGCACCATTTCAAGCGGGTTGATGGGGATCGTCACCCGCCCTTCTTTCAGAACCGAAAAGGGGCCGGGCACCGCGCGATGTCCGCCTGAACGGTTCCCCAAAAAATCGGTCTCCACTTGTGCCATCACTTCCTTCACCGCTTCAGGGAGTGCTTCGGGGAGCCGGTATGCAGCCAAGTCTGAAGGAACCGTCAGCTCAAAACTAAGTTCGCGTGCCCGAAGCCCCATGTAGGGAGACTTCACCGGAAACGGGTTGATGGAATGCTGATCCTGCTTGGTAATTTTTTGCCAATCACCCAAATCCATATGAAGAATATCTTCATCCTTCCACTGGAGAGGAACAAGCAAAGTCCCCTCGGGCAGGTTCGAAGTAAATGATTCTGCCTGATAAAATTCGCGGGTCCGGGAATGAAAAATCATCTCCACAGGTCCGTTGTCATAAAAGTGACTTCCCCCCGACAACACATTCCAATCACTGTAGTTGTTGCGATTTTTTTCATTCGGGAAAGGCAAAGCAATCCCTGCATAATAATTACCCAGAATCAGATTTCCGTAAATCACATTGTTGCTGGTTTCATATTTCACAGTCAGCGGACGCACATTGCGTAGAAAAATTCCGGCAGCGGCATTGCGGAAAACCAAGTTATGAACCATCTTCACATCGGAACCATCGTGCATATATATGCCATGACCCGAACGCGTGTAGGCCACGATATTGTTGTCGATTAACATCGGGCCAAACGAAGCTTCACCGAATATACCCGCGAGCTTATTATTCAGGAGGGTGTTCCGGCTAATTCGACTGTTGGCATATCCGGTATCAATCCAAATACCAAAGGCTTCATTGTCCCGGACAAGATTTTTCTCAATCACCACACCCGGGGCATGATGCAATTTAATTGCCGCCAATTCCCACCATCCTGCATTGATGCCCGGAATGTAATCCAAACGATTATTTCGCTCTAAGAGATTCCCCTGAATCAACAAATTTCGTGTCCCAAACGCGGCAATACCACTCAGCCCATTGTCGCTGATTTCACATCCTCGAATAATGATATTTGATGTCCGATGGGATCCGCCGGAAACGCCGGAATTTTCTCCGTTGGTATAAGTCTCCCCTCCGCAATCCAAGCCCACAGTCGTGGCATAACGAATCACACAGTCTTCAATAATCCAGTGCCCTCCACTTCGGGTACTGACCATTCCCGCTTGCGGAAACGGTCCTTGGTTCGCAGCTTTTTCAAAAGTGATGCCACGCAGATGGATGTAGTGGACACCACGATGAGCCGGAACAAAACACTGTGCCCGGGTCGTAATTTCCAAATCGAAATCTTCAGGTTTGAGGTCCGGAGGCATGTTCACCAGCAAGCGCTCACCGTCAGCCGAAACCAAAAATGCATGTGTTGCCAACATGAGCTCATCCATGTCCGCCACCTGTCGAAGGGGTTTCCCGTCCGAAAAGACCTGACCCAACGTTTTAGGCAAAGTCCCCGGGGGACCATCGTAAACCGCACGGCGGTTGTCCGTATCAAAAGTCTTTTCTGCCTGATCTTCAGATGCGGCCCGAATGACCGGCGGCCAGGGGCGGGCCTGAAGATCTGAATCCTGCTTCGCACGCAAGTTAGAGATCATTACTTTGGTATGAAAGGGATTGCGCGGTCCCACGAACGCATCCTCCCACGGCAATTCATACGCAACAAAGAGAGCGGGATCCAAGGGTGCATGATAATAGCTCCGCCCATGATGCAGCCCGGTTTCCCACTCGGGGGTAAACGGATCTGTTCCGCGGATCACAGGGCGAGCCCCCTTCGCCGCCTGAATCACCAACGGCTTCCCCTCCTCTCCTCCCTGACGGGGCTGAACCCGTTCCCGATAAATGCCATCAGCTACGATCACCGTATCCCCGGGCCCGGCCTGATCCACCGCAGATTGTATCCGGGCGAAAGGTCGATCCTGAGAGCCATCCCCGCTCTCGGCACCTTCCAATGCAGATACATAAATCTCCTTTGCAAATCCCTGTTGCATCGTCAACGGGAGTAAGAGGACAGCCACAGCGGTCGCAACCACCCGGAAGATCCGAGGGGAAAAGTATTTGGGATTATAAACTTCGAATTCATTTTCGCGAAAAGACCGATCGTATTTCTTCATGTTTTTATAAGGATAAGTAATGCTTAACGCTTAGGCCGGGTGAATACCAACAATCCGCTAAATGCAACGCAGAGGAGCACCAAAGAAGAAGGCTCAGGAATGACAGCAGTAAACTCCAGAAGTAAATCCGTTTCATCATCACTAAGCGCGACACTGAAAATGCCTCCATCCAGATCATTGCTGAAGCCACCGGTACCGTTCACGGATGAAAGATTGATGGAAAACAAATCCTCACTGAAACCTGCAATCACATTATCTGTTTGAAACAATGCCCATTCGTAACTCTGTGAACTATCGAAATTGATCGCATCCCCATTGGCATCCGGTTCAATACCGGAAAGACTCCAGATATTAATATTCATCGGATTCCCCACGGTCAATGAAGAGAGATCCAAATCCGCATCTCCTTCCAAGATCGACAGATCTGTGCCCACGCCCGCCGCGCCTTCCGCATCGTGAATCTGCCAATTCAGATTGCTGTCGGCACCCAAAACGACATCATCCTGAAAAGTCAAAGCTCCCGGGCTTTCTCCCGGTGAGAGTGTACCATTTATGTTCGTGACCCTTCCGGCGCCGACCGTACCTGTTCCCGACAAGGTTGCGCCCGACTGAATATTTACGGGTCCGGATGCTCTGGTCGTCAACGTTCCCGTGAGATGAAATGTTCCCTCAGAAACTGTAAATTTATACCATGCATCACTCTGAGCGGTTCCAGAGAACGTCAACACGCCGCTTCCCGACTTGTTCATTTCACCAATTCCGATGATATCACCCGTGACCAACCAATCTCCTGATCCTGAAAAATTTGTTTCTTTGCCGGTGCCATTCCCCCTTCGGTTAAATCCCCCCAGCGTGGCTAAATTTGAGGATTCATTGATAAAGCTGGCATTCCCGGATGAATGACCTGTCTGCCCCACATCATTGTTACCGATCAGAGTAACTGCTCCTGCTCCGGCTTGGATTTCCATGGTGAAGGAGCGCATGGTCATCCCCCCGTCCAAAACCAAATCACTACTTTGACCCGAAGTAACCGTTACCTTTTTCAACCCTAAAAGACTGGAACTTCCACCCGTGGTAAACGCAGAAGGGCCCCCTGTATTCAGGGAGGCGTATCCCGTACCCGAACCATCAAAAGTGATTTCATCTTGTTTTACCGGGGCACTTCCCGGATTCCAATTTAACGCATTGGTCATGTCGTTGTCAGCTGCACCGGTCCATATATAGGTATCTGCCTGTAACAAAGTTCCCGGCAATAAAACGGCCAACACGGTAGCCCAAATGGCCTGTGGTTTCAGCATCATGCTTCTCATGTTTTTTTGGAGAAATGTTTTCATAAATATACTTTTTGAGCTGTTGGAAGGAGGGGCTTCAGTGAACGCGTACGTTTCCAACCGTAATTTATTGAATTCCTCCATGTCAACCAATATATACCAATACATGTAAAAACGCAGCATGGCTTATATGATGATTCCCTCTTTTAATATCGTCATTTTCTAACCCCAGTGTTAGTACAATAGCTGTAATTCTTTGATTAGGTACTTGGGCATTTGTATATTTTATGCGAGCAATGACAGAAGAGGCCCATCTTTCACTTGATCCAGATTATCTCAGTTATAAAAAAGAGGTACCTTACAAATTTATTCCTAAAGTTTGGTAAATCTCTACTCAAAAAAACTCTTCATTACGAAGAGTTTTTTATTTTCTAAATTATTATCTTGCTACTTTTTGAGAAGCGTTGTATTCAGATTTAAACTGTGCTACTAGAGGAGCTGGTTTTGAGAGGAGTCTCGAACCAAAGCTTACAATCGTACCAACTGAGAGTTGACCTCCTGTTTTTTCTATATAATACCTGTTTGATACTAACTCAGTGAGGTTTCATAGAAGCGAACCATAAACAATAAGCTGCTTACTAGACGATTCACTGATTATTTTACCTCCCTTATTTCAAACTGGAATTGAAATATATGTTCCAGAAAGTTTTTCAACATCTGATTTCACAGTAATATTTCATCCCTTTACTACAAAGGCTATGTTTTCGTTCGTTACTATATCTTTCGTGAGAGTTAGATTTCATCCTTCTACAATATACGTAGTTGGAGCATCAACACTAGCAGGAAGTTCAGCAAGAGTAATATTTTTTCCTTTCAAGATAAATACGTTATCCAGTCCATTGAAGTTTGAGAATTTATCAAATCCAGAAACTGTAGTAACACTGGAAGATGTAGTTTCTGTTACATCATTTACGTCTTCCTTATAATTATCTGTATTAGATTCAGTATTTTCAATCACTTGAGTGTCAGTATTGCTTTCAACAGAACTAGAAACTCCATCATTTCCGACTGAGACTCATACAAAGTTTGTATTTTCATCAAATTCTGACATGCCATC
>CAKZLZ010000189.1 GCA_937127435.1 uncultured Verrucomicrobiota bacterium | reverse complement strand
AACAACATGACGGGGACTATTTCTTCACCACCAAAATGACCTGGAATGCGATTAACCGTTTCCCCCACAGTAGTTTTGTTTGGAAAGGCAACGACGGATCCGAAGTGCTTGCCCACGTGATGCAGGATGCGAATTACGTCACCCACATGAATGTGAAAGATGTATTGAACCCCATGCATGGAAATATGCAGGCGGACATTCATGAAGAATTTCTTTTACCGACGGGCTACGGAGATGGAGGCGGCGGAACCACCGAAACCATGCTCGAACGTGCACGTCGCCTGGACGGTCTTCCCGGTATGCCAGCACTGGAATGGGGACAACCAGAGGAATTCTTTGACCGCTTGAACGAAAAACGGGACCGCTATCCCCTCCATCAAGGGGAATGTTATCTTGAATACCACCGCGGAACTTACACCACCCACGCGGATCTCAAAGCCCGTTTCAGAGGACTCGAAAAAGCTCTGCAAATCAGAGAAGCCGTTGCCGCCGCCACCGGAAAAGCCGCCAAAGTTGAACATGCTTGGAAGCGATTGGTTTTCTCACAATTTCATGATTACATTCCCGGCAGTTCTGTGTGGGATGTGTACCAGGAAGGTCTCCCTGAATTAAAAATGCTGGCCGAAGAACAAGAGGATTTGGCCGTTAAAACCCTTTCTGCCGGAAAAGAATCTGCTGCCAGCCTGTTTAATCCCCATGCGGTCTCCGTGAATACCTGGTTCCGCAGTTCACAGGGCAAGGACAAATATCTGCAGTTGCCTCCCGCCCAGGGAATTCAGGTTTCCGATGCTGAAATCGAAGCCCCGGAGACGGTAGAAATCAAGGGCCGCAGGGTTTCCAATGACCGGAGCTCTTTTCGCATCAACAGCAAAGGCTGGATCGACGCCCTTCGTTGGGACGGCGTGGACGTACCCATTTCCGCCCCCTTGGGACAACTGGTTCTGTATCCGGATCAAGCAGCAAATTTCGAATCCTGGGATATTGACCGCCATGTTCTGAGTCTGGGAACCCCTTGTACCGAAAAAGCAGAGATCCAACCCTGGCAGGATGGTGAATGCCGTAAAGGTTTCAAAATCTCACGGGCCGTCGGCTCTTCCAGTCGTGCGACGCTGATTATGTTTCTCGAAGCGGGAAGTCCATTGGTCCACATGAAAATCGAATTGGATTGGCAGGAACCCAATTGCCTCCTCAAACTTCATTTCCCTACCCGCTTCGCGGCCTCCCACGCAAGATTCGGCGCGCCGTTCGGCTCAGTCTTACGTCCGCAAATCTCCAACAGTCAAATTGCGGAAGCGATGTGGGAAGTACCTTTCAGCCGCTACCTTTCCGTTTTTGATGACGGAGAACGCAACGGAATGTATGTGGTAACCGAGAACAAATATGGTGCCAGCGTCCGGGATGGCAATGTGGGCATTAGTTTGGTCAGGAGTCCACGGGTGACCGGAATGGAATCCCACCATTCCGCCTGGCCTTCACATTTGAGCCGCCTGGAAAACATACCGGAAAACAGCGACTTAGGTCTCCACCAGATTCAGGTTGCCATCGGGAACTATGCGCTGGACCTTCCCCGGGAGGAACAGCCCGCCATGGTGGCCGATACCCTTTATACTCCGCCTCTTCCCTATCGCGGCAAGTCAACCACTTCTGTCTTCAACTCCATCCAAGGAGGAGACACATTGATTCCAACCTGGATTCAACCCGGCAAAGGAAAGGCCTGGACCCTCCGCCTGCATGAAGTGGGTGGACAGCGCGGTGAAGTGCTCATTCGTCCTGAATCAGGCTGGAAATGTTCCCGCGTGAACCTCAATCAAACGGCGCAGACTGAAAAAATTTCAAAAGGCAAAGTAAAGTTCCAACCCTATGAAGTAATCAGTATCGCCTTCACCCCGGTTGATTAAAAAAATCAGGTGGGGAGTTACACATCGTCCACCTGTATTTCGACCGAAACATCCTTTTCTTGATACAGTCTGCTAACACAAAATCGACAAGGCCCGATCCACCGGGGGTAAATCCTCATGCCATTTCCGTTCCCATTCCAAACAAATGGCCTGTGAATAATCACTTTGTTTCAACATCGTCATCAGTTCAGTGAGCGGAAACACCCCTTCCCCGGGCAATGTGTAAGTATATGGATGTTTAGTGCTGGGGATTTTATTCCCGTCTTTAAAATGAATGTGTTTCACATAGGGCTTTAGGGATTTCCAAGTCTCCTCAAGCGCTTCACCATTTTCAAACCAAATATGCCAGCTGTCCCAAAGCAAGCCAACCGGTTCATCCAAATGTTTCTGTAAGGCGAGACAATTGTGCGAGGAGCAAAGCAGGTCGTGGGTTTCGACAAGGATGTCACAAGCAAATCCCTTTTCTTTTCGTTGTGCCCGCCACCACGCAATACAATCAGCGGCTTTTTGCAGATCTTCCTGACAAGCCTCCGGTTGAAAACCACCGCCATCAAAAACCCGAATCCACGGACAATTCAAGGCATCCGCCCACTTGGCCAACGCTAACAGTTCAGGTCTTTCCACGCCCCCCTCTTCTATCAATCGACAACTGCTGTCCAACACCCGGACTTGAAATACCCAATCCAAAGATGCCGCACGCAACCGTTCGGCGGATCCAAATTTTTCGGTAAAATAGTCTGAAAGGTCCAATCGATTTTCCAAAGCTCTCAATTCCAGCAAAGGAATCTCAAATTCATCACAGAGTTGGTTTAATTTGGGAAGAGAACACTCAGCGGTGCCAAGGGTTGAAATACAACGTTGATTCCGGGGCCAAAAATATTCCATACTAGTGATATCCTTTTTCAATAAACCGGTTCTTGTGGAGATTTCACAGACTTGTAAATGCAAATGATAGATAGGGACAGGAAATACCGCGTCCAGACAGGAGAAAAGGATCAATCTTTTCATCCCCCTGATCTGTTTTACCAGCAAAACGTCCCCCGGGTTGTAAGCATCACCTTGTTGAAAGCCTCGTAGATGTCGTATGACGAGAGTCTATGACAACTACGACCCATGACCTCACGCCGCAGGTGATCAGACGATCCCTTTATCCGCGATTTCGATTTCCCCCGCCCTTATCCCCCGCTATATTAGCGTAAAATAAGCGTAGATTCGTGGTAAAAAAATACCACAGGTTGTGGGGATTAAAATCCCCGGTCCGGATTTATGGTCATTCGCTGAAAGCCCTGAGCCTGTCGAAGGGTCAGTGATATCCGTTTCAGAATTCCGATCTCCGACTTCCGGCCCAAAAAAAAGCCCCCCGTCTCACTTGCGTGAAACGGGGGGCGTATAAAAAAGCTCCGGCAGCGTGCTACTCTTCCACAAC
>CAKZLZ010000188.1 GCA_937127435.1 uncultured Verrucomicrobiota bacterium | reverse complement strand
ATCGAAGAAGTATTCCGAAGGGGTCGCCTTGGCCGACAATGCGACCACGCTGGCCCGGAAAGTACATCCCGCACCCCGCGGCGCATATGCGCTCCGGGAAAATATTGAAGTCATTTTGGTGGTGATGGCAGTGGCTTTGGGTTTCCGAACCTACTTTTTTCAACCCTATCAGATTCCCACCGGATCGATGCAGCCGACCCTGTACGGTATGACCTCCAACACCGATTATACCCCGGATTGGACGGACAAAGTGCCTGCCCGATATGGGAAGTTTCTGCTGACCGGTTCCCGCTATAAAACCATTGAAGCCAAAGCCACCGGGATCATGCCTGCGATCAGTGGCAAGGACCGGAAAGACACCTACTATTATATTACCATTGGTGGGCGGAAACATAAGATTCATCAGGATATGATTTTTGAAGTGTTGCCCAGCACGGTGGATAGAGCGCGATTCCATCCCTGGTTTCCTTTGCCCGGAACCAAAGTGACCAAAGGCGACGTTATTACCCGTGGATTGCTCAAACAGGGGGATCACATTATCGTCAACCGGGTGGGGGTGAATTTTGCCCGTCCCGACCGCGGGGATATTGTGGTTTTCAGCACTAAAAACCTTCCGATGGTGCGCAGCAACAGTGCCTATATCAAAAGGCTCACCGGACTGCCGGGGGAGACCATTTCGATTCAGGACGGCAAGCTCTATGCGGATGGAAAATTGGTGCTGGAACCTGAAGTTTTTCTTCGTCAGTATGAGGATGAAAACTATCCCGGGTATGGTGACTTTCCGGACGGCCGTGAATCCCTCACTTTGGGTGAGGAAGAGTTTCTGATGATGGGGGATAACACCAATCACAGTTTGGACGGACGCTATTTTGGCGGCGTTCCTGCCGAGAATATCTTAGGGACCGGTGTCTTTGTTCCCTGGCCCTTCTTTAACCGCGGGATCCATGATGATCGTGCGGGACGGGTGAAGTAAAAGGGAGCGGGGGCGCCTTGCCCCCACAGCTTTCCTTAAAGGGGATCGGTATGGGCTAATGGAAGAGAAGTCATGGGGGCGGGGCGCCCCCTCTCCGGGCTTAATTTAATCCGACGATTTCAAAATCTTCATGAACGCTTCCTGGGGAATGTTCACTTTGCCCACCATCTTCATTTTCTTTTTACCGGCTTTCTGATTTTCCAGCAGTTTGCGTTTCCGGCTGATGTCACCGCCGTAACAGCGGGAAGTCACGTCCTTACGGAAGGCGGGTACGGTTTCACGGGCGATGATGTTGCGTCCGATACAGGCTTGTACGGCGATAGGGAACTGCATACGGGGGATTTCTTCCACCAGTTTTTTGCAGATATTCCGGCCGATGAATGCGGCCTTGTCACGGTGGACAATGGCGGCAAAGGCATCCACAGGTTCGCCGTGAACCAGGATTTCCATTTTCACCAAATCGTTTTCTTTGTAGCCTTCGTATTCGTAATCAAAACTCGCGTATCCGCGGCTGAGACTCTTAAGCTTGTCGTAGAAATCAATCACGATTTCGTTCAGGGGCAGGTGAGCGGTTAAAATTAATCGTCCGCCATCCACCGATTCGGTTTGGGAAATATTGCCCCGCCGGTCACGGATCAGATTCATCAGATCTCCGATCATTTCATTGGGGCAAATCAGGGTGCAGCGCAGGAAGGGTTCTTCGATATGATCGATGGTGGTCGGATCCGGCAAATGCACCGGATTGTCGATGATCAGTTTGTCGCCATTGTTGAGGTACACTTCGTAGACCACGCCGGGGTAGGTGGAGATGATGTCCACATCGTATTCCCGGCGCAGGCGTTCCTGAATAATTTCCATATGCAGGAGGCCGAGGAATCCGCAACGGAAACCGAAGCCCAGTGCCACCGAAGATTCGGCAATGGATGAAAAAGAGGCGTCATTCAGGGAAAGTTTTTCGATGGCATACTTGAGTTTTTCGTACTCGGAGCCGTCAACCGGATAGACGCCACAGAAAACCATGGGATGCACTTCCTGGAATCCGTCCAGGGCATTTTTGCAATGCTGATCTTTGCGGGTAATGGTGTCGCCGATTTTAATGTCGGATGACTCTTTGATATTGGCGATGATGTAACCGGTTTCACCCGCGGAAAGCTTGTCCAGCTTGCGCATGGCCGGAGAGAAAACGCCTACTTCCTTTACTTCAAACTCTTTGCCGGTGGCCATGAGCTGAATTTTGGTATTGGGGACAATATCGCCATCAAACATCCGCACGTAGGTGACCACGCCGCGATAGGCATCGTAAAAAGAATCGAATACCAACGCGCGGGTACCTTCATTTTCATCCGTAGTGGGTGGCGGCACTTTGGCCACAATGGCCTCCAGCACGGCTTCGATGTTTTCCCCGGTTTTGGCGCTCACCGGAATCGCGTCTTCCATGGGGATGGCCAAGAGTTCTTCTACTTGACGTTTGACGGCGGGAATGTCTGCATTGGGCAAATCGATTTTGTTGATGATGGGAATGATTTCCAGCTCTTCTTCCATGGCCAGCATCACGTTGGCCACGGTTTGTGCCTCTACACCCTGGGCGGCATCCACCACCAGAATTGCACCTTCGCAACCGGCCAAACTTCGGGTAACTTCATAAGAGAAGTCCACATGTCCGGGGGTGTCGATGAGGTTAAACTGATACTGTTTGCCGTCCTTGGCATCATAATACATCGAAACCGGATGGGCTTTGATGGTAATGCCCCGTTCGCGTTCGAGATCCATATCATCGAGCATTTGCTCGGTGAGATCACGTTCGTCGACCGCCTTGGTCAACTGCAGGATGCGGTCGGCCAGCGTCGATTTCCCATGATCAATGTGAGCAATGATCGAAAAGTTCCGGATGTGAGAGAGGTCACGGGTCATAATTTTATTAGATTAACCACAAAAATCACAGAAAGCACAAAACTGAAAGTCGTTGACTCGATAATCAATGCAAA
>CAKZLZ010000187.1 GCA_937127435.1 uncultured Verrucomicrobiota bacterium | reverse complement strand
TCACGGGAAAGGTTCGGGATAATGGGAATCTGCGACTGCTTGCGGATGCGATAGACAATGCAGCGATCGTGGCTGAAGAAACGAATACACCTCTTTCGGCGATGCACATTGAACGGTCGGTGCTCAACCTCTGTGACGGTTCCCTCCTGGAGGTCAACTAAATGGCCTCAGCGTCGAATAAAAAGAGTGTGTCAAAAACGCCGGTTGGAAACTGGTGCTTAGTGAAAACCCGAGATGCCCTGGATAGAGAATGCTTTGCCTTTTCGTTGAATGGTCAGCTGATGCTGGACGCGGAGCGGGTGATGAAAGTGAGAGATAAAGAACTGGCAGAGTTCATCCTTCAGACCCTGAAAGAAAAGAAATTTTAAATAAAACATATAAAAGGAAAAATAGAATATGGACCCATTACAATATCTCGAAGATGCCAGGGGAAATCTGGTGCACATCTCAAATGTCAAAGAAGTGGATGTGATGCGTAACGACGTGGTTATGGAACTGGTGCAGGAAGGGATGAAACAGGCTGAGAAGGTCGCGGCCTACAAACGCAAGGCCTATGATTCGATCATTGCTTTTGCGGAACTCTCCCATGAAAAATACGGGGTGAAACGGGGTGGAAAAAAGGGAAACATTTCCCTCACCACTTATGACGGCCGCTATAAAATCGAATTGGCCCGGCAGGATAAACTTCAATTCACCGAGCAACTCAGCGCGGCCCAGGCATTGATCCTGGAATGCTTTGAGGAATGGACGGAGGGCAGCCGGGACGAAGTCCGGATGCTGATCAATGAAGCCTTTAAAACAAACAAGGCTGGTCAGGTTTCAACTGGTAAGGTGCTGCGCCTGCTTCAGTTGGAAATCAAGCACCCAAAATGGGAATTGGCCATGGAAGCGATCCGGGACAGTATCCATGTCGCTGGGAGCGCCGCTTACATCCGGATTTATAAACGGGTGGGAGAAGGTCAATATCAACAGATCGCGTTGGATGGCAGTTCCGCTTTGGAAGAAGCTGTGGAGGTGGAAGCGTGAACGCCGTAAGTCAAATCTCCGGGCAGTTGCTGGCTGAGTTGGATGAACATTTCGAGCTGGTTGAAGTCTGCGTGCGTGGACCCAACTCTGTGAAGCTCAAGTGCAAGATGCCGGCTACCAGCACGGCCAACAGCGAAGAGCGGCGCAATACCTCCAAAGCTTACAGCTCCATTCTTAAATCGAATGGGATCACGTTGGTGGATCCTCCGGTAATCCTGGATGGGATGACCGGTTTCCTGGTGTCCGGAAAAATAAAAGGCCCTTCGGCAAGCTCAGGGTCTGCAGAGCAGAGAGGTGATGCGTGATGGATTCTACCCTGTACAAATATTCGGATGCTTCGGTTGAAGCCTCTAATGAATTGGAAATACGCTCTGAAGCCTGTCGGGAAATCGCGGGCAGGATTGTGCTGCGACATCATGAAATCGGCGACATGAAAGAGCAGCCGGGCGATGTGTTGACGGAGGTTTCCGGCATGGCTTTTCTGGTGCAGTCGATCGAACAGGATCTTAGCCTGGAGGACTGGACACCTGAAACACTGGAAAACCTTTTGAAAACCAGTGTGGATCTGGCGGCCGTGGTGACACGTTTCTCTGAGGCCCTTGTCCGGATGAAGATGAAACGGCTTGCTATGGATAAAGGCAGCACGATTGGGTCGGAGGACGGAGGTCGGAAGTCGGAGGTCGGAGGACGGATGTCGGAGGTCGGAGGTCGGAGGTGTACGATGAAACGTATCCTTTGCGGTGTGCTTTGTGCTTTGGTTTTCCTCGCGGCTTTATTGGCGTGGCTGGGACTGAGTTTTTTTGGATGGATCTTTGATCCTCAGAAGGGAGGTGTCCTGTGAATACGGTTACGATTCCTTTCCCCATGTTGGTAGTGTTGGTGATGCTGTGTTGTGCGTCACTGACCTTGGCGATGCTCTATCGTGTGATGCTCCGCCAAGTGTTGGCGGATCCCGAGCTGTACGTGGAAAATTCTAAAGGGGAAACTGATGTTCCCCGGGAGGCCCTGAGATGCAGGCGCTGAGCAAAAAACAGAAGGCGGAGATTTGTATTCTGGCACGCAAAGCCTGGGACGCCGGGGCCGGTCTGGATTGGAAAGGCGGGATCAATGAAGGTGTTTCAAATACCGCTTTGTTCCGCGCCTGGCGGCGTGAGCAACAGCAGTCCGCCTGTGGTATGGCTTCGCTGACTACCTGCCTGCAGGATGCGGACTTCCCGCGGTTGATGGCGCACTTCTCCACATTGGCCGGTGAACATGATCAAGCCGGCTACTGGCTGGAACGCCTGCTGGAGGATGGGCGTAACCGGACACTGCACATCCTGAAGCGTGAATGCAGTCGTTTTGATCTGGCATGGCCGGGATATCCGGGATCCATCTGCCGCCGGCAATATAAATGTGGATTGGGTGCTGCCTCAGAGAAACAGCTCTGGGCCCTGGTCTACACGGTCCGGAATCGTGGAGGACGTAAGCGCGGATGGACGCAGGGGAAGAGCCGGAAGAAAACATCCCCAAAAAAGAAAGAGGTCACCGCTAATGAACGCTAATAGGTCGCTAATTCCTGCCCGGTGGAATGTCGTCTGCGGGACGGCTTGCAATTGCAAGCTGTCCCATCTGCCCAAGATCAGCGTGAGATTAGCGGTGAAAAAAGGAGTGAGTCATGAAGCCAATTGATTACCGAAATGAAACCTGGGACGAGGTGAAAGAACGGATGGAGCTTACCCGGAAAGAGATCTGGATCAAGATGCAGGAGGCTGCCCGGGCGATGACCACCCGGGAGATCGCGGACTTTACCGGCATCGATTTGTTGACTGTCCGTCCACGGATTACAGAACTCTGCCAGATTGGATTTGTGGAGGTCGACGGCAACCCCGGCCGCGAAGGGAAGTACCGGGCGGTATCTGAATATGTGGCTCTGCGGAAATTTGAAAAAGAAGTGCGTATTGCACGGGAACCTCAAATGGAGCTGCCTCTATGACATCCCCCTCAAACCATGCCTGGGACCGCAAGCTGAAGAGCACGGAAGCATTTATCGAACAGATGGATCTGTTTCGGAAACCGATTCTCCGGGAGATCGCTCCCGGAAAGTTTGTACCGACTGCAGGCACCAGCGAAGATTTGCCGGATGTGATGCTGTGTCGTATCCGGGATCTGGGAAATGGAGAGGTTGCGCTGGAACCGTACCGTGAGGAATGGATGCGGATGGATGAAGAAAACTTAAAGCTCCTGGGGTTGGAAAAATCCCGGCACACCATTCTCCGTTTGGCAGCGGCCGGATTTATCGAAGCGCTGAAGGTGGCGCCACATACATGGATGCTGAATCTTACCAGCTACTACAATCATTTGCGGAGAGTGGCTGAAGCCCAGGCTGACGGGGAAAACTTTTGGGAAGAAGGCAACGGGAACCGGGAAGCGTATCGGGAAGCAGGGGGATGGTCGTGAGGTCGGAGGGCGGAGATCGGAAGTCGGAGGTCGGAGGACGGAGGTCGGAAGTCGGAGATCGGGGGACGGAGGGTGGAAGCCGGGGGATGGTCGTGAGTTCGGAGGGCGGAGATCGGAGGTCGGAAGTCGGAGGACGGAGATCGGAAGGCGGGGGAGAGAGATCGGAGGTAGGAAATGCCTCTTGTGAGGTTATTTCTCAGAGGCACAGAAACGGCACTGTAAGCGCGTTTCTTTCGGGCCGCCCCAATATGCGGAAAAAGTCAGAACTGAATTTTGCGGATAGTTCGCAGACGTTTGAGAAGCTGTGCGATGATTGCGGTTGTGAATCCGAAAACCTATTGACCCAAAATAAGTGAGCCATGACTACTTTTCTTCATTCCCCGATACCCAACGACGAAGCGGCCGCGATGATTGCGGACAAACCTATTTTCAAAAAAGCTGCTTACGATAAGTTACTGCCTGAGCTGAAGGGACGGGCGTTTACCATGGCGGGCATTGATGACGCAGACATCCTGCACAATGTCCGCGGACTATTGGCGGAGGTGCCCGCGGGTGCGGACTGGAAACAGACCCGGGAAGAGATCGCGGTTGAGTTGTTGAAGGAATGGGGTGACCCGAATGCAGATGAAGAAACGCAGCGGAAACAATTTGGCCGGGCGATAAAGCGGGCGGAGTTTAATCTCCGCTTTCATGTGTTCCAAAGTTATCAGGCCGGCCGCTGGCAGACCATGCAGAATCAGAAGGATGTGTTTCCGTACTGGCAGTATGTCGCATTTGGTGACAATCGTGTACGTCCCACGCATGAGGCGCTTGATGGTTTGGTCCTGCCGGCGGATGATGAATTTTGGCAGGATCATTATCCGCCCTGGGAATGGGGATGCCGGTGTCTGGTACGGGCGATGTCGGAAGACGATTACCTGGAAGAGCTGGAGCGGGACCAGGATAGGGATCCGGCGGACCGGAAAATCCTCCCGGATGTTTTGCGCGACCGGATGCGGAATACCGGTCAACTGCAACGCGGCACCCAGACGCTGGATGTTCGCTCTCCTAAAGCGAAACTGGAATCGAAAGGGGAAGACCCGGGCAAAGCGTTTGGATGGAACCCGGCGGATCTGCGGATCCCGATCGAAGAAATTAAAGGGCGTTATGACGCCAAGACTTTCGAGCAGTTTGAGAACTGGGCGCGGGCAGAAAATATTGAAGATGGACGGTCGGTTTGGGCCTGGTTGAATGGGAATCCCATCCTTCCACCTTCTGCACCGGCAAAGCTTCCACCTGTCCCTGCTCTGACAGTAGACAAATTCCTTGATGATTTGAAACTTGAAAAACCGGATGCCTGGACCGAGGCGGACTGGCGAAAGGTCCGCAGCGGTTTGAAGAAAGCGGATGCACTGCAGGCAAAGGATGTAATTACCGGCATCAAAGGGGCGGATAAAGCGGGTACCTTTTCCGAAAGCCATATCCGGGATGTGGTCGAAGAGTTTTTGGCCTTTGTCCCGCGGAACGTTGCGGCCTCGTTGCCGAAGTTTCAAGTGAAAGTGGTCCGTCAAAAGAACGCAATGCTGGGATCGTACAGTGAACATGCCCGGGAGCTGACCCTGAACAAAAAAGCCATGGAGACCTACAAACTTAAAACCGGTCTTTCCAAAGCCATGGCGGAAACCACCTATCATGAACTGACGCACTGGGTGCATGACCACGGGCCCAAATCATTTGCGGATGAAATGCGGGATCTGTTTGCGGAGCGAACGAAAGGGGAAAGCTTTTTCAGACCCGGCCCCGGGCAAAATTATAAACAGGATCGATGGTATACATTGTATGCCGGCCGGGTGTATAATTTTGAGAACCTGAGCAGCCCCCCGGGATCCGAAATTGCCACCACCCATATGCAACTGTTTTCAGATCCGGCGGAGGCCGCCGCCAAAGTCGCCTATGCCCAGAATGGGGATACAATCATTCCCAACCTGAAGCGGGTGCTGAAAATATTTACTGGAGAAATACAATGAAGACCATTACACGTACATTTACAAAACCAGGCCGGCACCCTTTTATGGTTATTGGTGAGTTTGAGTTTATGAATGCCAGAGGCACTATGCAAATCGATGGAGACCCTGAACATTTCCAGAATGAAATCTTTGGTGAATTTTCGATTCAGGTTTCCTGGGAAACAATGACGGGAGAGTTTTTTCAGCATGCCTTCCTTAGAAACACCTTGGGATGGAACATCGAGACTGAAGAGTTTGGGGAATGGGGGATGTTGGAACTTTAAGTTCAAACTTATCTCTCAGGTTTTGTTGCCAATAAGTTGGCGGCTTCAATTACACCATGGACACCCGGGTACCCTGTAGGGTTTGAGACTGCTTCTGATGAAACTGCAAGAAAATGAATATGATGATACAGAAGTTTGAGTAAAGATCGGTTCAACTGATCGGGCTCTGAGGATACGCCGTATCCGCTTTGGAATGTTATGCAGATAAATTCATCTCCAGCTGTATCCTTGGAAAAACACATTTCCGGAGTCAAACTCTCCGTATTTTTCATGATGAGGGTGATCAGATCAAAGTTTGTAGTCGAGGGAAAGTGGATGCTGGAATGATTATGAGCTAAACCTCCTGTTGCACTAAGGGTGATATCTAATCGAGAATTGGCGGGTGTGTAAAAACCAGGTTCAATAAGGTGCTTTAAGTTTTCGATACCAATGGTCACCGACCTGCGTACCGTTAGACCAAATTCACGATTTATTTTAGGCATAAAATTACAGGCAAAACGAAAGCCTTGTGTTTCCAAAACGTGTTGGGCATGGACAATAAATTCCTCCAACTGAGTATTCAGAACTTCGACCACATCAGGGGATTCAAGGTATATGGCAGTGAAGTCTTCGGCGGGTTGATCGCTTTCGGTATTGTGAAAAATCTGGAGCTCTTCAAAAGCCCATGCAAGTTTCCCTTTCCTGCTTTGTGAGTATTGTTTCATATGGTTCTCTGGGATCTCATTTCTTACTTACAGCACATGGGAGGCCAGTACCTGTTGCAGATCGTAGATGTTTACGCTGCGGTTAAATTTCTTTTTGATTGGCATTTCCTGACCCGATACCCAGATTTTGAGTTCAGCATCGAGGTCGAACTGCCCCGCGGTTTCCACGCTGAAGCGGGAGATGCTTTTGTAAGCAATGGAATGGTACTCTATTTTGGTGCCGGTGAGGCCTTGAACATCCACCAGGATTAAGCGCTTGTCGGTGAATATGAATACATCCCGAATGAGTTTATATCCGATCTGTATATGTTCTCCATCGGCAAGTAATTTCCCGTATTCTTTGCTGAGGGTTTCACTTTTTACGACCCCGGCATTGCCAAGGGTTGAAAAGAAGGCGCTGCTTTTGGCGTTATCATATTGCGGCCCGGTATAACCGTCGGTTGAGCCCTTGGTGACAATAATCTTTTTGGGTGGCATCTGTGGTTCTCCTCTTCCTGCTTTAGCTGAGTGGGTATTTCACCTTATTGCATCCAGAAATGCAAATCCTGATTGTACGTGAAACACACTACCCCCCAGAATGTAATGCCCTGCAGGTTCTTTTGTGGGATGATGAAATGATGCAAAGCAAAGTGACCATGACTTTGATAGTTTTGTATGGGATGCATCCATGCATTTTTTTTGCCTGAAACCTACAATGATGAAGACGTATCTTCATATGCATCCCAGAAGTCATTTTCATGGACAATGATTAGTTGATTCCCCTCTTTTCTTAATTCAAGAGCGGCCTCGACTTTACGACCATAACATGAATAGGCCCAACATTGATTCCCCCCGGAACCATAGATTAAATATGCAGTGTTTTTAATTATGTTTTTACTGAACACTCCGCCTAGCTTCTCAACATTTGAGGCCAAAATAGACCTGCTCGCACGAACCGATTTTCCGGTGAAACAGAAAACCTTGTTTTCAAAAATGATTTCGGGGTCCACGGAACAGACCCCAAAAGAAGTCATCTTCCCTTTCAATTCTTTAGAGAGCACTTGTTGATTATCTCGGGAGAGCTCCACAAAAGTAGAGAAGAATGCCTTCAGTAGTTCAGACTCTTCCTCATCGACAATTCCGTCCTCAAGCACGTCCAGTAATACTCCATAAATTTCATCATACGGATAGGTGCCTTGAAGGTGCGTATGCCTGTTTACCCATTTTTTTAGACTCAACACTTCATCTTCTGTCACGTTTCTGTCTGCAAGTATCCCATGTAAAATCCCATGTAGAGATTGTATTTCTGATGTGATACAGTCGTAATACTCATTGGATTCAATCGCCTTTTCGAGAAACCATGAAACGTCTTTAATTTCCTCAGGATCGAAGATTCCATCTGCAAGGTAGTCATCCAGCAAAAACAATAACTCGTTAAATGGATTAAGTTTTTTATAAACGGCGTGCTCTTCGCACCAGGTTTTTAATTCTTCTATTTCTTCTGTGGTAACTACACCATCAATGTTTACACCCTTAATGATTCCCTGAAGTGTGTTTAGTGCTTTGTTGAGATTTTGACGGTCGCAAAAGCGTACATAGGATAGGTCATCTAGTTCATTCATTATACATTCTCCTTATCAGTTATTTTCCATTTTGATCCATCATTGCAGTCTTGCAACTCTTCAAGTCGATGCCGGATAGCTTTAAGTTCTTCAAGAATTTGCTCATCTCGTTTCTCTTCTTCTTCCTCTTCTTGTTCCAAAAAGAAAGTGGCAATATAGGCGGTGAAGGTGCCGAAAAGTCCGACTCCGGCGGTCATGAGGATAGCTGCGATTATTCGGCCCAATTGCGTAACTGGATAATGATCTCCATAACCCACTGTGGTTATCGTCACAAATGACCACCAAAGGGCATCGGTTGCCGTCTTAATGTTGGAATCTGGTGTGGTTTCACAATTTAAAATTGCGATAGAAGAAAAGATAACTAAAACAAAAGAAATCATAGCTACGGAAGCAAAGGTGCCTTTCGCCCGATTGGCGAAGAGTACCTTCATGATCATCTTTGTAGAGCGCACACCGCGGAGGATTCTGAGGATTCGGACCACTCGGGTAAACCGGCCCCAGCGGAGGATTTGAATATTGGGGATACTGGAAACCAAATCGATCCAGCCCCATTTGAGGTAGCCCAGTTTTGAAGAAGCTGTGAAAAGATTGTATATGAAATCGCCGATGAAGATGAAGCAGATATAATTGTCTATCCGGTTCAGCAGCACTGAGGTTTCCGGAGGCAGTTTAAAAACCGTGTCTATAAACAACGCAATCAGGACGTAGATACATAGAAAGAAAATGGCGATTTTCCAAATCGTCATAACCGGTTGTAATTTACTGTCCCGGGGCGGGAGTTGTTCTGTCATAGACTTGTTCCTCTCAGGCTCGAGCTGAAAATCTTATTTCACCCTACAGATTCTGAAAATGCAAACCGGATTCCCGGTTAAAAGTGTAGCGGCCAAGTCCGCCAGAGATAGATGGCGTTGGGGGCTATTTGGGGTAAACTACTTCTATGCAGGCTCATATTTCTCTTAAAAGTGATTCAATTTCAGCGGATCTTAAGCGTCGTTTGCGGACGATAAATGATTTGCGTTCTGTTCTTGAAGCAGCAGGCCTACAGTTGGTGTCCTGGTCTCAGTTTGCATTCGAGGATCCCACGAAACGGCCGCTGCCCTGGCCGGCACGGAAGTCTGGGAATAATCCGCTACTGAAAAAGAGCCGGTCTTTGCAGCAGTCGATCCGGGTTGCGAGCATTTCCCAGGATGCGGTGATTGTGGGAACGGACAGAAAGTATGCTGCATATCACCAATGGGGAACGTCTCCCTATGTGATCCGGCCTAAAGTGAAAAAGGCGCTCTTCTGGAATGGTGCCGCGCATCCGGTGAAGAAGGTAAATCATCCAGGCTTGCCGGCACGGCCTTTTCTTCCGTTTTATAACAATGGATCGATCATGCCGGAAGCGCAACGACGGGTGATGAATGTGATCAAGCGGAAGCTGGATAGCGAATTGGATTTGGGATAAGCGATGAGGAATACAGCAGAAGGGGTGTAGATATTTTTTCTGGCGCTTAGGCTTTTTGAATGTTGCGATTCCTCTTGTTTCGTGGTGATGTGGATCACATCATAAAAAATGAAACCTCAAACAGTAATATCTACTCGATCTTGTTTTGAGGATCCACCTTATTTGGGTGGAACAACAAACCTGGTGAGTAGCTTGTTAGAGAGAAGAAATGTATAATTTATTTGTTGCTTACGACGATCAAGAATGGGAAGGACAGCCTTTCGAAATTGCATCAAGCAGATGTATTCGCGAATATACGGATAAAGACTTATCTGATCGCTTCGCGGCACTGACAGACGCACAAACTGACGAAATTAAGAGATTTCCAGCTATTTTTGCCTACGAAGCACATAATCAAAAAAATCCAAAATTTGGTTTAATTCGAGAAATCACTACACGTGGAACGAAAGTCCGAATAGAATATGAAACGTTCGATCTCTCCCCCTTCCTCTCTCATGATGACTTTGACCGACTTGCGTTTGAGCTCGACATAAGCGGCTGGGAAATGAATCGAAGCCACTGGGCCCTTAAAAATGTCGATCTTGAACGTGAGCTTTCTCCGAAAGGGATTCGTTTACCTTCATGGGTAAGGAAAGCCAAAAAAGCTGTAGATATAACTAAGCATAATTTTGATGTTTCTTTTTCATTCCCTGGTGAAGTTCGAGACTATGTTGAATCTGTCGCACGTGAAGTTGAAAGAGCTCTCGGCCCAGATTCATACTTCTATGACAGTAACTATAAAGCACAGTTAGCACGGCCATCTCTCGACCTCCTACTGCAAAACATCTATAGTGAGCGTTCACGTTTAGTTGTTGTTTTTCTTTGCGAGAAATATGATGAAAAAGAATGGTGCGGTTTGGAATTTAGAGCCATTAGCGAAATCATTAAGAAAAAGAATTTTGATCGAATAATGTTTGTCAAAATGGATAAAGATAAGGTTTCGGGCGTTTTTGAAACTGATGGATATGTGGATGGTCAGACTCATTCTCCGACTGAAGTGGCTGGCTACATTCAAGAAAGGATCAAGCTATTCGAAAAATAAACTCTAACAAGACAGTTGGAGACAACTCCGTTCGTACCTCAATACATGCCACCTCTTGACGTTCACCTAAAACCGCCGGAAAAATGGAAAAAAGATATCAAGTTTTCGTAAGTTCCACTTACAATGATCTGCTCGAAGAAAGAAGTGAAGTAATGCAGGCTCTATTAGAGTTGGAGTGCATGCCTGCGGGAATGGAGTTATTTCCAGCTGCAAATGAGACTCAGTGGAACTGGATAAAGAAGGTAATCGATGAATCAGACTATTATATGGTTATAGTGGCAGGAAGGTATGGAAGTATTTCTTCGGAGACAAAGATATCCTACACGGAAATGGAGTATCGTTACGCTCTTGACTCCGGCAAGCCGGTAATAGCTTTTCTACATGAGAATATATTAAAGCTTGAGTCCGGAAGGTGTGAAAGCGAAGAAAAACTACAGGGTATGTTAGATGAATTTAGGGCATTAGTAAAAAAAAGACTATGTAAGATGTACAGTACACCTTCTGACCTCGGGGCTAAAGTTAGCCGAAGTATCACGCAATTGAAAAAACAGTATCCCGCCAAGGGTTGGATAAGGGCAGATATTTTGGACTCTTTAGCATCTACGGATGAAACTCTCAGGCTTCAAAGGGATAATGAGAAACTTAGAGATCTCGTTGCCTCACTTAGTAATGAAGGTCCAAAAGATACCGATCACTTAGCCAGAGGGAATGATGAGTTTGAGGTGGAGTTTTTCTGCAAACGAGAGTCTAAGCATCCTGATACAGGAAGGTTCAGAAAGGCAGGAGAAGGAACTGAAGTAATTTTGATGACTTGGAACGAAATCTTTCAAAGGGTGGCACCTGCGTTAATAGAAAAAAGAGGATTACATGGATGGAAATCGGATGTAATGTCTGGGATTATTGATCAAAAATCTTTTGATTATTTATCTAAAAGATTTCCGAATAATAGATTTGTCGAACACAGAGTATTACCAGAGTGCTGGAATACAATAATGATGCAGTTTAGAGCTCTTGGTCTTATTGATATCGGTGAAGATGGTGAATGGGAGCTTACTAGATATGGGGATAATTATTATTCGAGAATAATTGGTGTGATGAAGGGTGCCACGAAAGCACTTCAATGCCAAGAGTGAATATTTAGAACAATTCCTGCCTCAAACCAAGTCGGTGCGGGTAGACGTTCTCAACAAATATTGATGCAGTTCCTCTGATTTAGGGGGAAGGTTTTTTCGTTTCTAGGTTCATCACATAGGGATGTGCCAGCCTTCTTGATCTTCCTGCAACTAGGTATCATATCCGCTCTTTACGGTTCTAATGGCAGGATGCGGTGATTGCGGGGACGGATCGGATATATGCGGCGTGTCACCAGTGGGCAACTGCGTCTTATGTGATCCGACCTAAAGTAAAATGGCGCTCTTTTGGAATAGCCTAACAACGAATGACTCGAAGGGACACGAATATTTCCAGTCGACCGGGTTTGTGTGAATTTGATTAATTGTGGTTATCAGATAACCATTCTTTTGGCAGTGTGTGTTTTTGGATTTCGTCAATCTGTTTTGAAGAATACCGGTTAATTTCAGTTCCAACAATGCAATTGATTGCATCCAAAGGGATCGCAACATCTTCCCCATCGTCATCATTTACAATTAAGAACTCTTCACCGTTTATGATCGGAATGGTTATGTCTACCCAGTCATTGCCATCAGCATCGGTAATCCATATGGGAAAATCCTCTCCATCTAAATATACGAGCACGTCCCAATTGAAGTTGTGGTACTCTGGTGTCTCCTGTTCAGATTTATCTGAATACTGGAACGAGGGAGCTATGTCATTTTCATCCCATAACACTTCAATAGGGGGCTCTAATAGAAAATTGATAAATTTGATTCTCTTCAGGAAAATGAATATATTTTGCCCAAACACTGTTGAACTTTCAATGAAAAGCAAAGGATCCGTTCTTTCTTTGAGGGTATCTTTGATCCTCGTCAGCTCCTCATCGGTGACAGGAAAAAATATTGGAGATTTACTGCCTCTGTAAGTTAATTTGATAACAGGAATCATTGGGTTCTCCATTGTTCGGTTCGACACAGTTTGCTTCCTGAAAGCAGGCAAACTATGAATAATTTCATTCCAGCAATGAAATCTATCTTAACTCTCAAATTCTGTTGATTCCAATATTAATCAGAGAAGAATTGGTTGAGGGTAATATACCTGAGCAAACTGCAAAGGTGATTTATAGGGCCTTTGCTTTATAAAGCTAAAATACACCTAAGACTCAGCCGCCTAATACCCGCCAGAGCGAAATGAGATTTTTTTCGATATGAGGCAAACTCGCTCTCATGTTGATCGAAGCTTTTACTACAATCTCTCACGGTGCTCTTGCCGCTGCGCTCTCTCCTGAGCAGCGGGAGGCTGCTACAAAACTCCCCACCCGGCTGAAGGTTTTGGGTTGGGGCAGGAATGAGTCTGTGAAGGGTGAGATCATTCTGGATGACAAATCCGCCCTGGGATTTGCGGCGGAGCAGATGCGTTTGGGGAAAGAGCGGATCGCGATTGATTTCGAGCACAACACGCTTCCGGGGACCTCTGCTTTTGAATCTTCCAGTGAGCCGCGCAAGGTTGCCGGCTATGGTGCGCCGGTGTTGGTGCCTGGTGAGGGCCTTTTCCTGGATGACATTGTGTGGACGCCGGCGGGGATCGCGGAGGCGTTGAATTATGAAGACATCTCTCCGGCTCCCTACCTGAATGAGGATCGTCGGGTAACGGGGATCCACTCCACAGCTTTGGTCCGCAATGGCGCGGTGTCGGGGCTTCACTTTTTTTCTACCGAAGGCGTCGATGATGATGTTTCGGCTAAACCTAACCCACCGGAGAAATCCATGAATGAAGATGAATTGGCTGCGTTTCAGCAGCTGCAGGGAGATGTAAATAATCTGCTTGCGAAGGTCGACGCTTTGTCGCCGACCCCCGAAGGCAATTCCGCTGAGGAGAATAAACAGGTCGTGGCCTTGAGCGCGTCTGTGATGGCTCTCTCCGGAACGGTCGAATCTATACAGCGCGATGCGCTGGTCGAATCTGCCACCCGTGACGGCAAGGTGATTCCTTTGTCTGCTGAGGAGCTGGTCGACTTTCCCCTGCCCAAGCTGAAAAGCATGATCGAGAAACTTCCGGTCACCGTGCCTTTGAGCAGTGAAGGGAAAACCCGCAAGGTTGAAACCTCCCAGGTTTCAAATCCTGTACTCGATTCTGTCGCGCGTGCCACCGGCTTCTCGGTTGAGCAACTGCAGGCTGGTGAATATTTGACCACTACCAAGAAGGAGACTGAATAATGGCTGCTTTAACTGCTGAACGTAACTCTCCCGAATCCGCAGGGGTTCATAATCTGGAAACTGTGAAGGATGCGGAAGTCATCTTTGCCGGTGCCCTGGTCGCTCTGGATGCCAATGGCGAAGCGGTGAATGCTGCGGATACTGCCGGCCTGAAGGTTCGCGGGCGTTGTGAGCAATCCGTGGATAATTCTGCCGATGGTGAATCGGTCAAGGTGAAGCGTGGTGCCTTCTGGTATGACAATGATGGAAACATCACGGCCGCTCATATCGGTACCAGCGCCTGTGTGGTCGACAACCAAACGGTTGGCCCGGCTGCCGAAACCTCGAATGCGATTATCGCCGGTGAAATCCTGGCTGTGGATGCATCTCTCGGTGTGCTGGTCGATACCCGGCT
Source organism: uncultured Verrucomicrobiota bacterium (assembly GCA_937127435.1). Lineage (GTDB taxonomy): Bacteria > Verrucomicrobiota > Kiritimatiellia > SS1-B-03-39 > UBA6053 > UBA6053. Next base: position 94,627 of record CAKZLZ010000187.1, on the reverse strand, counting down.
TGCGGGCCGTTATACCAAAGCCGAAGCGGATGCCGCTATCGCTGCGAGTTAACCCAAAGGAAAATTGAATTATGGAAATTAATACAGCAAACTTAACCATCCTTCAGCGTGCAGTGGACGTTGCGTTCAAGCGGGGTCTGGCGGATGAGTACACGAAAAACAGCCTCACTGAAATGAGCGGATTGTTCCGGGAGTTCAGTGGAGCCAAGTCCATCACGGACTTCCCTTTCAGCGACTTCTTTCCGGGCTTCCGGGAATGGGCGGGTGACCGGGTGATCAACAATGTGAAAACCGGAATTTTCCAGGTGATTGCCCGTTCTTTCGAAGACTCTGTGGCGATTGCCATGAAGGCTTTGGAAGAGGATGATTACGGCATCTACATGGACATGCTTACGGACATGGCCAAGATGTGGGAAGTCCTGAAGGGTGAAATTATCATGGAGGTTTTCCTCCTGAATAAAACCTGTTTCACCGGGAAGCCGATCTTCTCTACTTCTCACAAGTACGGGAAGAATACGATTTCCAACTTGGTGACTGTGGCGCTGGATGCCACCAGCTTTGAAGCGGCTTTGGCTAAACCGGCCACCTGGAAGTTTGCGAACGGGAAACCCTGCCGCACGCGGTTCACTCATTTGTATGTGGGGCCGGCTCTGGAAACGGCTGCCAAAACTCTGGTCCGTGCGATCGATGCGAATGGTGCCACCAACGTGAATGCGGACCGGGTGAAAGTGGTGGTTCTTCCGGACATCGCGGGTGATTACGCGAACTATTGGTTCCTGGTGGATCAGAGTGGTGTGATCAAGCCGATCGGTGTGATCATCCCGAAAACTCCGAAACCTAAACTTCCGACGGATTACTATCACGTTGAGAAGGAAGGGGCCGCGGTTGCCCTGGCGGATGGTCGCGCGGAAGCGTTCCCGACTTTCCCCCACCTGGTGTACGGAGGTTTTAAAAGCCTTTAAGGTTTTGACGCCATAACCCCTTAAGCGGGGGCGGAGGATTTTGTTTGTTTGTCCTCTTGTTGTTGTTTTCCCTCCGTCCCCGCTTTTTTCCTCCTTCTACATATTTCCTCAATTTCCAATCCCATGCCTTACACCACCCAAGCCGAAATCGAAGCTTCCATCCCTCCGCAGTTTCTGCGTCAGGCGTTGGATGATGATGGAGATGGCTCTGCGGACCCGGGCTTGTTGGATCAGATTATTTTGAATGCGTCTTCCGAGGTGGACGCTTTTCTGGGCCAGCGTTACAGCACGCCTTTTACCTCTCCTTTTCCCGCTGTGGTGGCGACGGCCGCCCGAATCATTGTCCTTGAGTCTCTCTATCTCCGCCGGGGTATGTCCGGCGATGCCAATCCCTGGGAGGCCCGCGCGAAGCAGATTCGCGTCCGCCTTTCACGCATTGGGAAAGGTGATGAGCCTTTAACTCCGGACCATGAGCGGGAAAAACCTTCTGTGTCTTTTATCTCTGAAGATGCCCGCACCCATTCTTCATCCGGGAGGATGTCTCTGTGAGTACTGTAGTCACCAATCCTGCTCAGTTTCTGAAAGTCTTGCATGAGGATTTGAAAGGGTTGGTCGAACCTTTGGCCGGCCGTGTGTTGATGGCCCGGGATCCTTATCATGCGTTGGAATTGCTTGTGGCTTCGCCTGCTGCGTTTTTCTGTGTGGTCCTGGATAAAGGCGATGGCCCGGATCAGCAGGGCCCTGTGGTGTGGCTGAATCAGCAGGTGGGTGTATTCGTGGCTCAGAACCGGGGGCTGGAGGTGGATGAATCGAAAAACCTTTTGTCTCTCACGGAGCGCTGCACTTTGGTTCACGACCGGGTGATGTCGAAAGTCTATCCCGGGGAAACAACCGAGAAGCATCCGAAGTATCAGGGCAAGAGTCTGGTCACGCTTCCGGATGGAATGCCTTTGTCTGCTTATGAATTGAATTTTTCTCTCCGGCTCGCCGGATCTAACCTTAGTTATAGGAGCTGAATAAAATGAGTGTATCTCTACTTGGAACTGTGTCTGGGCTGACTGCTGCCCGCTGGGGGACCAGCGGAGCCGGAACCTCGACTCTCGGAATCATCATGGGTTGCCGTCGTCGTAAAGGGAATAATAAATCTTATGTGAAGAATCCGGATGCGGAAACCATTGCGGAATTGCAGTACGATAACTTTGATGAGGTGTCTTTGGAAATTCTGGCACTTGATGATGCGGCACTGCCTTCTAATGGCGATTCCTTGACCGCGGCGGGGGTGACTGGTGTGGTTCAGGACTCGGAGGAAAATTTCAAAATCGAAAGTTTTGTGATTTTCACCATCAATGTGAAGAAATTTGCGGCGATGACGCTGGCTTAAGAATCATGAGTGAAACACCGGATCCCGTTATTGATGCGTTGCTGGTCTCTCCCATTCATGTGGGTGGGCTGAGTATCCGCCCTTACACTCTGCAGGCTCAGTTGGTGCTGGAGCGGATTGAGCATCCCATGCTTACTGTGAAGAATCCGGCGTTGAATTTTCTTCAGAGTGCGGAGCTGATCTTTGCCATGGCCGGGGATCCGGATGCGGTTTGTGAGGCAGCGTGGTCTGGTCGCCAGGATTGGGAAATGCGGGTGATGGATTTTGCAGAGTGCATCCGGCCTGTAGATGTCACCAAACTTGTACTGGCTTGTGACCGGCAGATGAAGGCGGGGTTTGCCCCGCTGCCTAAATCCTCGGAAAAAAAAAGCCCAAAGATGAAGTCGACACCCTCCTTTCTAAAATCAGAAGCCCCAATCTATCGGGAAACGGCTGGGTAATATCTGTGCTGGATTGCGTCTGCCATCAGTATGGTTGGGAGGCAAAGCGAGCACTGCAGGAAGTTCCGCTGGCCTCGATGTTTATCATGATGCGTCAGCGGAAATTTGCCAACGGCGATGAGGACGCCGGCAATTTGGCGAAGCGGGAATTTATCTCTAAAAACAAGGATGAACTGAAAGCGTTTTTAACTCAGGTAGGGGAAAATGATGGCCGGTGATCTGGAATACAAAATTGAGATTGATAATTCGGATTTTCGCCAGGGGTTGACTCAATCCAAACAGGAGTTGGCGGGGATCTCGCAGGACATTGGCGGGCAGTCCGCGCCGGCTATGCGGGCCTCTACTGCGGTGAAGGCTTTGGCGGGTTCTTATCTTGCCCTTGCGGCTGCCCGGAAAGCGGTTTCCCTGGCAAACGAAGGGTTGGGCATCGCGAACTCCGTAGAGGCTGAAACCGTACGGCTGAAGGTTTTGCTGGGCAGTATGCAGGAATCTGAGGCCCTGATGAACCGGGTCCTTCAGAAGGCCGGGGAAACGCCTTTGCAAACCGCACAGCTGCAGCAGGCCACCCGGATGCTGGTCGCTTTTGGCAGTAACTCGAAGGATGTGATCGATGAATTGACCCGATTGGGGGATATCTCTTCCGGTGTGGGTATGGAAATTACCGCTCTGGCGGAGATTTACGGGAAGGCCCGGATCCAAGGAACTTTATTTGCAGAGGATATCAATCAGCTGACCGGCCGGGGGATCCCGGTGATTTCTCAGTTTGCGGATATCTTGGGTGTGACGGAAGGCGAAGTGAAGAAATTGGCTTCCCAGGGGAAAGTGGGCTTTGCGGAATTGGAAGAGGCGATCCGCCGGCTGACGGATGAGGGTGGTCAGTTTAATGGCATGATGGAAGAGATGTCCCAGACCGGTGAGGGGGCGCTTTCAACCTTGCATGATAACTTTGATCAGTTGGTGCTGATCCCTATGGGTAATTGGGTGAAGAGCTGGCTGGATCCCATGGTTGATGGTCTGAATGAGGCGGCCGCGAAGGTGAAACGGATCCAGGATCTGGACCAAAATTATAATGCGGCTAAATCTAATATGGGTAGTATCCGTGAAAGGGCTGGTTCTGTTACCTCTGAGAAAGAGAAACAGGATCTTATTCGTGAGGCTGAGCAGGCTGCTATCGAGGCCCGGGACAGGGCATTGAAAATTGCAGAGGATGAACGTCGAAATGGTGGTTTCGGCGGTAGCGGTGAAATGAGCAAAGAAGCTGAACAGGCTATTGATGTTTATTATTCGCTTGCTGATACCTACAGGGCGGTAGCGAAGGAAATTTCTAAAATATCTGATGAACAGTTGGCATCTCAGAAAAAGAAGGCTGATCAGGAAGCGGAATACAGAGCTTCCGCCGCGAAACGGAAGGCTTACGAGGCAACAGAGGAAGCACGTAAGGCGGCAGAACAGGCCATCACTGAAGACGCGTCCAGCAGGGAAAAAGAAAACGTTTTTAACAATGCGATAAACAATAGAGATGCAGATCCAATTTTGGAAAGAATTGAGGAGGCTAAAAAGCAATATGAGCTTTTGCTCTCTCAAACAGAGAGCTCTGATGCTGATTTATTGGATTCGTTGCCTGGTCAAATAGCCTCGGTCAGAGATGAAATTGAGCGTCTTGAAGATGGTTTGTTGAAAATTAATCAGCTCAAATTGAAAGACCAGGAGGCGTTGGATCGTAAAGAAGAAAAGGATGCTCTCTCTGAGAATGAGAGGGTATCAAGGGTCTCTTCTCCGGAACCGGAGGTCGATCGTTTTGCCAGGCTGGGGCTTTTCCTTGGGGGTGGCCGGGATGTGACAGCTGATAATCGGCGACAGAAAACGGAACAACTGATGGAGAAAATGGGGGCGTATCTGGATAAAATTGAACGGAACACTAGTAAACCTATGCCAGGGAGTTGGTCATGAGTGTGATTTGGAAGGGTTCGAGGGAGCTGGCTGAACAGTTTGATAGTCCGGAGACGGTTTATGGGGATACGACCAGTCAGATTTGGCGTTTTGAGGGGCCTTATGAATTGTGCCTCTCTAATGCTCCTCGCAAGGGGTTGAACTATCGGGGACTGCCGGTGGTGCTTTCCCGGGTTCGCAAGCTGGAAGCTGGGAAAGGCCTTTTGGAGGTCACTACGGAAACGAGCGACTTCCAATCTGTCTCCAGTCCTACGTCCCGTCAGTCAGAGGTGTATGAAATCGATTGGGTTACGGTGGAGCGTCCTTTGATCTCTCATCCTATTTATGAGTCGGGAGGTGATAAAGCGCTCTCCGTGTATGATAAATTGGCGATTGAGAATTGGAAACTTGAGGAGGATGTGACCAAAAGGTCTGAATACAAATTCCGGCCTATTCTCACTGTAAACGTCTACCTGACTTTGGTCGCAAATGCCCAGCATTACGCTCAGAGATATGCCAAGGGAATCGATGCGTATCAATTTTCGTATCCTGTGGCCCGAATCTCTTCGCTGTATGATACAGAACCTTCAACTCAACCTTGCAATGTGTATCGTGGCTCGAAGCCTTTTGAAGCCTGTCCTGATGGCTATACATGGCTGAAGGTGGTTGACCGGGCGACTCGTTCGGGAACGAATGGCCGGTGGGTTCGGAATATCGAATACCAGGGTTTTGAGGCGTTGGAAACTGATTATTACATTTCAGAGAGTTGATTATGAAATTACCCAGTATCCCACCGCCAAACTCTCCTATTAAGCACTCCTGGGCACGTGAACTTATTCTTTATTTGAAGTCTCAACAACTGCACAGTTCGGCCACGGTGCGGGTATCATCCGCGGGTTCTGGCGGGCTCTCGCTGGAGGCCATCCAAAAAAAGTCGCGAAGGACCTCTACGGAATCCAGTGTTGCGCCGCCCTGGTATCCTAATATCGTATCGATAACGGATCCTTCTGAAGCCTTGCGGATCGCACCGGAGGCGGGTCAAATAAACAATGTGACGCCCACCATCGGTGGGGATGACATTGGCCAGAACATCGACGGAGATCCGGAGGCGGGTTTCCCATATCTCACGATCGCAAGCGGTACGTCAGGGGTCCTGTACTGTGCCTGTACAGCATCAGCCGGGGGAGAAATCACCGGGATCACGATGGGGGCCGGAACGTCATTGCCGGCTGATACCGACGAAGGTGAAGGGGGTTTGTTCCACGTTGCCACCCATGTTTATTATACGGTGCCGGAGGATGATGAGGCGGACCCTGTGGTTCCTGAATATGTGGTTTGCCGCCAACTTTGGTTTAATTCTCTGCTTCTCCGTCGCTGCGGTGGGGTTTGGATAGGGGCTTGATATGCCGGCAGTCAGGACCACCCACTATCTTCTTCAGAGCTTAACCCCGGCGATTGAGGTGCAAAGTAACCCTTCGAATGGGGTGGTGTGTTGTGAACCGCTTTGGACGTGGTTTGATGACCTTGAATCCCCGTCAGGAAATGAAGTCGTTCATAAAGGATGGGTTGTGCAAGGCGGGTTTGTGGTGGATTTCAATGGGGAAGATATAGCCTCATTTGAGCACGACGGAAACACTTATGATGTGTTGCGCCTTTCCGGAAAAAATGAAATTTTCAGGGAAAGCCTCTTGATTGGTGATTTGTCCGATCTTGGAGGGTTCATGCTTGCCATCAGGGACGAGGATCTTGTTAATGCCGAGAATCCTATTACACTTAGGGCGGGGTTATCTTGGAATGATACCACAAGCGTGATGACGTTTTATCTATTTGTTAATGGGGATGATCCAGATACTGAACGAGTTGTGGAGTGGGACTTTGATTTTTCCGGCGTTGGGGATGAATACGATCCTTCCCCTATTTTGAGTACGGTTGTAACGGATGGATCAATGAGGGCTTCATTTTCTGCACGAAAGATGTCTGCCTTGGATCCGCATAACTCAAGCGGATCTGTTACCAGTGCCTCTGCACAGGATGTTTATTCGGGAGCAGTAGTATGTGATACAAAGTTGTTGGATGGTCAGTGGATAAATGCAGGAACCCGAACCATAAGTGTAAGGGATGCCTCCGATGAAATCTACCCCACACCTGATGATGCAGACTACTATCTTGATCACGCTCCTTACCACTCAACTGACAAAATCGAAGTGGATCTTGTTCAGGAAGATGGGTCTGGAAATGTGATATGGGAAGCCCGATATGCAAAAGCCTCTGCCAGGTCAGACTGGACACCGGATGAGGACGGGTACGTGTCAGGCACGAAGGATCTGGATTTTGTGGAGTACACCTACCGGAATCCCGCATGGTGGGAAGCGATAAACCCCGGAGAATGGCATCCATCTACCCCAAGGGAAGCACCCACCACATTAGAATTTGAGATCACCCAGGATGACCCAGATGATGAACCGATTGTTTACGGAAATACAGCCATAGGGTTTTATGCAGGGAATCCAGTTGTGTGGAGAGCTCAAACAAACGTCCCCGAATACTCAGGGGAGATTACTGCGGATGATGGAAGTAAATGGGAAGCAAGGTATAACTTGTTTTCCGGTTCAAAGAAGGGTTTTTCCTCTATTGGCGGGAAAGAGTGGAGCGAGGATGCATCTAGGTTTTACCACCTAATAGGATGGCTGATTCTGCGGGACAAGGCGGGCGCGGGTCCGGATTATCGGGTTTATATTTTGCCTATTTATCTCACGACAGCTTTAACCTCTACGACTGCGAGTGCTTCAATTTCCGCATACTTTTTATATGAAGAGTATTATGAAACGACTATCACCCTGTTTCAGGGTTCGGTGTCAGACCCGGATTTTGATAGTCCTATCGTGATTAGCAACAACATCACGGCCGTAGGCGGTGATGGAATGGTCGAAGATGAGTATGGAGCATACGGGGCATTGGATTTGGCCCAGAATGGGACTGTCACTCTGACAGTTGGTGAATGATCCTAAGCGGAAGTTGAAACCCGCCAGAGTAAAATGAGGTGTAGGGTGATTTAAGGTAGTCTTTATCCATTAATTGAACGTCCGATTTCGGCTCGGAACCGAATTGGTTTCATGCAACCCCATAAGTTCACATCATGAGTTGGTCAAAAGCCTACAACCTTTATCTTGATATCCATCAACCTGACAGTCCGCTACTTGACGGCATGTACTCTGCGAAGCTTACGCAGAGTATCCGCTGGACCCAAGCAGATGTGTTCCCTTTACGGATCTACTTTCGGGAAAAGGGGCAATTAGGAGAGCTGTCCAGCTCACAGCAACTGGGGGCGGGTGAAAATCTGGTTTTGGGCGGACGTTTGACCACTTCCGGTGTGATTTCCGGGGATCTACTGGTTTTTGCCGATGCCTTTACTGAGGTACAGGACGGGGATGATTTCTACTACGAGACCCTGTTTTCCTTGAAAACGGATGAGCTTTCGGAGCTGTTTGAGGCCTCCGCCAGTCCCAAAACCCTGCAAATCGATATCGAAGTCCAGGACGGTAGCCAAAATCCGCTGACCTATAAATTTCCGGTCACTATCGATCCCCAGGCCTACGCAGGTGAGGATGACCAACCCTACGCCCTTACCGGCACCGTCCTGCTCGAATCCCCGGATGGACAGGCCTGGATTCTCACCGTCACCAATGCCGGCAACCTCGAAACCGCAGCTACCGCGGCCATTCCAGGCATCACCGCTTCCCAAGGGTTGGTGCTTAAATCCCCTTTAGGAAGCCAATTTGCTGTCAGCATCACCAACTCTGGAAATATTCTAACTACTGAAATATAAGAGGCCCATATGCCAATTCATTTAACTCCCAACGACACTGACCTAATAAAAGCGGCCGCTTTTGCTGATTACATTGAAGTCGCAGACGCCACCGCACGTAAACTGCTTGCTACCTATAGTGGGATGGACCCGGCTGTAGTTCCATACAAAGGGATGCGGGTAATCCAGACTGATCAGCTTATCGGGGGGTACCCGACGATTGAATACCTGCTCGAAAATACGAATGTAACCAATGATGAGAGCTGGTTCGCGCGGCCTTTGGCTAATCCCGGAACAGGAAAACTACCTGGATACGCCTCTAGTTTTCAATTGAACAACGTAACCACCAACACCGCCAAGCTAGCACTGACAGGAATTACCGAAGGGGGCATGGTTTGCGTAACTGGAGAAGCAAATCGGATCGAGCAGTATATTGGAAACGTACACCAGAAAACCGTGGCAACTGGTGATCTGGAGTTTTCAGGGTGGAGTGCTACTGGAACAGGAGCATTATACCCCGTAGACGGGACTTGGAATATATCCGGATCTTCAATGGACAGAAATACCTACGCTCACTCTTCTGGAAATTGGCTTATGGAGTGGGATGGGTCTAAATGGAGAATCATAGATTCCGCATACTCTGGAGCCGATGCATTTCATTCTACCAATGATGTGGTTACCCCCGACCTGGTTACAACTTGGACGGCTGTTGGAGATGGTGACAGTATAGGAACTATCACTGCAACTACGGCAGAAATCAACTCCGAGGCGGTGGATGATAACTGGGTCATTATCGGTCCTAACACCTATGAACTTACTATGGTCGATCACGTCAATATGCCTGACGAAATCAACGGAGTTACTATGTCAGGAGATACATATCTTGGCTGGATTAAAGAAGGACAAGTGATTCACACAGGTCCCAAGCCCAATGCCACTGATGTATCTATGGTTATTGAGTTGATAAACGATGATACCCATGGGGCTGATAATGTGTATTCTCAAAACATTATTCCATTTCTATATCTGAATTATTCAGGTGTGGATATGAAGTTGATGCCCCTTTTCAAGCCCCCTTTGAGGGGTTCGGTTTTCATTTACGTTGACTCCGTTTAACCCGTTTCATCGAAAAACCAGACCCTTTTCAAATAAATGTCGCGTTTACATGAGACATATTTACTCATTTTTATAAAAGGATTCAACCACAACCCTTTAAGTAAATAAATTGAGTCATTCTTTCTCATATTTACGGGGGACATATTATTTAGATTGTTACATTTGAACACTTTATATAAAATATACTCAAAAGAAACAAAAAGGAGTTTTCAATGAACCCGGAAAAAATGACCCATAAAACCCAACAGGTGTTGGCGGCGGCCCAGTCGCTGATGCAGGAATCTTCGCATGCAGAGTTGGATGTGCCCCACCTCCTATCGGCCATGATAAATCAGGCGGACGGTGTCACTCAACCCCTGCTCTCGCGTGCAGGAATCAACATCGACGATCTGAAAACGCAGACCCGGAAATGGATGGACGCCCTGCCGGTGGTACAAGGCACTTCGGTCCAGCAAGGTGTCGGCAAAGATTTGCAGGACCTCCTCAACCGCGCCAACAACATTTCCAAGGACATGCACGATCAATATCTGAGCACCGAACACCTGTTGCTCGCCATGACAGAGCAAACCCGCGGCAAAGTGGCCGAATACTTTAAACAACAGGGCCTCAGCTCCGCACAACTTAAAAAAGAAATACAAACCTACCGAGGGAAACAAACCGTGAATGATCAAAATGCTGAAGACAAATACAACGTACTCGAAAAGTACGGGCGCGATCTCACCCAGGTGGCACGCGACCAAAAACTCGATCCGGTCATTGGCCGGGACACCGAAATCCGCCGCGTGGTCCAGGTTCTCTCCCGCCGCACCAAAAACAATCCGGTGCTCATCGGCGAACCCGGAGTGGGTAAAACCGCAATTGCCGAAGGATTGGCCCTGCGCATTGTCGCCGGCGACGTGCCGGAAAGCCTGAAAGACAAACGGGTCATCTCCCTGGATATCGGCTCGATGCTGGCCGGTGCGAAATACCGGGGGGAATTCGAAGACCGCTTTAAAGCTTTCATCAAAGAAGTGATGGACGCCGAAGGCGAAATCGTGTTGTTCATCGACGAACTCCACACCCTGGTCGGTGCCGGTGGCGCGGAAGGTGCCGTCGATGCATCAAACATGATCAAACCGCCGCTCGCCCGGGGGGAGTTGCGCTGTATCGGCGCCACCACCCTGGATGAATACCGAAAATACATCGAAAAAGACCCTGCCCTGGAGCGCCGCTTTCAACAAGTGGTCGTGGATGAACCGACGGTCGAAGCGTCGATCGCGATTTTGCGCGGACTGCGTGAACGCTACGAAGTCCATCACGGAGTGCGGATTCAGGACAACGCCCTGGTGGCCGCCGTCACCCTCTCCCATCGCTATATTAGTGACCGCTTCCTGCCGGACAAAGCCATCGACCTTATGGACGAAGCCGCTTCGCGTACCCGTATGGAAATTGACAGCATGCCCACCGAAATCGACGAAGTCGAACGCCGGGTTATGCAGCTGGAAATTGAACGCGAAGGCTTAAAAAAGGAAAAAGACGAAGCCTCCAAGCAGCGCTTAAAAGATTTGGAATCTGAATTGGCGGAGCTGAAGGAGAAAAGTGCAGGCATGAAAGCGCACTGGCAACAGGAGAAGAAACTAATCTCCGATATTTCCAGCCTCTCTGAAGCTTTGGATTTGTTGCGGGCCCAGGCAGAACAGGCAAAACGCAACAATGACCTGCAATTGGCGGCGGAAATTCTCTATGGAAAAATTCCGTCCACCGAAAAACAGATCACCGAAGCCAAAGCGAAGCTGGCGGAATTCCAAAAAGATAAGAGTATGCTTAAACAGGAGGTCGACGCGGAAGACATCGCGGAGATCGTTTCGATGTGGACCCATGTTCCTGTCAGCAAATTGCTCCAGGGCGAACGGGAGAAACTCCAACTGATTGACGAAAAGCTACAAGAACGTGTGATTGGTCAAGATCGGGCGGTCGCCGCGGTTTCGGCGGCAGTTCGACGCTCCCGTTCCGGATTGCAGGATCCCAACCGCCCCATCGGATCGTTTATTTTCCTCGGACCGACCGGGGTGGGTAAAACCGAATTGGCGCGGGCATTGGCCGGATTCCTGTTTGATGATGAGCAGGCCATGATCCGTATCGACATGTCCGAATATATGGAAAAACATGCGGTCAGCCGACTGATCGGGGCTCCTCCCGGATACGTCGGATACGATCAGGGTGGCGCGTTGACCGAAGCCATTCGCCGAAAACCCTACAGTGTACTGCTGTTCGACGAAATCGAAAAAGCACATCCGGATGTATTTAATGTCCTTTTGCAGGTTCTCGACGACGGACGCCTGACCGACGGACAGGGACGGACGGTGGATTTCACCAACACCATCCTGATCATGACCTCCAATATTGGCGGCGCCCGCATTCACGATGCGGTTACAAATCTGTCGCCCGATGATGCGGCCGGCTTCACCAAACTGGAAAACGACGTTTTTGAAGAATTGCGTCACCACTTCCGTCCCGAGTTCTTAAACCGGGTGGATGAGACCATTGTTTTCCACAGTCTGCGCTTCGAACAAATTCAGAATATTGTGGATCTGCAACTGGCCAGGGTCGAAAAACTGTTGGCCGACAAGCGGATTCAACTGACATTGACCGCGGAAGCCAAAGAACTATTGGCCAAAGCCGGATACGATCCCGCCTACGGCGCGCGTCCGCTCAAACGGGCCGTGCAAAGATTGGTGGTCGACCGCCTGGCGGAAGAACTGCTGGCTGGCAAGGTCATGGACGGCCAGACGCTGGTGGCGGATATCGATCCCGATGTGCCGGACCAGCTTATTTTTGTGGAGCAAAAATAGCTGGAAGATTGAAAGCGAACGCTGAACCACGCCGAAGGCGTGGTTCGGCGTTGGATGCCTGCCCGTAGGACGCCCCGGCGGCCAGGGTTCGAAGTTCGTATTCAAAAAAAGAAGCCCCCCTCTCCCGAAGGAGAGGAGGGCGGGTGGATTCGGTTCCCACGCCGAATCCGTTTTAGGAGACACAATCCAATTATTCGCCGTATGCGCTGTGTCCATGCTCACTCAGGTCGAGACCGACCATTTCATCTTCTTCACTGACGCGGAGTACGCCTACAGCTTTGAGGATGGTGAACAGGATGAACATTGTGACGAAAGCGTAAGCTGCGATGACAATTGATCCGGTGATCTGAGCGGTCATGTTACCATATCCGTCAGAGTAGTCACCGAAGATACCGGTGGCGATACCGCCCCAGAGTCCGCAGAGACCGTGAACGGGCCATGCACCAACGGGGTCGTCAATTTTAACAGCTTCAAGAAGTTTGATACCGGCAACAACCAGCAGACCTGCAACTACACCAATGACGATTGACTCGCCGTTGGTTACACCGTCACAGTTAGCGGTGATACCTACCAGACCGGCCAGGATTCCGTTAAGAGCCATGGTCAAGTCGGGTTTTTTGTCGAGGACCCAGGACAGAACCAGGGCAGAAACCGCACCGGCTGCAGCAGCCAAGGTGGTGTTCACAGCGATCAACATTACAGCCAAGGTGTTATCCGCACCGACAATGGCGAGCTGAGAACCGGGGTTAAATCCGAACCAGCCGATCAAGAGGATGAATACACCCAGAGCAGCGAAAGTCAGGTTGTGACCGGGCATTGCAGTTTTGTCTTTGCCAAAACGTCCGATACGAGGTCCGAGAACGATCGCACCCGCCAGACCGGCGAATCCACCGACCGCATGTACCACAATGGAACCCGCGAAGTCGTAGAAGCCCATGGCATCCAACCAACCTCCACCCCATTTCCAGTAACCGGAGATCGGATAGATAACGCCAGTCAGTACAACGGTGTAGATCATGTAAGCTGCGAATTTCATACGACCGGCAACCGCACCGGATACAATGGTCGCGGCAGTCGCGGCAAAAGCAGCCTGGAAGAGGAAGTCTACCATGGTGGTAAGCTCGCCAGCAGCGATGGTCTGTTCGGATGCATCAAAGGATACAGGTCCGTCAAAGGCGAAATAGCCATTTCCGTCACCGTACATGATTCCGTAACCGATGAAGAAGTAAAGAAGAACGCCGATGGCGAAATCCATTACGTTTTTCATCAAAATGTTAACTGTGTTTTTAGAGTGATTCAGTCCGGATTCTAAAATCGCGAAACCAGCCTGCATGAAGATTACCAATACCGCTGCCAAAAGCAGGAAAAGGTTATCCACTGCAAATCCGAGGACGTCGGCATCAGAAACCGCTACAACCTCTTCAACCACTTCCATCACTTCTGCTTCCTGACCGTAGGCCATTCCGCAACTCATTAAAAATGCTCCAAGAATAGGGAGCCATATCATCTTTTTCATGTTCATACCTTTTTTTATTATTTTTACTTGGGATTACGTGACCGCTTTAGCCACGCTGGGTTTAGAATTAAATTATCTCTCGTTTATCTGAGGCGGTTGAAAAGATAGCAAAGCCCGTGCCAAGTTTTTAGCGTACTTCGTAAACCCTTATAAACAAACCATTTAAAATATTTATAATCCGGATACACCCATTTTTACGCTACAGGATTCAGATACATTTATGTTAATAACGATCTTTTTAATACATATTTGTATTTAATTTCTTAAAATTACTCTTTTGTGTTGCATGCTCTTGCCTTTACAACATAGACGAAAGAAGAGACTTAACTTATGAGCACTTCTTCCAACATTCCTCCGGCGCAACCCCGGCTCCATAGAAACGTAACCGACGCCGCTTTGCCTTCGCCGGATTGCAGTTGGAAAGAACACTTCACGGAGATGACCCCCTTTAAAGAAGGCGGGGGCGGCGTTTTATTCCGCACCCGGGACCGTTACCTGAATCGGGATGTCATCCTTAAGCTCCTTAAACAAGAGCACCGGGACAGTCCGGATGTCAGTCGACGCTTTTTGCGTGAAGCGCGGGTCACTGCTCTGATTCAGCATCCTTCCACCGTCCCCATTTACGAAATGGGTCAAGATCCGGAAGGAAACCCTTATTTTACCATGAAAGAAATTCGGGGAGATGCCCTGAATATCATTCTCAAAGGAATCAGCGCACGCGACCGGAAATTCGACCGCTTCCGCTCCAGGGAAGTTTTAATCGATTTACTCATTCAGGTCGGTCAGGCCCTGGCCTACGCCCATGCCTGTGGCGTGGTGCATCGGGATATCAAGCCCGGCAACATTATGGTCGGCGCTTTTGGTGAAGTGATGGTGATGGACTGGGGCGTGGCCAAAATTATGGACGGGGAAGAAGAAGAGCAGGTGGAATACAAACTTCCTCCCAGCCTTGAGGGAGACATGGATGATACCGAATACGGAAAAGTATACGGTACTCCCCGCTATATGGCACCCGAACAAGCCAGAGGCCGCACGGATATTGACGAAAGAGTGGACATCTTCAGTTTAGGCGCCGTTTTGTACGAATGCCTCATTTACCGCCCCCTGGTATTTGGTGCCAACCGGGACGAGTTGCTGAAAAAGATCTGTGAAGAACCCTTTGTCTCCCCGGCCACCAAAGAGCCCTACCGCATGGTTCCCCCGGAACTGGATGCCATCGTGATGAAAGCTTTGGCCAAAGATCCCGCCAACCGTTATCAGCAAATGTCCACCTTTGTGGATGATTTACAACGTTTCCGTCGGGGCGAAGCGGTATCAGTAATGTGCAGCACCAAGCGCGCGAAGGTTCAGCGGTGGATCAAAAGCAACCTGCTGATCAAAAGAACCGGCATTCTGCTGGGTTGCGGAACCCTTCTGGGCTTTGCGGCGGCACACCTTATACGGTAATTTGGCGGGATACAAAGGTTGCTGGACCGCGGGCCCTCCGGGCCGACTTCGTCCCGAAGTCCCGTACCGCAGGGAAATGAAAGGTTGCTGGACCGCGAGACGCGGGCCCTCCGGACCGACTTCGTCCCGAAGTCCCGTACCGCAGGGAAATGAAAGGTTGCTGGACCGCGGGACGCGGGCCCTCCGGACCGACTTCGTCCCGAAGTCCCGTACCACAAGGGAAGTGAAAGGTTGCTGGACCGCGCCTGCCCGAGCTGTCGCTCGCGACGGCCAGGGAGACGCGGGCCCTCCGGACCGACTTCGTCCCGAAGTCCCGTATCCCAATCGAACTACAAAACCGAAAAGTCCGCAAACACGGCATAGATGGTCAACACTGCCAACACCAGAAATGCGCCAGCCACCGGGGCGCCTTTCCAGGGCGTCAGATTTACCGCCTGCGCATCTTCATGCACCCAGGCTTCCGGACGGGGAGCCACTTTACTCATCAGCAACATAAAGCCGATCAGCCCCGCAAACACCAGTCCCGAGAAATGGTAGTCATTTATTTTACTCACGTATTGATTCAATGCGGGGATAAAATACCCCCCGGCAATAAAGATCACCCCGCCTAACAAACTGATATCAGCCGCCCGGTCCGGCACCCGCTTGTTGAGCAATCCCATGAGCACCACCGCAAAAATGGGAATAAAATAGATGGTGTTCATTTTCTGCAAATATGAAAAGATACTGTCCTGCCCCGCCAACATGGGCGCAACCAACATTGCGGTAATCGACATGACCCAGCCGAAAATTTTTCCGGAACGCACCACCTGCTCTTCATCGGCGTCTTTTTTCCACATGCCCTTGTAGACCCCGAGACTGAACAAGGTGCAGGTACTGTTCAGCGCAGAATTAAAACTGGAAAGGATGGCTCCCATCATGGCCGCGGCAAAAAAACCGGCCAAAGCGGTCGGCAGCACCCGGTTCACCAGACGACCATACGCATCCACAGACGCCACATCCTCTCCCTGAAAAAGAGCATAGGCGATAATCCCCGGTAAAACCAAGTACATCGGCCCCAACAGTTTTAAGGCTCCGGTCAATAATACCCCTTTTTGCCCTTCCGCCAGGGAGGACGCGCCCAGGGTCCGCTGAATGATTTGCTGATTTGTGGTCCAATAGAAAAAATTTATTATGGCCACGCCGGTGAAAATGGTTCCAAAGGGGACGGATGCGTCCTTTCCTCCAATCGAATTGAAGCGTTCAGGGTGTTGGGTTTGCAGAACTTCGATCCCGCCCATAAAACCGCCCTCTCCGCCCAGAGCCGCCAATCCGAAATAGGTAATCAAAAATCCACCCACCAACAGTCCCACCCCGTTTATGGTGTCCGATACCGCCACCGTGCGCAATCCACCGAACAGGGCGTAGACCGAGCCCACCAGCCCCACCACCCACACAATGAGCACCAAAGTCACCGCGCTCTGCCCCTCCATTCCCAGCAGGCTGGGAATATCCAGAATCCCGATCATGCCCTTGGCACCGGTATACAGAATAATCGGCAACAGCACCACCGCGTAGGCAATCAGAAACAAGAGATTACAGATCACTTGCGTGCTGCGGGTAAAACGTTTCTCCAGAAATTCCGGCACGGTGGTAATTCCGCTCCGCAAAAACCGGGGCAAAAAGAACAGCGCCATCGCCACCAAAGCCAGAACCGCCACCACCTCCCACACCATCACCAACAAGCCCTCATTAAAGGCATCCCCATTCAAACCCACCATTTGTTCGGTCGAAAGATTGGTCAACAACAACGAACCCGCAATCAGAGGAAAGGTCAGACTTCGACCGCCCAGAAAATATCCGTCTTTGCTCGCCCGCTCATCCTTCCGGGTGAAAAAATACGTCATCACAGCAACCGTAACGGTGAAAAACAGAAACGAACCTAAAATCATGGGGATCTCCTCGGGGTTAGTGAAGAATTCTCCGGCTTCGACAAAGAAATGAAAAGGACAAAAAGACAAAAAGCACCTCCTTCCGAAACGAGGAATCCTCTCGGAAAAGGTTTCCTTCCTTAGGAAATTGTGACATAGGAGCTTCCACCTGCGGGAAGTTCCTCCCGCAGGTTTATCCTTTGGAACTTGAGCTCATGTTTAACCTGATCACCAAAAAACGCGGAAATATTAAAGACGACACCTTATCCGGATTGACCGTGGCCCTGGCCTTGGTGCCGGAAGCCATCGCGTTCTCCTTTGCCGCGGGCGTGCCACCTTTGGTCGGTTTGTGGGCCGCTGTGTTTATGGGCTTTATCACCTCAGCTTTCGGTGGACGGCCGGGCATGATCTCCGGTGCCACCGGTGCGATTGCCGTGGTGGTGGCCAAGGCGTACCACTACGGATTTGATTTGGGCGGAAACGAAATCGGACTTCAATATGTCTTTGCCGTGGTCATGGTGGCCGGAATCATCCAAATCCTGTTCGGGGTCCTGAAATTAGGTCATTTCATCCGTTTGGTCCCGCACCCGGTAATGATGGGTTTTGTGAACGGTTTGGCTATTGTCATTCTCATGGCCCAATTTTCTTCCTTTAAAACGGCAGGCGCGGTGGAAGAATGGTTGCCACAACAGGAACTGATCCTCATGGGGATTCTGGTCGCCCTCACCATGGTCATCATCCAGTTTTTCCCCAAGCTCACCAAAGCGGTGCCCTCCACCCTGGTCGCCATTATTGTCGTGGGACTTATCAGCTATTTCGGCGTCAACTCCCGTACCGTTTCCGACGTCCTGTTTGAAGGAACCGGAAGTGCTGTGCTCAGCGGTAAATTTCCAATGCCCGCTTTGCCGATGGACATTGAATGGACAGCCACCAACATCAAATTCATCTTCAGTATTGCCATCACGGTGGCCATGGTCGGGATTATCGAATCCCTGATGACCCTGCAATTGGTGGATGACCTCACCGAAACCCGGGGCAAAAGTGACCGGGAAGCCATCGCCCAGGGCGGGGCCAACTTTCTCTCCGGCCTGTTTGGCGGGATGGGCGGGTGCGCAATGATCGGCCAGTCCCTGATCAACATCAAATCCGGAGGCCGCGGACGTACTTCCGGAATTGTGGCCGCCCTCGCTTTGGCCTTCTTCATTCTGGTCGGCGGGGCTGTGATTGGCCAAATTCCCATTGCCGCCCTCACCGGAGTAATGTTTATGGTGGTGATCGGCACCTTCGAATGGTCCAGTCTCACCACCTTTGGCAAAGTACCCAAGTCTGAAATTTTTGTCATCCTTACCGTAACCCTGATCACGGTATTTCTGCACGATCTGGCCCTCGCGGTTTTTGTAGGTGTGATTATTTCCGCGCTGGTGTTCGCCTGGAAGAGCGCCCACCACGTGACCCTGCATCCCGTGGATCAGGAAGACGGCTCCCGCATTTATAATCTGCACGGCCTGCTCTACTTTGGATCGGTACGTGAGTTCTCGGAACGGATGTCTCCGGCCAAAGATCCGGAAGATGTGATTATCGACTTTAAAGACGCCAAAGTTTGCGACTACTCCAGTATGGAAGCGCTCTCCGCGCTTACCGAACGCTACAAAAAAGCCGGTAAACGGGTGCGCTTGCGTCACCTGAGTCCGGAATGCGCAAAACTGCTGGAGAATGCAGGCTCATTGGTGGAAGTGGAAGTGGCCGAAGATGATCCGCACTACACGATTGCCCGGGTTTAAAAGAAGGGCGCCAAATTTAACTTTCGACCTCTGACTTCCGGCCTCTCCCCCCAGTCGTTGAAGGTTTGGTCTCAAAGCCTTTTATTTGAACATCCACCGGCTATCAGTGTGGACTCACCGTCAAAGCCCTGCTAGAAAAAAAATGGCCGGATACGCGAAAACGCATCGAGTGAACCGAGACTTGATCCCACCCAAGTTCGAACACGAATGTTCCCGGTTCTGATGTGGATCCATTGCGTATCCGGCCAAATTGTTTAAATCGCTCTTTTCGTGAGCTCAAACCCAGACCCCACTCTGGGCGTCAGGATTGAAGTATCGTTCACGAATCGCGACATGTAATTGATTCATTTTGACCTGTAAGTCATCCAAACACTCATGCAGACCCATGCGGACAATTTCATCCACGGTCAAATAACTGAGTTCGGAAAGCAGTTGACCTGAGCGCCGCTCTGCATCGTTGTTGTACATTCCTGTCGGAACCGATCCCAGTTCCCGCAAAGCCGAGTCGGCCCGCTGAACACAATACCGCAGTGACCGGGGGTTCTGAACATCCAACAACAGATATTCGATAATCGCATGTGCTTCCACCGGTCCGTATTTTTTAACGAAAGGTTCTATACTGCTGGCGGAGCGCAACAGGGCCGCCCATTGCAAATCATCCACTGCGGTCCCCACCTCTTCCAGACTGGGCAACAACAGAAAATAACGGACATCCAGGATGCGGGTGATCTTATCCGCACGCTCCAAATAATTTCCCAAATGGAAAAACCGCCAACTTTGCCCGCGATAAATATTGGCATTCATCTGGCCATAATAATGGAGAATTCCGGTCTGGATTTCCTGATAAAATTCGTGGGGGTTCTGATAAAAATTGTTACTCCCCGAATCGTAGGTTTTCACCATGAGATAAAGAGCATTCAACTGCTCCCACATCTCCGGCGTCACCACATCCCGGATGGACCGGGCATTTTCCCGGGCAGAGGTTAAGCAGGCCAGCATCGAATTGGGATTCGAGGTGTCAAAGGTCATGAACTGCATCACATTCTCGGAGGTCACCTCCGAGTAAGAGTCTTTAAACAGCTCATAGTCTCCGCTCACATGCAGCAGGGATTCCCATTCATTTGAAAGCATTTGAGGCAGATCCAGCATCAAGTGCCAGTTCACATTCATCAAGCGGACGGTATTTTCGACCCGCTCCACATAGCGGCTCATCCAGTAAACCGATTCCGCGACCCGGCTAAGTAATAAATTTCCCTTCATGATCCTTCTCCCTGATCCCGAAGCACCCAGGTATCTTTACTTCCGCCTCCTTGAGAGGAATTCACAACCAGAGAGCCCTTTTTCATTGCCACCCGGGTGAGTCCGCCGGGCATGACTTTAATCTCTTTTCCATAGAGCACAAAAGGACGTAAATCGAGATGACGGCCTTCCATGCGCTCCGAATCCGACATCAACACCGGGGCGCGTGAAAGTGAAAGAGTGGGCTGGGCAATATACCCGCGCGGATTGGCGAGAATCAGCTCCCGGAATTTCTCCCGCTCTTTTTTGGTGGAAGCAGGACCGATCAACATGCCGTATCCCCCTGCCCCGTCGGCCTCTTTGACCACCAGCTTGTCCAGGTTTTCCAGCACGTGGGATTTCTCCTCATCCCGGCTGCAAAGGTAGGTGGGAACATTGGGAAGAATGGGTTCTTCATCCAGATAATATTTAATCATGTCGGGCACATAGGCGTAGACCACCTTGTCATCCGCCACCCCCGGACCCGGCATATTCGCAATTGCGACCCTTCCCTCACGGAAAACGTCCATTAAGCCGGCAACCCCCAACACAGAATCGGGACGGAACATCTCCGGATCCAAAAAGTCCGCATTGATACGCCGGTAAATCACATCGACCCGGCGAAGACCCTGGGTGGTTTTCATACAGACATAGCCATTGGCCACCACCAGATCCCGGCCTTCCACCAACTCGGCACCAATTTGCTGGGCCAGGAAAGCATGTTCATAATAAGCCGAATTGTAAATCCCGGGCGTCAGCACCACAATGGTAGGTGACCCCTGGCTTTCAGGACTCACCGCACATAACGTTTGCAACAGCATTTCCGGATAATCCGAGACGGGACGGACCCCCATTTTGCTGAATACTTCCGGAAAAATGCGCTTCATCACCTGTCGGTTTGATAACACATACGAAACCCCGGAGGGACAACGGAGATTATCTTCCAGAACGTAAAACTTGCCCTCCCCGTCTCTGACAATATCGGATCCGCTGATATGACACCACACCCCCAAAGGCGGTTTCAAACCTTCGCAGGCCTGCATATATCCCGAAGAAGAATACACCACCCAATCGGGAACCACGCCGTCTTTCAGAATCTTTTTATCCCCATAGACATCCTGCACAAACAAATTAAGAGCCTTGATGCGCTGACGCAAGCCCCGCTCCACCACCTCCCAGTCTTTGGCGCTGATCACACGGGGAATAATATCAAAAGGAAAAACTTTCTCGGCCTGGGATTCATCTCCATACACCTGAAAGGTAATTCCCATGCGCATTAACGCACGTTCTGCAGCCTGTTGGCGTCCGGACAATTCGCCACCCTGCATCTTCTCCAACTTTTCAGCCAGAGTCACAAATTCAGGGCGCATCACACCGGGAGCCGAAAACAATTCATCAAAGAATGCTTCCGGATCATACGATGGTACAATCGAGTTCAAAGTCGGTGGGGTCATGAATATTTGACCTAGCATTTCAGATGCCAAAAACCAAAATTTACGGTTTTACAGCGCATATGAACCACAAATTCGACTGTTCCAATAAACAGAAGTACAATATCGTATTTTAATTTTACCCAAAATACAAATATGTTGCACAAAAAACAGAACCTTAAACCGGGTCAGAAGCTTTCCGAGCATACACAATACCCACTGCCCGCCCGGCGGCTGCAGCCACTGGGAGAAACCGTGCTGACTGCGCCCGCACAAAGCGGGAAACTATACCACTTCCTGCTTGATGCCTCCGCCCTGTCGCTTAAAGAATAGAGTTTTATTGGAGAAAAGCCCTATGAAGATTTGTTGCATTGGCGCTGGATATGTCGGCGGCCCCACCATGGCCATGATTGCTCATAAATGTCCTGATATTGACGTTCACGTCGTTGATATCAACCCGGAGCGTATTGCCGCCTGGAATTCGGATGAATTGCCAATCTTCGAACCGGGATTGCAGGAGGTCGTGGAGGCCAACCGGGACCGCAATCTCTTCTTCTCCACCGAAGTGGATGCCCACATCAAAGATGCGGATATCATCTTCATCAGCGTGAACACTCCCACCAAAGTTTATGGAGTGGGCAAAGGCAAAGCCGCCGATTTAAAATTTGTGGAGCTCTGCGCCCGCCGGATCGCCGAAGTCGCGGTGGGAAACAAGATCATTGTGGAAAAATCCACACTGCCGGTCCGCACCGCGGAAACCATTAAACGGATTCTGGCCAACTCCCCGCATGAAGCCAGCTTCGAAGTGCTCTCCAATCCTGAATTCTTGGCGGAAGGCACCGCGGTGGAAGATCTCGAACAACCGGACCGGGTACTCATCGGCGGAGAATCCAAAGCCGCGATTCAAACCCTGGTCGATGTGTACGCCAACTGGGTGGACCGCGACCGCATCCTCACCACCAATCTCTGGTCTTCCGAGCTCTCCAAATTGGCCGCCAATGCTTTTCTCGCACAGCGCATCAGCTCGATCAACGCCATGTCCGCCCTGTGCGAAGCCACCCAGGCGGATGTAGACGAAGTCGCACACGCCATCGGCCAGGACAGCCGTATCGGACCTAAATTCCTGAAATCCTCCGTGGGGTTCGGTGGATCCTGTTTCCAGAAAGACATTTTAAATTTGGTCTATCTCTGTGAATTCTACGGCCTCAAAGAAGTGGCGGAATACTGGGACCAAGTGGTCAAAATGAACGACTATCAAAAAGGACGTTTTGCCCGGAACATGATTCGAACCATGTTTAATACCGTTTCCGGAAAACGCATCGCCATCTGGGGATGGGCCTTCAAAAAAGACACCAACGACACCCGGGAATCCGCAGCCATTTACGTGTGCCGCGACCTCCTGGTCGAGCAGGCCACCCTCGCGATTTACGATCCGAAAGTCTCCGCCAAACAAATTAAGCAAGACCTCGAATACGTTTTTAAACAGGAAAACGGTGAAGTCAGCGAGCGGGACAAACAACTGATCGAAAACAACATTATCATTTGTGACTCCGCGTTCGAGGCCGCCACCCAGGCCCACGGCGTCGCGGTGATGACCGAATGGGACGAGTTCAAAGATCTCGAGCCCGCCGACCTGTTTGATATTGTGTTTAAACCCGCCTTCATCTTCGACGGACGGAACTTGCTGGACCACAAAAAATATATCGATACCGGATTTGAAGTCTACGCCATCGGCAAAGGACTGTTGGAGGAGTAACGTAGGCATTCCTGCCTGCGGGAGACCAGGCTTTCAGCCTGCACGTGAGAAGGCTAAAAGCCTATGTCACTTCAGGCAAAATGCCTGAGTTACTCCGCCCTCCAAAATCCGTCATATGCCATCATTCATTCGGCATCCCCTCCCATTTTACCTTTAAAATGAGGTTGTCCTTAAAAATGCGGAATGGTATCCCGCATTTTCAAGGCAAAATGCTTTGTGGACAGAACCTTCACGAGAACAAATGTAAACTGATGCCAACGAACCCCAAACCTATTCAATTTGCCCTCACAGGCTACGGTCGGGTAGCCCCCACCCACAAAGATGCCATCAAAGCCCTGGGGGAAGATGCGGTACTTGCCGCGGTTTGTGATTCCAATCCCGACAACTTACAAAAAGGGGTAGAAGCCACAGGCGCGCAGGGGTTTGCCTCGCTCGAAGAGATGCTGCAAGATCCGGACCTGGATGTGGTCAGCATCTGCACCCCCTCGGGACTGCATGCCGAACACGGAAAGATTGCGGCCCGCGCCGGAAAAAATGTATTGGTTGAAAAACCCATGGACGTCACCCTCGAAGCCGCCCAATCGCTGATCGACTGCTGCGAAAAGGAAGGGGTTGAACTCTTCTGTGTGTTTCAAAACCGGCTCAACACCACCATCAAATTGCTCAAAGCGGCCATCGACGCCGGACGGTTCGGAAAAATCTACGCCATCAACAGCACCGTCATCTGGAAGCGGGAACAAAGTTATTATGATTCCGACGCCTGGCGGGGCACCCACGCCATGGACGGAGGCGCCTATCTCAATCAGGGCATCCATTTTGTTGATGCCATGCGCCACCTCGGCGGAGAAATCACTGAAGTCAAATCCACCCTGGGCACTCTTGCCCGCAACATTGAAAGCGAAGACAGCGGTTCCGCCCTGTTTAGATTCGAAAGCGGTGCCCTGGGAAATATTTTCGTCACCATGCTCGGCCGCAACGATCAGGAAGGCTCCATCACGGTGTTAGGTGAAAAAGGCCGTGTCACCATCGGGGGTTCCGCCATGAACCAAATCGAAATCTGGGACTTCGACGAAGCCGACGACGCCCAGGACACCCTCGCTCAAAATGCCGATTACCACACCCAAAGCGTCTACGGATTCGGCCACCAGTTTTACTACCGCCAAGTCGCAGACTACCTTCAGGGCAAAGGCCCCCATCCCACCGGCGGTGCCGACGGTATCAAAAGCCTCTCATTGATTCGGGAAATCTACGATAGCTGAAACAGAAACCAGCTTGTCCAGGCGAATGCATATACATGAAGGTTCAGAATTACGCATAATCCTTTCCCGACATTGTAAATGAATTCTACTCAAAAACCCATCCCCTTCACCCTGACTCTTGTTAGCTTCCTTCTGGGAATGTTATGCTTTATAGGCAGAATGATCCTGGAAGGGCTGAACCCCATAACCCCCGAGCAGTTTAAAGGGTTAATCTATGTAAGGGACATTTGCTTTCTTCTCCCTGCGTTTATTTTTTTAAGTTTTGGCTTACAAAAATTAATAAATAAAGAGTACCGGTTTCACATAAACCTCAGACTTCCCTTCCCCCCGAACTCTTTGGGGCCATATTTCCTGGTTTTCATAATTTCAACACTGGTTTTCCGAGCGGTCTCTTTTTGGGTTTTAAACGACAGTGCCCATATTGAAGATGAAGCCTTGTATATTCATATGGCGAAAGTTCTACAGAGCGGCGCTTTAAGAATTAAAACACCCAATTTACCTCCGGAAATGTTTGAAATGAGGTATCTGATCCAGGATCCACAAGGATGGTTCAGCGTGTTTTTTCTCGGGCACAGCTCCCTATTGTCACTTGGCTTATCACTCGGTCTGCTATCATGGATCAATCCTGTCTTAGGGGGCATCCTTGTTACAACGACATACCATATTTCGTCTATGCTACACGGGAGATCAACAGGAATTGTGGCGGTGATTTTCTGTTTAATATCCCCCTTTTTTCTTTTCCAGTGCGCAAGTTTTTTCGGGCATATATTTCCCGCAATCCTCGTTACCCTGATTATTTATCTCTTTCTCTCGAATAGAAACGAAAGCATACCCATCTATTGCCTAGTCGGTTTTATGAATGGTCTTTTGTTCCCCTTCCGGCCCTTGAGTGCTCTGATTGTGGGTTTGTGGTGCGGGATACTGTTCTTGAGTAAACGCACATCATTCAAAGTGAAACTCAAAGGTACCTTTTTCTATGGCTTATGCGTTTTACCGGGTTGCGTTCTGTTTCTTTACTTGAACTTTCTTTACACCCAAAACCCTTTCATTACCCCATATAGTTCCACGATGCAGGATCCGGCATTGGTTTTCGGAATAAACATCCTAAAAAACAGTTTTATAAATCTTTTAGGACTGTCCGTTGATTTGATCGGCATTCCTTTACTTTCCATCGTTCCGCTATCCTGGTATCTCTTGAAAAGAGACATCTGGTATAGGGAAATCACGCTGTTACTTTTCCTCTGGATACTCTTATATAATGCTCATACCTATCATGGTCTCAGTTATGGACCCCGGTTTCTTTTTGAAATAGCTCCGCTTCTAATAATAATGTCGGCAAAGACTTTGGTCGCCTTTTCCGAGAACCATCTAAAGCCCGCCATCCTCACTAACTATCTTATATTCTTGGTTTGTTTTTCCTTTTTGGGCTGCTTTACCACCCGGTCAGCCGTTTTCACAAAACGAGCGATATACTACGACATTGCCGCACTGGAAAAAACGATCACCCGCTTTCCAGCTTTGGTAATCATCACAGATGAGGAAGATCAACGCCTCCGTCCATATTTAGCCGGGTTTCAAAGAAATCAAGCACACCTAAACGGAGAAATTGTTTACATAAAAAGCACGCCCTCCCTCGAAGAGTACATTCACAATCATCCAGACATTTGGAACTATTATGAGATGAATGTGGGCCTGAAAACTTTACAACCTTTGAAACCCGAGTAGCACACCTGTCGACCTTACTGAATGTGAGATGAACATTTGATCAATCCGAAATTGCCTTTTTTAAAGAGATCCTTAGAAATTGCAGCGTACCATCACCTCACCACCCTTGGAATTTTCAAACGTAGTGATCCCCCATCGCCATCACTCCTCACACCACACCATTTCATATGAATTATTCTAAAATTGTTACAGATACCATTGAGGAGCATAAAACCAAACCCATTGATATGTTGGGGAACGGTTCTACAGGCGAGTATAATTATTTGAACTTATTGAAATGGTCTTACCTACGGACCGTCCAGGAAATAGATGTATTACTGGGCCCCGATAGAGAGCAAAAAGAAATTTTAGAAATCGGTTCCTTTTTAGGTGTGGTCAGCGTTTCTTTAAAAAAAATGGGATACCGGGTTTCGGCTTCTGATATTCCTGAATTCCACCAATCCGAATCTCTGCAAACCCTTTATAAAGATAACGACATTCAGTTTGATTCAATCAATCTTCGAAATCGTACCTTACCCTATGAATCCAATTCATTCGATGCCATCGTGATTTGTGAAGTGATGGAACATTTGAATTTCAATCCCCTTCCCGTGTTACTTGAAATAAACAGAGTGCTTAAGGATGATGGAATCATTTACATCGGAATGCCGAACCAAACCCATATCACAAAACGAATCAAAATGGCTATGGGGTTTTCGATCGAAAACGACATTGATGATTTTTTTGCACAGCTTGACGCAACCCAGAATATGATTGTGGGCTTACATTGGCGGGAATATACCCTGTCCGAAACCTCCAATATGATCGAGCGACTTGGCTTCAAGGTGCTTCGAAAATATTACCCGTACAAAGGATGCGTAAAGATGAACTCAATAAAAGGTCTTCTTTTAAACCTTTTGTATATTATCCCATCTTTCCGCCCGCATCAGGTTGTAATCGGCAAAAAAACAGACAACCCGGATTTCGATTTCTGGATAACAGATGCCAATTCCTGATTTCGTATTTTAAAAACAGACCCCCGGCATCTCTATTCCCCCCAATTGGGCTTAAAGATGCCCCTGACCCTCAGTTCCTCGAGGATTAAAACCCCGCCTCCTCCCCGTCCCCAAGACTTCGGGAAGATTCCCATATGGGTTAAGGAGTCATCCGTGCGGACTTTAAGAGATTTTTTTCGTCCTCCGGCTTCCAGTTCAAATTGAATTCGCCCCCCCTGATGCTCAACACTCAGTGTAGCAGGGTATTGATTCTGGATTCCGAAAGTTTCAGAATTCAGTTCCTCTTCTTTCGGGGTCCACCCCTCTATGGTAAACTGTTTATTACTGTATTTAGGACCCGCTCCGATCGTTTTTTTAAGCAGATCACTATAGCCGAAAGCAATATGATAATTTATCCCGTTTTGATGCTCTGCTATTTTCACAACCCAGCTTGATTTATCCACTTCGATATAGGGCAAAAGTAAATAGTCGCTGACCATATCGTCTCTTGTCCACCACCAATCAGTCAATTCCCGAATGGTAATTTCAAGCTTACCATCCTGTACCTTATAACTCTCAGGATGCGGGATGACAAAATCCGCCAATTCGTCAGGATTCGAAAACGTATAAGCGACTTCAATCTCACCAGTAGCTGGATTAAAATTCAGCACTTCTCCTTTCAACCGCTTCTGTAATGACTCTACGGTTAATCTCTGAGTACCCAACGCTACTTTTTGAGAAGTCCCCCGGGCATCGACCAATGTTCGGGCTTTGATCAACTCTTCAGAGTTCATGGTTTCCTGTCGAAGGGCTTCAAGTTCTTTCGCTTCGGGAATTCGACTGTTTTGAACTAATGTTTGTTGTATCTTCTTAAGAGACCCATCAAGTTTATCGGCATAGTCCACCAATATTTCTGCTTGGACCTTTTCCAATCTCATCAATTCCATGGTTAGAATTTCCTGCACCTTGGCCAACTCAGAATAACCTGATAAATTTTCCGGTGGCACAAGATCTTCTGACGTGCGGGCAATTTCCTTTTCAATTTCCTCAAAAAAAGCCAGGTCACCCCTCTGTTGGGCAACCGGCATCACATTTTCCAAAGCCACCCTGTAGGATTTTTGTAAACGGACCATAGCGAGGTCATATGAAATCCGGGCTTCCTCTACTTTCTCTGCATGGGAATTCACAACAGCATCCCAAGGCTTCTCCTGAGCAAAGGTCTGGAAACATACCGCAGCGATAAAAGTCATAATCAGACGGGTTAAACGGGCAGAAAATTTAGGGTTGCGCTCCATAACCGAATTCAACTCATAAAACCTAAAATTGTCAACAAGAAGAAAGGTTTTGCAAATTTTACCCGGTCTTCAGGAAAAATCGGATCCGGAATACAGACTTACTGACCCGGGCCCAAAAAGCCAGACAGGATAAAACGGGAGTTCTGCGCCATCCATGAATGACGGAAAGAAGCCAAATCAGTGGAGAAAAAATCATCGAGTTCCTTCAACAGGCCGCAGGAGAACAATCCGTTACAGCGCATCGTGTCGGGCCCCTCCTTACAAAACCGGTTTCTTAAAAACCGGAGCTGAAAACGGGAAAACCCGCCGACCCCGTTTCGGGCAGGATACCGGGGTCAGGTCACCGGCAGAAAAGACTGTGAAGATCTGTAATTCCGGTTCGTAAATCCCACTCCCTTCCCGTGGGTTTCCATTGACGCCCCCCTCCTGAGTCTCTAATGTATTTTGTACCCTTTATTTTTATTTCCTCCGGCAAATCTGAAATATAGGACAATTAATTCTACTGGATGAATGGGCACGTTCATTCTGCCAAAACTGAACAAGGTCTTTCGTTTGGAATGCATCGTCACATAAAATGCGCTTTTCACAATTTGGACTTCCGTAACCCATGAATAAACAAAAACTCATCTATAAGCTGAAAGCGGTTAGAGATAAATTAATTAGAATATCAGAGCTCAGACCCACAAGCTCTTCCGTTTCACAACAGTCCCTCATAAATTCATGGAGGATACGGTATAAGTTGGGGGATACCGCGCCACATGTATGGGATGTAGGCTTCCGCGAGTATTCACAAAATGAAGAAGACGGAATCCTCCTCTATATTTTCTCGATGATCGGAATGAAAAACCGCACCTTTGTTGAGATCTGTGCCGGGGATGGAATGGAATGCAACACGACAAACTTAACCGTCCATCACGGATGGACAGGATTGCTCGTAGATGGCGATCCCGCCAACATTCTCAAAGCCAAGCAGTTTTACAACCATATTGCCCAAACTCTGATTTGGCCTCCCAAAATAGTCCAAAAGTGGGTCACCGCTGAAAACATAAACTCCTTAATCCAAGAGAACGGACTTACCGGTGAGATCGACCTGCTTTCAATTGACGTGGACGGTATGGATTATTGGCTATGGAAAGCAGTCGATGTTATCCAACCGCGCGTTGTCGTCATTGAGATCAACAATCGTCTAGGTTCAGAAAAAAAATTAACGGTCCCCTACAAAGAAGATTTTCAGACGGAAGTTACAGCTGCAGGTTCTGAATACGGCGGCGCGTCCATAAGTGCATTAACCTCTCTCGGAAAAGAAAAGGGATATCGTTTTGTGGGCACCAATAAAATTTGTACAAATGGATTTTTTATCCGGGATGATATCGAACACCCCTGGTTAGTCCAAACCTCTCCACAGGAATATTTCACCCATCCCAGGACCCGATACCATTTGGACCAAATTCAGGAAAAGGTTTTAAAAAAGGAATGGGAAGAGGTGTAGGTGATGACACCCCTCTTTTTATTCGGGAAAAAACTAAAAGCTTTACGGCAAAATAAAAACGCCCGAAATTCCCTGTTTAGCGCCGGGGCCTTTCTTTCCAGACCTGCGCTGCAAATCATCGTAACTCCCGTCCTCATGTATAAGTTGGGAAGTGACGGCTTTGGGCAATGGATGATTCTCCAAAGCCTCCTGGCTTTAGCCTTTGTGGCCGATTTCGGCATTGCCCCATCGACCACACTGTTTATTGCACGATACAACGGAAAGCATGACCGGGTAAATATGCTTCGGATCCTAAAAGGATCCTTCACCCTTTATCTTGTATTTGCAGTCATCTGCTTCATCGGCTTTCTAAAGATAGGACCTTATCTGTTTACTCAGTTCAAGGTAGGAGCTCTCATAACGGACTCTCCGGTATATTTTCTGCCGGTCTTTACGGTATGCATGCTCTTTCAACTCTTTCATTCCCTGATTGATGCCGTCTTCAGAGGATTGGAACGTTATGACATTGAATCTACTCTGAGAGTGCTGACCGATATATTCACAATTCTCGGAATTTTGGTCATTGCGGTCCTTGGAGGCACCATTCAAGAAATGATCCTCTATCAGGCCGCTGTTGCAATGTTTGCTTTAGGGTCCGGGATCCTGCTCCTAAGTAAAAATATCCATTCCTATGGTTGGCTAAAGCCCTTCTGTAGTCTTGTTACCTTCAGGGAGATTTTCAAAGTGGGCATCTACGGGGGCATTCAGGGAATCTCAAGTGTGCTGTTTAACCAAGTGGATAAATTAATTCTGGCAACGTACCTCGGTCCAACGGCAACCGGTTATTATGCGGCCTGTATGCAACTGACACTCCTCGCACATGGTCTCATTGCCAAGTCATTGAACTTTCTTTTCCCAAAGTTTGCCGGAACCCCGAAAGAAAACTTAAAAGCTATGCAGGAAATTTTCACCAAAGGAATGGTCCTTTCAACCCTCTGTGGTTGCATGATGAGCCTTATTCTTTTTTCTTTCGGCGA
Source organism: uncultured Verrucomicrobiota bacterium (assembly GCA_937127435.1). Lineage (GTDB taxonomy): Bacteria > Verrucomicrobiota > Kiritimatiellia > SS1-B-03-39 > UBA6053 > UBA6053. The sequence continues at coordinate 63,288 of CAKZLZ010000187.1, read as the reverse complement.
TGTGATATTGCAACATTGGCTGGGAATGGATTTGCCCCGGGATATTTTTTTAACACTTAAAATTTTAGCCGTGGTAAATGCATTTCATGCGACCAGTATAGTACCTTACACTTTATTGATGGGCCGGGGGGCATTCCACCTCGGTGCACTGTTTGGGTTCCTCAGCTTTTGCCTTGTGACAGGTTCAGCCTTCTGGCTCATACCCGCCTTCGGAATGATCGGAGCCGCGGTGGCAAAATTGTCTTTTGTTTTCAGCTCACTCATTTCACGGGCAGTAATCATGAGAATAACCCTTGCGGAAAAAAGATGGTGGATCGGTATTCTACAAATAATCCCTGTAGTTCTTACTTTTGGTACCGCATGGGGGTTTTATGCTATGAACGCTGTCATCCTTCTGAGCCCTCTTGTACTCTACGTTCTTCAACTTACAATCAGTTCAACGGTCTTGATCTTAAGCACGAAAATCATTTACAGAAAATGGTTCTGGAATTGCATATGAAAAAACCCGTGTATTTTCATTCCACCCTTCACTCAAATATTGGGGATGCGTTGAGTCGGGACGGATCAATTGCATTGACCTCCTCTCCATGTGCCCCCGAAGAGTGGACCTGGACGGTTGCAAACAAACACCAACCATGGATATTTTATCATGAAAGAAGCTTTCGGTGAAAGCAAAGGGTCGGTAGGGATTAAACCGTTCCTCCCCGTCGTAATTTGTTGTGCCCTGGCTGTGTGTATGTTGTGGCTGCTTAAAACGCAAAATACATATTTTATCATGGTGGCGGGGTACGGACTGAGTTGTCTCTCTGTTTTGGTTATCTGCAAAATTTTTATGAAAATTGGCTTTGGGAGTGCGTATGAGTTCTAAAAAAACCGTTTATTTTTTATCAACCCTTAACACCAACATAGGGGATGAGTTTATCCGTGACGGATTGATTTCCGTGATCTCCTCTTTTTACGAACCGGGAGCGTGGACCTGGGAAGTTTTTAACAAACATCAACCCTGGACTTTCTACTCTCCTTTACACCCCGCCCGATTGGCAGGAATCGTTGACCGCATCTTCCACCGTGGCTGGGGAAAAGGATTAAATATCCTGAGCCACCTTCCGGGAAACAAGTTTTTTCAGGCGGATCTGGTTATTCAATCCGGCACACCTGTCATTTGGGATGGTGCATACCGCAGTGAATGGGCCGTCCCTTTTTGGAAATGTTTCGCACAAAAAAATGCCGGCAAGATTCCCCTTCTCAACTTAGCGGGAGGCTCCTGTTATCCCTGGTCCTCTCCTCCTGAGAAACTGAAGGATCCCGACCGGGCTTTTGCCAAAACCATGGTTCAAAACGCTGATGAAACCACAGTCAGAGACCCTATAGCCCAAAAACTTCTCTCCGAAGCATCCGGAAAAAACATAACCCTCCTTCCCTGTTCTGCATTTCTGGCAGGTCAGTTTCATGCCGATGTCACCGAACCCGACGGACGTATTCTACTCAATGTGATGCCGATCGGCGGACATTTTGATTTCCTAAAACAAATTGATCCCAATGCGTGGCTCAACACGGTAAAGGAAACTATCGAAACGATACCCGACAACTACCGGATTGAGTTTGTTTGTCATAGTGACGATGAAGTCGCTTTTGCGGCAAAACATTGGCCGCATCACCCCATACATTTCCCAAAAGATCCGGCGGCCTATTTTAAACTCTGTGCGGGAGCCACCGCAGGCATTGTCAATCGACTGCATGCGGCAGTGGGATTGTCCGGGTTGGGAATTCCCTGCATTGCAGTCGGAACCGACACCCGAATGTTTATGACCCAACAACTGGGAATCCCTACCCTGTTTGCTCCGGAGGCAACTACGGTGAAACTTCAGGAAGAACTCACACAACTTTTGGCGCAACGGGAACAGCGCAGTCAGGAACTACAAAGCAAACGCGAAAAATTATTTCATCAATACCAAAATCTTCTACGCCCCTATTTTGAAGATAAAGGGCCGAACACCCCATGAAAATATTCCAGTGGACCCGGCAAAAGGGATACTGGATTGTTCAACGTGGTCTGTACCTGCTCCGCCCCTGCAAAAAGAATGCCGCCCGAGAAGTAGATATCATCTATAAGCCGGATGCTATTGGTGATTTTTTACTCGCTTCAGGAATGATCAGGGAACTTACCCGGGACAATAATCACAACTGGATTTTACTCTGCTCTCCCGAAACCAGATCATTGGTGGCGTTCTATTTCCCTGATCTGGAAGTGCGGGTCATCCACGGATCCAACTCCCGGAACCTACTGGACGGCATCAAAAAAGTTTGCTCCACCTGGTCCTTCTGCAGATCCATCCGCATCAAGCAACTGGTCTGTTTAAAAAATGCGCGTTCAGGGATGGACCATGTACTTTTAAACTGGCTCAACCCTCAGAACAGTTATGGGCTGACTGCATCACCCATCCACCCGAATTGCCCCGCCTCTTTTAAACGTTTTTCTTTTTCTCATTCCCTGCCCTACCCCGGGGAAAGAGATGCCTACCCACTGGAGATTTATGCACACCAGGCTCTTCTTGAAGCTTTTACTTCTCGGAAAGTTGAGATTGAAAAAATTGCCCCCTACTTGGATTTACCCAAAAAATCTCCTGTTGAAAAAACCCTGGTCCTCTTCCCAGTGACCCGCAGTCCTCTGCGAAATTACCCTCTGGAGAAACTGGCGGAATGTGTGCGTAGGTTTTCGGAAATGCATCCCCGGTTCAGATTTATTCTTTCAGGAACCCAAAGTGAAAAAAAACAACTCGAGTCCTTCCGTGAACTCCTTCCCGCCGACCTCGACTGCGAAATCTCACTTCCCGCTTCCATTTTGGATGCGGCAAAATTGATTCAAAGCGCATTTGTGACTCTCTCGATGGATTCAGCGCCTGCACATCTGGCGATCTGTCTGGACCGCCCGGGCGTTTTTCTCCTGGCCGGAGGACAATACAATCATTTTGCCCCTTGGGGTAATCCGGAGATTCACAAGTGGTTAACCAACCAAAAACCCTGCTTCGGCTGTAACTGGAATTGCATTTATTCCCAAGCGGTATGTCTTGTTGATATCCCCCCCAACACCATAATTCATGCGCTGGATTCTCTAGCGCAATAATGCGGCGGCATCCCGGGGGACAGCAACCGCGTCAATACGGTTTTTCTCCTCCTGTCTGATGGAGTCAGACAAAAGATTCATCACAAAAAACATGTAAATAATTGACGGTACGTAGATGGTAATATCTCCGTAAACGACATAAAATTTCACAATCACAATATAGGAATACACGAGAAATGCGTAATGAAATGAGCTAAGCAGTGTGCGTTGTGTTAAACTTTTTTGAAAAACAGTATGGTCTTTTAACCCCTGAATAAAGATCGCGGTCGTAATAATAAATCCGGGGATACCGGTGACGATCAGCAGACTCAAAATTCCCTGATGATAATTAGAAGTCAAAATCGCCCACCAGTAGCTGAAGTCGAAGAATTTAAGGGCGTTATATTCAGTTGAAGAGTAGGTCAACCCTTTCCCCAACAGCAAGTACCCCGGGTTATTATGGATTTCCCGCAACGCTTCTTTCCATAAGTCTAATCGCCATTCCATACTAATGGTTGCATCCAACCTTGCTTCTTGCGCAACTTCAATGTTGGGCAAAATCAGAAACATCCGCTGGAAGGTCAGAGGGAGATGCGCCGCATAATGATAGACCAATAACAATCCAAAAAGCGAAATAATGCTGAGAAATATGAAGTAAAAGACCTTCTTTTTCTGAAAATAAATCAAACCCGTTACAAAGGTAATCAGGGCCATATCAATCATGCCAGAGCGGTGACCCGAAAGGCCAATCAGCATAAATCCTAAGACATACATGCCCAATGAATAGAAATTCAGTTTCCGGAAAATAAAAAATCCTGAAGAGAGCACCAACAGAATCGGTCCAATCTTGTTCGCACTCTGAAAACGGACCATTTCATGCCCCATCTCTTGTGAAGTGATACTACTCAGCGTACTCATATTAAAGTTCACCAAATAGAATTGCTGATATACTCTTCCCCCGGAAAGCAAAAATACCGCCTCGGAAGCCAAGGGTAAACCTGAAAAGATCACAAAGAACACGAAGATCTTTTTCCATTCATCCGCAGTGAAACGGAACTGGGGGGTTAGAAAAATCAGACCCAGCGGAAGCAGCGTCTCCACATAGCGCATCCCGCCCCAGTTTTCATCCCCCAGAATCCGCAGACCTGCACCCCGAAAAAGAATAATGATGGCAACATTTAAAATCAGCAATCCCGACAGGAAGCGAACCGTTGGGTTTTGTTTGTTTTTTCTTTTTGTAATGCAGACATTGATAATGTGGATACCAATCGCCAACAAAACCAGTAGATGGTAAATATACAAAGTACTGGGTAAACCCGGAAAAGTCAGTTTACTGAATACCGTACAGATAATGGCTCCATACAGAATCTTCTGATGGTTCATAAAAAAGATCGTGATCGGGATGGTCAGAACGACCAGACTGTACTTCGCCATCCCCATGCGGAACGTATACGCCACGACCAGCATTAAAAAGGCGATGGATATGAGGCTGACTAGAATTTTGGTGGCTTTCACGACGATTTAAAATACTTCTGAATTAAAATACGGATTAGAAACACGCTGTTGCCAATCACATATCGGCCAAACAACTGAACTGGATGCTGTACCAAACGACACAACCACTCAAATCCATGATCAGTTAGAAAAGATTTTTTACGAATTTCGACCCCCGCGTACCACTTGAACAGCGCTCCTGTCGAGAGAATTACCCCCTGCGGCAAACTGTCGCGGATCCGCTCCGCCCAAATTTCCTGTTTGGGCATTCCCATGCCCGTGAGAATAAAATCCGGTTTTTGTGACTTCAAGTCTTTCAAAAGACACCGTTCCTCATCGGAGTCGAAGCTAAAATATCCATGGTGGGCCCCCGCAATCTTTAATTCTGGATGAAGAAATGCCAATTTCTCCAAAAATTTCTCCAGAGTTGCAAGCGGTTCACCCACAAAATAGACACTTTTTTCCTCCTTTACACAGCGCCGGAAAAACATATCCACCCAATCTGGCGGCGTCATCCGTTCTTTCAATGGGGTACCCAAAAGTTTTGCACCCAGGATAACCCCGTTTCCATCACAAAACACCAAATCCGCTTTGCCCATCGCTTCCCGGAACTTTTCATTTCGACTGGCAACATTACATCCGTGAGCATTGGCATAATTCACAATTGATACCCCTTCCTCCCTGGACATACGGAAAAGGTGCTCCAGTAATTCTGACAGCGTTACATTGTCTACACCTAGGCTGGTGACCTGTATCCGCTTCACAACATCTCCTCGAAAATCTTTTTCATATGAATACGGAGAGCACTCGCCCCCCGCGCCGCGGCATGCCCGTCGAAATCAAACCCTGTCGTATCCCGATCCTTCAAAAGAGCGGTTAAAATCTTTGCAAAGGATTGTTCGTCCGAAAAAGCCTTACCAACCGGAACCGGCCAAGACATCTGTTGATGCATGACAGGATAATCAGGAATCAAAACCGGCACCCGGTTACGAACCGCATCACTGAGTAGACCGGATGCACGATAGTGGTAGTGTGATTGCGGATACGCCAAATACACCAGTCGACAGGCACGAAACGCCCGGTCAAATTCATCCGGAAGCGTTGTATCAATAAATTCAACGGGTAATGGAGACGCCTCTAACTCCCCTTTGGCTTCTTCGATATTTGAGGCTCCCACTAAAATCGATTCCATACTCTCCACCGACGACAACTGTCGAAAAGCCTTTAAACTCTCCCCCCCGCTTTTCCAAGTTCCTATTAATCCTGCGGTGTACTGTGGAGCTGCTTCTACAGATATAGGTTCTTTCACAGGATGGGGGATCGCATGACAGCGTCCGGATACCATACCAAAATCATGCAGATAGGCTTCCGGTATAACTTCAAAAAATAAAAAATGGCAACCTCTTCGTTGCAAGGATCTGAAAGCAACCCGGTTCAATTTCCGGTTTAAGGCCCACTGGAAATTATGATGAATCAGAAGACAGATTCTGTCTCCGCGTATTCCAAATAACCGAAACCCGATCCAAAGTGGAATGTTCGAAAACTCCCGAATAAATTGAATCTCTTCCGACGACTGCCGTTTACGAAGGTGCCAACAAAACTTTAAATGCTTTACCAGAATCCGGTATTGCCGCAAGAGTCCGCGCCGCGGAATGACATCGAGAAGCCCGACATGATAAGCCATCTTCACACCCGCAGATTCACAGATCCCCTCCAAATCAGATAAGCTGTCATGAAAAAAATTAGTTCCGGCCACGCTCATTCTTCTCCGCAAAGTGCTGTAAGAATTTCGCAGGCAAAGGCTTTCGGGGAACTTTTCTCCGCAAAAGCTTTTGCCGACGCCACGTCTATTCCGGGTAAAGTTTCTGAGGCCGAAACCAAAGCTTTTTTCAAAGCACGGGTATTCATTTTACACACCATCCCCAGATGGTTTTCTTGAATCAATCTGCCCAAAAGTCCTTCTTTGGGTCCAATCACCGGTCGCAGCGTCTGTGCCGCAATTCCCAAAACCCCACTGGAATATTCCGGGCGCAAATAAGGCATTAACACGACATCCGATCCTGAAAACCGGTTCCACATTTCTACTTCGCTGACAAAATAGTTGATAACCTCCAAATTCACCGGTAATTCACTCCGCTTCAACCGACCCAGTTCATGTTCAAAATACCCGGGATCTTCAGGGCGCCCACAAATGATAAATTTCATCCGGTGATGCTCTTCCGCTGAAATTTTCAGCATTGCATCCACCAACAACCCGAAACCTTTGCGGCGTGAAATCGCACCAAAATATAAAAAGGCAGTTTGGCTCCCTTTGACCGCGGGAGCAACGCTTTTTCCCTGAGGGTAAGGCACCACCGGATCCACCACTTCCAGAAAGCGGGTGCCGGAACCGTGGATTTCTTGAAGTATTTTTGCACTCCTGGCTCCGTTGAGTAAAAAGAGGGTCTTCAAAGAATTCCGGGAAAGGATTTGCCGGGTCTTCAAACTTTTCAATTTTCTCTTCAAGGGATTCTTTATTTCGGGGTATTGAACAAATAGAATCGAAGATAACGGAAACGGGCAGCGCCAAAACAAGAGCGACCACTCCCAATCGCCAAGAGCCATCAGCATAATTTCCTGCGGGGTGAATTCTTTACAAAGTTCCTTCAGTTGTGTGAGCGGGCTGACACTGTCGGGAGAAGCGGCTTCAATGACCTTGATAGATGAAGACGCCGGCACAAGTTGTGGCGCAATCAGGGGATTCACATAAAAGATAAATGTTTTGGGAGTATCTCCTCTCTTCAAAAGTTCTTGATAAAGATGCTGCACAAAAATCCCCCGGTGCCCCCCCGAAAAAGGTTCAAAAATCACAATGGGGTTTTGTATAGTATCCATGCCAAACGCTCTTTATCAGGAGTGAATAGATATATCCGTGTCAAACCAGGTCCGGTACTCACAAGGGTAGGAAACATCCCGGTTCCTGTCTTTTATTTCTTTTGCCGGGTTCCCCACTGCAATTTTCCACGGGGCGATGTCCCGGGTAACAATGGATCCCGCACCGATAACAGCCCCTTCTCCAATCGTAACCCCCGGCAAAATTATCGCACGGGTGCCAATCCAAACATAATCGCCAATTGTCGTCAGCCCCCCCGAAACCGCAAAACCGGGATCTTGCGGGTCATGACCCATGGATAACATCGTGACTTCCGGTGAAATGCTACAATTCTCCCCGATTTTTAAGCCCAACCGCCCGTCAAAAAAACACCGTCGGTTCACAATGGTTTCCCGACCCACTTCAATTTTACCGCCCGTAAAAAAGCAGCCCATATGCAGGCTACAGGTTTTATCGATCTTATAGCGGAGAATATGGCGGTAATACAAATTTCGAAGGGTGAAAGACGGAACCGCGGCCATGAAATGGTTTGCGAATGCCAGCGTCACCGCACGGATGAATTTTGTGAAGCTCATCTGCGTTTTGGCCTTTTTATTTGTAAAATATCTCTTTGCATTTTGGTTTAGAACTTTAGCATTTCCGGCATGATATTCAGACTTATAAATAGGTTATTTCCCATACTGAACCAATCTAAATTCGTGATTATTCCCTTACTGATTGTGTCAGTGACCCTGGCCTGTCTCTCCGGCAACCGCCTTCGATTTCCGGATGAAGTGGACTATCATCAGTTGGGACAATCCCTGACCGCAGGAAACGGGTTCAGTTTACAAACCGGGGAGGCCACCGTCTACCGTCCACCCGGATACCCTTTTTTCCTCAGTCCTCTGTACCATGTATGCAACGCCCCTCTGACCGGAAAGCTTGCAAATACACTTCTACTCGCCATTTCGGTTTGGCTGATGTGCCGAATAACGAAAAATAGTCTGCCCGGTCTGTTCGTATTCGCCTATCCCATTCTTCTCTTCACCGCCAGTACGCTATATCCCCAAACCCTCGGCACTTTCCTCTTGTTGGGTATTATCTGGTTGCTCCTCTATCCTGAACAAAGAAACCGGGCATTGATTCTTTCCGGTCTTTGCCTGGGCTTTCTTATCCTGAACATCCCTGCATTTTTACTCACAGCTCCGGTGCTGGCCTGGATTCTCTATCGACACGAAAAGGGGCCCGTGTTTCAGCGTTTGGCACGGGTATGCCTCCTCTCAGTTTGTACCCTGCTGGTCGTGCTCCCCTGGACCTGGCGGAATTACAAAACCTTTGATGCCTTTCTCCCCATCTCCGCCAATAGCGGTTTAAATCTGTTTTTCGGAAACTCCCCCCATACCGGCCCCAATACCGGCGTGAATGTTGATCGTACCGCGGTCCTCGTCGCGGTCGAAGACATGAATGAAATCGAAACCGACCATTATTACCGCGACCAGGCCTTGGAGTGGATCCGCACCCACCCCGTGGATGCCGCGAAATTATACGCCGCCAAAGCCGTAAATTATTTCAATTTTAAAAATGAACTCAAAACCACCTCTCAAAGTTCTACCCTTAAAAATGCGCTGATGTTCGTCACCTGGACCCCTCTGCTCGGACTTTTTGTCATCCGCCTGTTTTTCTATAAAAAATACCCTCTTTCCGAATTGGAAAAAGCCATCTACCTGCTGGTGATTTGCAATGTATTCCTCAGCGCCATCTTCTTCACCCGCATCCGCTTCCGCCTGCCCTTTGATATGCTGATGATCCTCTCCAATTCAATTTTCGCGGGGGCTTACCTTCAAGATCGTGGTTTTTTCGCCCATAAGCCTTTGACAACGCCGGAAAACTGCCTATAAGGGCCTTTCCGTTTTCCGGAAATCGTGTTTTCACCTTTTCCGACGGCAGGAAACTTTCCACCTTTTAGGTGGGCCGATAGCTCAGTTGGTAGAGCAGAGGCCTTTTAAGCCTTTTGTCCTGGGTTCGAGTCCCAGTCGGCCCACCATTTTTGTGCCCTGAATTCTTCACCGCTTCTCTATCGAATAGTGTGGTTCTGTGAATTTATCGTGATAAGTTTCTGCGATGCCGAATCAACGGGATATTGCTAAAAAACTGGGAACCACCCAGGCGACGGTTTCCATGGCCCTGCGGGAAGACCCTTCCATTTCGAAAGAAATGCGGGAGCGGGTACGGCAAACGGCCGATGAAATGGGCTATCAACAAAACGCCTACGTCAAAGTATTAATGTCACAGGTTCGCTCCGGGCGCAAAATCAGCGACAAAGGGGTGATCGGCCTGCTGGTCGCCACCCGTTCATTGGCCGACTGGCATGAAGTCACCTCCTACCGGATCTTTCATCAGGGAGTGGTCCAACGGGGGAAAGAATTGGGCTTTCGGGTGGAACCTTTTTTCATACAACAAAAAGACATGACCCCGGCCCGCCTTGACCGCATTCTGCAGGCCCGCGGGATCACCGGCATTATTTTGGCCCCGCCTTATCACGGGAACCGTTCGCTGCAGATGGATTGGCGGGCTTACAGCGCCGTTGGGGTGGGATACGGATGGGAAGCACAGGAACTCAACCGGGTGGTCTACGACAACCTGCAAAATTTTATTACCGCTTTTAACGAATTGCGGAAACTGGGCTACAAACGCATTGGAACCGTACTCGGAGAAACCTTTACCTACGGTAACCGCTACGGAACCAAATGGTATACCGGCTTTCTGGAATGCCAAAATGCCCTCCCCAAAAAGCAACGCATCCCGGTCTTTGCCGGACAAAATCAACCGGGCGAAAATCAAGTCCCCGTCTTCGCCGGCGCCTCCGATCAAAATCCTTTGGAACCCTTCCGGATCTGGTTCGAAAAATGGAAACCGGATGCCCTCCTTACGCTCACCGGGAAAGAAATCCAGTGGCTCGAACGCCTGGGTTTGAACGTACCCGCTGATGTGGGAATGGCCTGCCTTTCCCAACCCTCCGAAGATCACTTTGCCCGCATTGAAGAAAAAGGGGATATTGTCGGCGCCACCGCACTGGAAATGGTGGCCGCCCAAATGGGACGCAATGAACTCGGACCGCCCGTTCACCCGAAAGTCACCATGATTGAAGGGCGCTGGGTCAGCGGACGCACCACAAAAGCTCAGAAATCAGTCACCGGCGGGGAGCCCAAGGCAAACTCTTAGACTCTGCGGAATCTCTGGGGAAAATTTAATGACCGGCGACGGAAGAGGAGTAAACCTCCTAAGCTAAGATGTACCAAAGCCATGGTTCCGGGATCCGTTTATTTTGGCAGTGGTATGGACCGCGTTTAAAAAGAACTTCGTCTTTCACGTAAAGTTGGTCAAGTGGGTGTGGCCGGTTTGGGTGTACATGTGCGCCACTGGCGTACTCGTCTATTATATGCTTTTTATTATTCCGCAGGGATAAACAGGAATAGGCGGGTGATATGAACAGAAAAATTCCTTAGCCATAATATCCGAATGGCCCATGTAGACGAGATAGTAAAAGGCCCCGAGAAAACGGGGCCTGAAAAATATAATTTCCTTTTTCTATTTTCTGCGTCGGAATATGACCAATGCCAAACCTGCAAACCCCAAAAGGATCAAAGATCCAGGCTCCGGAATGGCTGTTAACACATTTACGTTGATGCTGTCCGCCGCGTAAGTCACTGTGATATCTGAGGGATCTACAGCTACACCGTTGAAAGTCACTGTGTCAAATGTTCCTTCCAAGTCGGAACCCCCGGCCGATGCAAAAATAGTGAAAATTTCATATGTTCCGGCCTCCACGGTAGTTCCGAACAGTGCCAGCGTGGTATTTGTACCGGTAATTTTAACGCCTTCGTTTCCTCGTTGAGATTCGTAAGTCATCAGATCATTGGACCCGAGGGTAGTGCCTAATTGAATGGCAAGGGTGGAATTGTCGCCAAACAAAATACTCCCAGCCTGTCCACCGGCAAGACCAAAATCGAGGCTTTCAATTTCCGCACCGAATGTTCCGTTCCCTCCAGGTGCGATGGTGGAATTTTCAAAAGTGTAATCCGAGCCTCCATCTAACATACCGATTCGTCCGGTCCCTCCGAGGGTCCCATTTCCGAATGTGGCTGACTTACCCAATGCGATTTGGTTATTTGCAAGAATGGTTACATCTCCGGACATAACATAATCCTGATTATAAGACGGGGATTGATCAGGTCCGTTGTACACCAAAGTCCCGGATCCTGTGATAGTACTTGTTTTCTTTAAAGAGTTATCTCCAGAAAGAACCAGGGTGTTATTTGCACCAATGTTGTAACTAATTGTTGCACTACCAGTAGTTGTCAATTTTGCTGCAATCGTGTTTACACCAGACCCAACAGAGTTAATATCATAGGGAGAAATGCCACCATCTATGCGAAGGTTACCTGTACCGGGGATATCTGATATGGTCCATCCCGCAGTTTGAAAATCCAAAGAAACCCCTACTTTAGAGACCCCATTGACATCAACCGGTATCGCACTTCCGTTAAAAATAGCCGTTTCGTTGAAGCCGGGCGTCCCTGGGCTCCAGTTGCCACTTGTATTCCAGAAGTCGTCAGCACCAAGACCTGTCCAAGTACTTTGCCCCCAAAGGAATGATGTTCCCAATAAGCATAAACTTGTAATCAATAAATATTTTTTCATAATTCTTCTCCTGAATTCTACGGGCTACAACAGCGTAACTCATTTGGATTATATAAATATGACACCCTTCCGCCCCGCTCACCCTTAAATTCCACGCTTGAAATATCCATCACGATGTATTAAGGGTTTTTATGCCAAATCAAAGGGAGATTGCCGAAGTGCTGGACCTGAAACTGTCGACGTTTTCGCTTCCTAAATGGGTGTAAAGCCGGAGGGATACTCTGAAATCGGCAGATTCTACCGGTAAAAAAACGCCCGGCACCGAGGTGCAGGGCGTTTGTCAATCCTTCTGAAAGGAAAGTCAGATCATTATGACCGGCGACGGAAGAGGAGCAATCCTCCGAGACTGATGAGTACCAAAGCCATGGTTCCGGGTTCCGGGATAGCAGTGGTAATGGTCAGCACCGGTGTACTTTGGGTAATATGTTCAGCCATGGCAATATTGACAGGATTTGAGGATTCAGAATCAATTGCAATGGTCAAAAAGACATAATCCCCAGCTGATGCACCCGCGGTATACTGATCGGAGAGCCATGTTGTGATTGCACTGTCACCCGTAGCTGAAGTTTCATAAGATCCCCAGCCGAGATTCACATTTGATGCAATATTGATAAGGTCGCCTTGAAGAAGGGTTCCTACTGTCGTGGCACTATATGCATAGTCCCCCAGCGTAACGGCTGAACTTGCGTCGTAGCGACTTCCATAAAGCATAACATTCTTTGGGAAAGTTCCACCAGGGTAGGCAATATAAGCATCAAAATCCAAGTTTGCAGTCGAAATACTTTCTCCCCCCAAATCAGGTAATTGAAAAACCAATACCGCGGCCTGTTCGGCTTTTGTATAAAAGAAATTATCATCCCCTACGCCTTGTTCGTCTTCACCTGCCCACAGCAATTTTAATCCTACTGGATCTGCACCTGAACCGTCTGACATTCCGATTCCCCGGTCTGCAACATCTGAATCAATCGCAAACATTGCAGCCATTGACATGGATGCGCTACAAGCGAAGGCTATAATAGTAAGTAAGATCTTTTTCATAATTTTCTCCAGAATTCTACGGCTACAACAGTGTAACTCATTTAGGTTATATATAAATATGACACCCTTCCGCCCCGCTCACCCTTAAATTCCACGCTTGAATTATCCATCACGATGTATTAAGGATTTTTTATGCCAAATCAAAGGGAGATTGCCGAAGCACTGGGCGTGAACCAGTCCACTGTTTCACTGGCGCTACGCGGAAGCAAGCGGGTCGCCCCCGCTATGCGCAAAAAAATTTGCAAAGCCGCCAAACAAATGGGTTACACCCCGAATCCGGCCATCAATGCGGTGATGTCGCGGATCCGGGCCGGAAAAAAAATTAAAGATCAGGGGGTGATTGCCGTATTGATCGAAGCGCGTTCACTGGAAGAATGGCATGAAATCGAAACCTACCGCACTTTTCATGAGGGGTTGATGCAAAGAGCTTTTGAACTCGGGTATCGAATGGAAAACTTTTTTCTCCAGGCTCCGAACATGGATCCTTCTAAGATCGACGGCATCCTCACAGCGCGTGGCATCACCGGGATTATTTTTGCCCCTCCCTACCACAGCAACCGGAAATTGAATTTGACCTGGGAGCGTTACAGTGCCATCGGGGTCGGCTTTGGTTGGGAGGATCAGGAACTCAACCGGGTGGTGTATAACAGTCTTCACAGCTTTAAAACCGCATTTATGGAACTTCGGAAAATGGGCTATCAGCGGATCGGGGTTGCGATTCATAAAAACTTTGTCACGGGCTCCCGCCATGGCATTAAGTGGTACACGGCTTATCTGGATTGCCAAAACGAGCTTCCGGTGCAAAATCGAATCCCGGTTTTCGCAGCGGACACCCCCAATCCCGGCGAACCTTTGCCGGATGCTCTGGAAAAAAAACTGATCCGGGATTTTCACCAATGGGTTTCGAAATGCAAACCGGATGCTTTGTTGACAATTATCGGCACAGAGATCTCCTGGCTCAAGGAAATGGGGCTGGAAGTCCCCCGGGATATAGGCGTCGCCTGCCTGGCCGTACCCAAAGACAGTCTCTTTGCCGGCATTGAAGAGAAAAGTGAAGTCATTGGTGCCAGTGCGATAGAGTGGGTTGCCGGTAAAATTGCACAAAACGATTTAGGATTACCGGTCCATAAGAAAACCATGATGATAGAAGGGGTCTGGGTAAGGGGGCAAACGGTTCAAACCAAAAAAACCCTTGAGTCGCCCCCGGGATCCCGGTCGGAATCGATGCCTACGAAACGCTTGCATCCCAAGGGGTAAGACATATAATGCGCCATTCCTCCCTCCTCTTTTACCTTCCCGATGAATGATACATAAATGGCCACTTTAAAAGACATTGCGAATGAACTGAATCTTTCCGTTCCCCTTATCTCAAAAGTCTTAAGTGGCAAGATGGGAACCACCAACTGCAGTGAAGAGAAGCGCCTGGCCATTTTGGCCAAAGCAAAAGAACTGAACTACCACCCCAATTCCCGCGCGCGCGCATTGAGTTTGGGCCGCTCCGGTACTATCGGCGTGTTTATCCACTCCATCGGCCTCCCGGGATCGGAGTCCCTGTATAAACAATTGCTGGAAGGGATCACCCAACAGGCCAATGTGGAAGAATTGCGGCTCTGCTTGAGCTTTTACGAGACGGACAGCCAGTTTATGCAGACTTTTTCCCAAGTGGCCAAAAAAGAAATCGACGGTCTGATTGTCGCAGGTGTACATCATCCCAATCTTCAAAAAGTATATGAAGAACTTGAGGCCCGGGGCACACCGGTCGTGACCGTCTTTCGGAAGGGCGCCGTCAGCGAAAACGGCGTTAACATCTGTTGCGATGAATTTCAGATCGGGTACCTTCCCACCCGCCATCTGCTGGAAAAAGGATGCCGGCGGATTGCCCATATCCATTGTTTGGACCAACGATATCAGGGCTACCAGAAAGCCTTGGAAGAATTTAACATTACCGGGGATCCCGCTCTGGTTTTCCATGCCCAATCCGACTTAAGTTTAGAGGCCGGTAAAAAGGCGGTTCAACAGTGGTTGAAAGACGGGATAGAAATCGACGGGTTGATTACAGAGTCCGACCATCAGGCTTTCGGCGCCGTCAGCGAATTGTTACAACAGGGGAAACGGGTCCCGGAAGATGTGAAAGTTTTCGGCGTCGATAATTCACCCATTTGCGGCTTATCCCCTGTCCCCCTCAGCTCCGTCAACGCCCCCATGGATGAAATGGGACGGCAGGCGGTAAAAAGCCTGCTGAAACGCATAAACCATCAGGATGTCACCTCCGACAACTTTTCTCCCAGCTTACAGCTGCGGGCTTCCAGCTAAAACAAATTCCTACGAAGAACGCCGGCGCAAAAACAGGGTCGCCACGCCACCCATGAGCAAAAACAAAAGAGAGGAGGCTTCAGGAACCTGAACAATTTGGATGCCGTTAACATTAAACCGCTGATAATCAGGGGTTGAATTTCCCATATCCAGAGCCGAAAAAGTGATGGTCTGAGAGGAACCACTTAAATTTTCAAACACAGCATAGTTACCAAAAGTCACGTCCGTCACCAGAGCAGGCAGGCTCGTCGTGGTCATCTCAATATATCCGCTGCCGTCCGATAAGGGATTGGTGCCTGTCCCGTCATCCCGTTGATAAAAGGTCGTGGTTCCATCCGAAATAGATCCGCCATTATCCACGCGGGTTTCACCGGCATATACATAGATCTCGTAATTCGCGAACGGAATATTCGTCAGGGTAAAGGTCGCAGTCTGCCCATCACGTGGCTGATTGGTCCCTCTGAACATCAATTCGTCATTGGTGACAGCAAGACCGGAAAGGTGCGTGGACCGGTCGGCATCAAAATCGGCCTGAAAAGCTCCACCCACGGACGTCCCATTGTCATATTTCGCATCCGCACCCAACAAGGTCTGACCGTTAAGAGATGCGATGTTGTTCCAATACCCTGCCCGTACGCCGGGGGCGCCGGCCAAATCACTGGTCGACATATCCACGTCAGAAGGAGACCCCGCTTCCGTAATATTCAAACTGATGATCGCCGCAGACGAGAGGCTCGAAAACAGCATGACTGCTAAAGTAGAGAAGATTGATTTTTTCATTTTTACATCCTGTTTTTGGAAGAATCTTTTATGAGTATATAATGGTAAATAAACAATAATCAACCGTTTAATTAATAATTAAAAAGTAAACATATCTTGTAATTCTCTTTGATTTTTATCTTTAAACTGATGTAAATTTCAGTCGATAACCTGTCTCACCCGGAGCCTTCTCTTGCTTTTCCAAAATCCTGTCTTCATTATTCTCGTGACCCTCAGCACATTCTCCCCTCTCTATCCCGCAGATGCCGAAACCGTATTCCCGGGAAAAACGTGGGAACAAGCCACTCCGGAATCCCAGGGGGTGGACAGTGAAAAACTGGAAGCCGCCATGGAGCATCTGAAATCACTGGTGGGAAATGACGGCACCTCACAAACCCTGATCATCCGCCATGGCCGGATCATTTGGAAGGGCGCACATACAGACAGTGTGCACAATATTTTCTCCTGTACCAAATCCATTACGTCCATCACCGTCGGCTTGCTGGTTGAAGATGGCGTAATCGAATTGGACACCCCATTGAGTACATTTGTACCGGCGCTGAAAGAAACGTATCCGGAACTCACGCCCCGCCACTGCCTGACCTTAACGTCGGGATATCAAGCCGAAGATAACTCCTATCCCTTTGTCCCGGGAGAACCTTTGTTCAAAGACGGGGAAAAAATGCGCTACGGGGGAGAAGCCTTGAATATGATGTCTTACGCCCTGAGCCAGGCCGGCGGAAAACCGCTGTCGGAAACCTTTCAAGCCCGGATTGCGAAACCCATCGGCCTGGGAAGATATTGGGCATGGGGAGACTTTGGACTCGTGGACGGCGTGAAAGTAAACAACAGCAGTGGAAGTGAGTTCAAAGGCGTACATATCTCAGCCCTCAAACTTGCCCGTATTGGACTGCTTTTATTAAATGAAGGGTCCTGGAACGGAAAACAACTGCTTTCAAAGGAGTGGATCCAACAGGCATCCACCCCGCAATCGCCGGCCGATATTCCCCTGCAGGATGAGAACGGCTGGTACAAAGTTATTCAGGGTGCCTATGGTCTCGGATTCTGGGTCAACGGCATCCGGGCAGATGGCAAGCGCTTGTGGCCCGATGCACCCGACCAAACCTTCGCGCTACAGGGAAACCATAACAATATTTGTTTCATCATTCCCGAATGGGATATGGTCTTCATCCGTTTGGGCACCGATAAAATTATTCCTAACGAAGGCTACACTGAAGTTTTCGCTCTGCTGGCAAAGGCTTTGATTCAATAATTTCGCACCCGCCCCAACGACACCACGGAGGCCGTGGAATGACTTCTTTGAAAGCGTAGTTCCGCAGTCCCTGCGGAAAACCTTCGCCTTTTTTAACACGGGGGCCGTGGAACGACTTCTTGAATGCGTAGTTCCGCAGTCCCTGCGGAAAACTTGCGCTTTTTTTTACCACGGGGACCGTGGAACTACTTCTTGAACACGTAGTTCCGCAGTCCCTGCGGAAAACCTTCACCTTTTTTTACCACGGGGACCGTGGAACTACTTCTTGAATACGTAGTTCCGCAGTCCCTGCGGAAAACCTTCGCCTTTTTTACCACGGGGACCGTGGAATGACTTCTTGAATGCGTAGTTCCGCAGTCCCTGCGGAAAACCTTTACGTTCATCAGAGATATAACTTATCGTGATAAGTTGAAAGACACTTCCCTCGGGAGGGAAACCTGGGGTACAGTTCTATTTCAGCGTTGAACCTACTGGAGAAATTAATGAACCGAAGTGAACTTGCCCCCGAAAAATTAAAACTGATCCGGCGCGGAACTGTCATTCCCGCCACCCCCCTGGCTTTAAACGCTCAGCGGCAACTGGACGAACGTCGGCAACGTGCGTTGATCCGTTATTATATTGATGCCGGCGTAGGCGGGATCGCGGTCGGCATGCATTTTACCCAGTTTGAAATCCGCACCCCGGGTGTGGATCTTTACGAACCGGTCATGCGCCTCTGCGCTGAAGAATGTGACAAGCAATCGGCAAAAGCCGGGCGCCCGATTCTAAAGGTGGCCGGCATCAACGGCCGCACCCAAACCGCCATCGAGCAGGCCAAATTGGCCAAAGAATTGGGTTACGACGTGGCAATCATCTCCATGGCCGCCTTCAACGGTGCCCTCGAACAGGAAATGATCCATCACGTAAAACAAATCGCGGAAATTATGCCGGTCTTCGGTTTCTATCTGTTGACCGGGGTGGGCGGGATCCACCTTCCCTACGAATTTTGGCTGGAACTCGCGAAGATCGAAAATGTGGTCGGCATCAAAATTGCCCCCTTCGACCGCTACGGCACCATTGATGTGGTACGCGCCATTGCAGATTCCGGCCGGGCGGATGACATCACCCTCTACACCGGAAATGATGACAGCATTCTCTACGATTTCATCACTCCCTTCCGCTTCAGCGAAAACGGACCCACCGTCCGCATTCGAGGCGGCTTGCTGGGTCAGTGGGGGTGCTGGACGAAAAAAGCCGTGGCCTTGCACGAGCGCATGTTAAAAATTATCGATGGAGAAGAAGCGATCACCCCGGAGCTTCTCACCCTCTCCGCCCAAATCACCGATGCAAATGCCGCCCTCTTCGATCCGGCCCACAACTTTGCCGGAAGTATCCCCGGCGTCAACGAAGTTCTCACCCGCCAGGGATTGTTGGAAGGGGCCTGGACCCTGAAACGTGACGAAGTGCTCTCCCCCGGACAGGCGGAAGAAATTACCCGGGTCTGCGACGCCTATCCTCATTTAACCGACGACGATTTCGTCAAAGAAAACCTCGAACGCTGGATGGAGGATTGATCATGAGCGAAATTCAAACCCTGGAAAACACCCCGCTTCCCGAAAGCTTTCGTGACGAAGCCCATCTCGAAGATTTCATGTCCACCCCGCCCGCCGGCCTGGTGGAAGATTTTGCCAAACTCGAAGGCGACATTCTGATTCTGGGCGTGGGCGGAAAAGTCGGTCCCACCCTGGCCATGATGGCCAAACGGGCCGCGCCCCACAAACGCATTGTAGGCGTCGCCCGTTTTTCCGATCCTGCCGTCAAGGCCCGTTTAGAAGCCGCAGGAATCGAAACCATTACCTGTGATCTTCTCGACCAGGCATCGGTAGCCGAATTGCCCAAACTGCCAAATGTCGTGTACATGGCGGGGAAAAAATTCGGCACCGCCGGGAGCGAGCCTTTTACCTGGGCCATGAACACGGTGGTGCCCACTTACGTCGGGGAACAATTTCAAGATACCCGCTTTGTGGCCTTTGCCACTTTGTGCGTATATCCCTTCTCGCCCGTGGACGGCCCCGGTGCCAACCCGGAGGATACCCCTCCCACACCCCTGGGCGAATACCCGAATTCCTGCGTGGGCCGCGAACGGATTTTTCAGTACTTCTCCCAAGTGCGGAACAGCCCCGGCCGTTTGGCCCGCTTGAATTATGCCATCGATTGCCGCTACGGCGTGCTCAGTGATGTTGCGCAATGGGTACTCAACAAAGAACCCATCGATATTCGCACCGGCGTCGCCAACTGCATTTGGCAGGGAGATGCCATCTCTGATATTCTGCGCTGCCTCTGCCAGGGAACCGTGCCCGCCCGCCCCATCAACATCGGTACCCCGCAACCCGCCAACATTCGCCAAGTCGCCATGCGCTTCGGCGAACTCTTTGGCATAGACCCCATCTTCAGTGGTACTGAACAGGATACCGCCTGGCACAATGATTGTTCCGAAGCCCAAAAACTGTTTGGCGATCCGGTGATCGATCTCGACACCATGATCCGCTGGAACGCCGACTGGCTGAAGCGTAACATGCCACTCCACCATTTACCCACCCACTACGAAGAGCGGGCGGGAACGTTTTAGCAGCGGTTAGATGGCAGAAAACTGAAGTCAGGGCAGAAAAAATCCACAAGCGGAATGATGTATGATTAAATCTGACCTCCGACCTCGTACTTCCGACTTCCGTTTCAGCTTTCAGCTGATTCGCGGAGTAATCTTCTGCATTTTAACCCTCTCCTATATTCTGGTCTATTTCCACCGGATGGCACCGGGAGTGGTGTCGGAATATCTCATGGCGGATTTCGGTATCAGCGGCGCCCGGCTGGGATTGCTCTCCGCCATCTATTTCTTTGTCTATGCGGCCATGCAACTTCCTTCCGGAATCCTCGCTGACACCCTGGGAACCCAGTACTCGGTAATTGGCGGGAATCTGGTGGCCGGCCTGGGTTCCATTCTTTTTGGGTTGGCACCCACTTTCGCACTGGCTTGTGCCGGTCGCTTTTTTGTCGGCCTGGGCGTTTCTGTGATTTTTGTGGGCATCTTGAAAAACAACTCCGTATGGTTCAAACGTTCCGTTTTTGGCCTGATGAGCGGACTCACCCTGTTTATCGGGAACCTGGGATCCGCCACCGCGGCCACCCCTCTCTCCTGGTTGCTGAATTTTTTTCGTTGGCGGACCGTGTTTGTCAGTATCGGCGTCAGTTCACTGGTCCTCACCGCCCTGGCCTGTTTGTTTGTGCGGAACCGCCCGGAAGATTTCGGGCTTCCCGCCCCCAATCCACCGGCAGACCCCGCCGTCGCTTCCCGGGGATGGATGCACAACCTGAAACGGGTGCTGATCACGCCGGAGATTTGGCCCGCATTCTGGATTCAATTCGGCATTACCGGCACCCTCTATTCTTTTATGGGCTTGTGGGGCATACCCTATCTGCGGGATGTTCAATACTTTACCCGCCCCGAAGCGGCCCAAATTTTAACCGTGATGCTGCTGACCTTCGCCTTCGGTGCGTTATTTTTCGGCTGGTTTTCAGACCGGATCGGCCGACGAAAACCGCTGTTGATCGGAGGCATTGCCCTGTTTAATTTCATCTGGCTCCTTCACATGTTTTCCGGTTGGGGAGACCGCTATGTTCTACTGATGCTCTTCGGACTCATGGGATTTGCAGGCTCCTGTTTTGTCCTGACCTTTGCCTGCGCCAAAGAAATTGTTGATCCCGATCTATCTGGCATGGCAGTCAGTGTAGTGAACACCGGTTGTTTTCTCGGTACCGCCCTGCTCCAACCCGCATTCGGCTGGTTGGCCGAATGGAACCATGATGGCAAAATTGTGGACAACATCCGCATCTACAGTGAGACGGATTACCGGAGAGGATTCCTGCTGATGCTGGCCCTTGTTCTCATGGGCCTGTTTTCCTCCTTCCGACTTAAAGAAACTTATGGCCGGCACCTCTAAAGGGTTTGATGCAGAGACGTTCTTCGGGTACGTAGACGGATATGAAAAACGTCACGTCCCAAGGCATTTCCCCGTCCGATACCTCCCCATGTGCCAAAGCACTGAATAAACTTCTTCAGGAAGAACCCGGCAACTGGTCTTTCCCCGCCGGCACATATCTGATCGATGAAACCCTGCGTATCCCTTCCCACACCCATTTAAAACTTGAAGACGGCGCGACCTTGAAGCTGGCGGACGGCGCCGCCAAAACAGCCAACGATTATCTACTCTGCAATGCGGATCCCGAAAAAGGAAATGAAGATATCACCCTGGAAGGCGGATGTTTTGATGGAAATCAAATCGGCAACCCCCGTCCGGAAGGATTGTTCACGGACGGGTATACCGGCGCCATGATCCATTTTGAAAACGTGCGCGGTCTCAAACTTTTTAATCTGACCATGAGCAATGCGGAAGCGTACTACTCCCGCTACACCCACGTTCACGATTTTCATATTGAGAACATTACCTTCGATTCTCAAAAAATTCGGCACAACAATGACGGCATCCACCTCGGAGGAAATTGTTCGCATGGAATCATCCGGAAAATAAGAGCACTCACCCCCGAAGTTACCGGAGATGATTTGGTCGCGCTCAACGCCGATGATGCCCTCACCCGCAATGAAGTGAGAGGAATGACCAACGGTCCGATCACCGATATTCAAATCGAAGATTTAGAAGCGGACTCCTGCCATACTTTTGTGCGCTTGCTCAGCGTGTTCTCCCCTATTCGCAATATAAGTATTCACAAGATCCGTGGAGGCTGTCAGGTTGGCGCCATCAATGCGGATGGTGCCCGGCATTGTCGTGTCCCCGTATTCGACCACGATAATCCACCGAATCCGGATGGCGTGGGGCTTTTGGAAAACATCGACATTCGGGATGTCATAATTTCAAAACGAAAAGCGGGAAATCAACATGGGCTGTTCGACCTTCAGGAACGCATGGTCAACTTCCGGATACAAAATTTTGAGCGGGTCCTGTCGCGGGACCTCTGCCCGGAAGCACCTACGATCCGTTTGCGTTACAACATTTTGAAAGACGGACAAATAGACGAAATGATTCTCGAAGATATCAACACCCTCGACTCCGAAGAACCTTTTGAAATTTTCCCGGTAAAATTTGCACAGCTCGCTCTGCGCACTTCGGCAGAGTAATTCGGTAATAGAGGTACCGGATCAGCCCATAGCGGCAGACGCTTCACCTTTCCCAAAGTTCTGCATATCGTTCAAGCAGGTTTCCAGGCAGATATTCATTCAGCAGAATCAGTGGCGTGTAAATAGCTTCAATCCCCACTTGGACCACATCCGGACAGTCATCATAAACCCGGACACAAGGTCCAAGCAGCCCGAAGTACATAAATATAAAAACGGCGATCCCCACCCCAAAACCTGCGCCTTTACTTTTTTCGTTTCCTGAGGGGCTTGAGAATTCATCCATCATTATTTTCCTTCAGCTTATTTTGTATATGTTCTTCTCGGGATTTAAATCCCTCACGGGGATCCCACATCGGTTTCAACTCGGATAAGGGAGTTAAAAGAGAAGGATCTATTTTATCCCAATGGATCTCAAAAGCCCAGTGGGGTTTACGGAAGACTTCGGTAAACGCTTCACGATGCCGGCTGATAAATTTTCGCAGACCCCGGCGCTCTTTGTCCATAATAAGATGGGTCACCCCGTAATATTTCGCCACCGCAAAAAGATCCTCGGGCGGCGCGTAAGGCAAACCCACCCCTTTCATTTCTTTGTCGACGTACCACAAAATTTCCCAGGGGTTCCGGCACATCATCACGGCATCTACCGGAAAATGTTCGGTGATGGGCTTCGCCAAACGTTGCACCCGGGGATACTGCGGACGCTCGGGCGGAGGTTTCCGGAAATGCGCACTTTGTTTTTGTTTGAGTCCGGGCACCGCCTGGCTAAAATGCACAGACACCGCCACCACAAACAGTGCGGTTAAAAGTGGCGAGGCCCACACTGGAAACTTCCCCTTCCCGAACCGCAGGGGCAGCAGGGTCCAGATGAGCGCTTGCGAAACCAGCAGCGAGGGATAAAACAATCGGAGGATACTGTTCCAAAACAGAATAAGAAAAATCGCCTGCATCATCACAAACGCAAACAGAATAGCAGCCGCGGCCCTCTGGCTTTCCAAAGGAAATTTTCGTTTACTGAATAAGGTATAGAACCAGTCACCCGGCACAGACAAAATACCCAGAATGCCCAAAAGCAGTCCCAGTAAAATAACTTTGGCATGGTACGGAAACTTTAAATCTGAAAACGAAATCCCGGAAAAAATATCTGAGGGCTTTTTTTGGCCGTTGCGTAAATCGTTCGCAATGCGGGCGGCATCTTTTCCCATCAATTCTTCCCAACTGTCGCTTTTTGCTTCCAGACCCAACAGGGAATAGCGGAGGAAAAATTCCGTATTTTTTTCGATGCTTTGCATGTGTAAGCCAGGATGGGCAAAGCGGTTTTCCAGGCCCGGTACATCACGTCCCCAGTAAATCGAATAAAACCCCTGATCCCAGCCAACACCTCTTAACCCATAATAACTACTCACCACTTTCTGCGTACTGTGAAATGGATTTCCCTGGCTCACAGCATTCTCTCGTAAGCGGGGAAACATCATCAACAGGGCCAATAACAGGGTCCCCCAAAAAGATCGGCGCAACCATCCGCGGGGACCGTGGATCAACAACACTGCGATAAAAAAGAACGGGAACAAAATCAACTGGGAACCCTTCCCATACCAGGCCAGTGCCATAAACGGACCGCAAAATCCCATCAGCCAAGGGGTACGGCGCGAAGCCAACAGAGCCGCCAGAAATATACACAAGACTGCGGTCACCAATTGATCATTAAAGACCATGGTGCTTTGCTCAAACAGCTCCATGGAAAACCACAGGGGAATCGGAGCCAACAATCCCGGCCAGGCCCGCAAAGTAATTCCCTGCACCAGCAGGCACATGGCGAAAGGAAGCAGAACGGTTCCGATCCATACCGTCGTCATCCGCGCTGTGGCGGCCGTGTCTTCCCCGAAGAAAAATACCGGAGCCAGCACAAAAGAAAGCAATGGCCCCCATTGATCATCATAACGGGGTTTGTCCGGATCGTAGCGGTACAGGTAGTTGGTTACATAGGGCACATGCCATCCCTCTCCCTTTGCCAATTGCCGTCCCTGCCAGGCGTAGGCCGCGGTATCCGCATGACCAATATCAAAATTATTCCGCACCCGGTCCAAACGCTCCGGCAACAAAGAAGACCCCATACTCCACACCGCCACCCATACGATCAGGATAGGGAAAAAAACCAGGAGCTTGTGTCCAAGCACCCGAATACAACTGCGGATCATTATCATAATAGAAATCAAATGCGGAAAATTATGCTTTTGCCCTATCCCATATTCAAAAATATATCACGTAAAATTTATCTCACCCGCAGAAGAGAAGAGGAAAGGATCAATCCTCTTTCATCAAAACCATATACATTATATCATTTTTGCCGGAGTTCCCCTGGCCGTCGCGGGCGACAGCTCGGGCAGACGCATTCAGGGTCTGTTGATTTATTCGGGTTGGGTTTGTCGGGCAGGGATGCCCTCTGGCCGATGATTTTTTGAATAAATCAACAGACCCTAAACGCTGGACTCGGGCGTTTCGATATTCGTTAACTATTCAAAGCTTCAGGCCCCGTTATGCATCTGATGGATCTTCTTTTGCAGATTTTCGATCCGCGACACCTCCAAATCCACATTCGGAAGATCTTCCAGTAATTTTTCCAAGCTTGGACAGCTCCCCCAACCGGTCAGGGTGAAAAATTCATACATGCGGTCCGATTGAATGCCCACATTCCGGTTGTAGCTCATAAACCGCCGGCGCAAAACCTCCCGCCAAGCCTGAAAATCTTTGGGAATCAACGATTCGTCGCCATGCACCCACGGCAACCATTCCATGATTTGCGATTGATGACACCAACTCTGCTCCGCAACCCTTTCAAAGGAGTCACTGACATCTATGGCCAGATCAAATCCTTCGTTTTCAAACATATAACAGTCAAACGCATTCAGGATCACCGGGGTGTGTACAAAAACCGCTTCCCCGTCATACTCCGGATATTCCGGGGTAAAGGCATGAGGGACATTAATCATAAATGCCACCCGGCGCATGGCTTCCGCCACCACCAAATGATCGACATGCACTCCCACCAGCGGATTCGTAGGGACAGGCGGGCAAAAGAGATAGTCGGGTTTAAAATCCCGAATCACTTTCCACAGCGCGGCCAATAAGGCGGTGTTAGGTTCCATACTTCCTTCCCGTGGCCGACGACCATCCGGATACCGGAGGCATTTTAAATCGTTTTTGCCAATTTTCGCAGAAGCCCTTTGCTCACGTTCCCGGGTTTTTCCGGTTTCCATCCGGGAAAGTTGATGATGCCCGGCTTCCCCGTCGGTGCAAACCACCACTTCTGCAGAAAAGGCATTTCCTCCCGCACGCCGGGCAAGTTCGAAAGTGCCGGCGGCCGTGAATTCAAAGTCATCAAAATGCGCATGGATATTCTGAAATTTCATAAGTGTCCGGGTGGGGTTGTATAAAAATTGCTGGATTTTTCAGGAAAGCGCAACCTTCAATAAGGCGAATATTAAAAGAAAAATGTAACTTTCATCAAATTCTATTGCCTTGACAACAGAAAATATCCTGAATACGTTTACGTAGTCATTATACAATATCCCCACCTATATCCACCCAAAGATAAATGAGGAAGCCATGAAAAAACACTCTTTAACCACCCTTGCAGCTTTCGTACTCGTACTGACCAGTCTGGGTTCAGCCTCTGCCGCCACCTATCTTCTGGATTTGAATACTCAGGCTGGTGCCGCTGGCACAACTTGGAATTCATATGACGACCCGGAAGATCCATCAGTACCGGGGGATCTGACGGGATTGATTAAAGATACCACCGGCAGCACCGCCGCCGGAATCAGTGTAACTGCCGACGGTGACATTGAGAACTCCATAGGATCCGGCCTTTATAATGACAATGGTCCCGACTGGGTGGAAACAGATGCCGGAGTTGGTGATGACAATGCCGCCGATGACTTTTTCTGGACCGGCAATCAGACTGGTGCTACTGATCCAACATCCTTCACCATTTCTTTTTCGGGTCTTACCCCCGGAGATACGGTTTCACTTGACCTCTTCGCCAGCCGTAGCTCTTCAAATGACCTCAGAGCATACTACGTATACTCTCTAGATGGTGGAATCAGTACCGGAGGCTTCTCTGTACTTGATAACACTGGTGCCGCCGTAACCGAAGACGGTTGGGATACAAACACCACCAAAACTCAATTGTTTAATCTCGATGAACTCGGCGGTTATGAACTCGGACGTTATATGAACGCCTCCTCGTTAACCGTTGGAGCAGGCGGCACTCTGGATGTTACTTTAAACCTTCCAGGTGCCTCGGTCTATGCCGGGATCAACGCCATGCAACTAACTGTTATCCCCGAACCCTCTTCCCTCCTCTTGGTCGCCCTCGGATTTATGGGAATTTTCGGGTTAAAGCGCCGGAAAAACCGTCGTTGAATTATAGCGATCGAAAGTCGATCTTTCATCCACCGCCTCCCTCCAAGATAAACAAGCAAGGGCCCTATGAAAAATTACCTTCTCCCTTTATGTACATCTTTTTTCATTGCCTCCGGAGTAAACGCGGCCGTTTACAAAATGGATTTTAATACTGTGGGCAGTTCTTCCGCCGGGTCATCTTGGAATGTGTATGCCGCTCCGGGAAATGTAACTGGGCCCTTAAAAGATACCACGGAAAGTACGGATGCCGGCATCAGCGTCAGTACCAGCGGTGACCTTGAAGACTCCACAGGGACCAATCTCTATAACGACAATGGACCCGCTTGGCTGGAAGTGGATTCCAGCATCGATAATGCAGCTGATAACTTTTTCTGGACGGGTCTCCAAACCGCAGCAAATGATGGGACTTCTTTCACGATTTCTTTTGCGGGGCTCACCCCTGGAGATACGGCTTCTATCGACCTCTTTGCTAGTCGGAGTTTTGGAGCTGTTCTCACCGCTTTTTATGAATATTCTCTGGATGGGAGTACATGGGAAGGATTTACCGTACTCGAAAACACCGGATCTGCCGCAACCACAGATGGTTGGAATATAAACAATACCCAAACCCAGCTGTTTAATATGAATCTAAACGGAGATGGATATGGTCTCGGGCGTTATATGAATGCCTCGAGTTTAACCTTAACCGGTACGACCCTGGATGTTCGTTTGACCTTACCCGATGCCTCAGACTGGGCCGGCATCAACGCCATGCAACTAACTGTTATCCCCGAACCCTCTTCCATCCTCATGGTCGCCCTCGGATTTATAGGGATTCTCGGGTACAAGCGACGTAAAAAAACCGCTGCTAAGCAAAAACGCTTCCTTCATCAATGCCCTTTCAGCCCCAATGGGGCGGCGCCGGGCCCGGTTCATTGTTTTGAAAAGCAAAGATTGAGCCCTGTAGGGGCGGCTCTCCAAAGGCTGGGGCGAAAGCCCCGGTTCATTGTTTTGAAAAGCAAAGGTTGAGCCCTGTAGGGGCGGCTCTCCAAAGGCCGGGGCGAAAGCCCCGGTTTTATTGTTTAAAAAGCAAGGATTGAGCCCAGTATGGGCGGCTCTCATGCGTTTTCGGCAACCTGAACCGGGCCTTAGGACCCGGTTTTCACATGTAGAGAAACCGCATCTACTCCTGCAAAGCCACCTGCAGCGCAATTAAGGTGTAACCGGTCACCAACACCGGATCCGCTTCCCAAAAGCGGTTTTCTTCGTTTACCCAATAGCCGTTGCCATCTTCGTCGATTTTCTGCATGGTCACCAACTTTTTGACCAGCTCCTGACGCCAGTTGATTTTACTGCCGTCTTCAGCCACCAGTTGATCCTGACCATACACGGCCAGCGCTTTACTGAGCACATTTAAAAAGTAGAAATACCCCTGACTTCCCATGCCGGGGTTTTCATCCAGGGTCCAGTGACGGGTGGTCCAGTCAATCGCGGATTTAATGCGCGGATCATTGCGGTCCACATCGGCATAAATCAATGAAAGCAGACCCGCATAGGTCATACTGCCAAAGGAACGGAAATACACCGTGCCGTCATCAGATTTGATGGTTCCCGCTTTGCTTTCTTCGGGATGATAGGCAAATCCGCCTTTGTTTTCAGGCGCTTCAGAAACCCACTCCGCATCATTGCTTTCTTTTCGGTTCTGAATCTTGCTGATAAATTCTTCCGCCGCCTTTTTATCGATGGCCGCCTTTTCCCCCTGGGTCCGGAAATCTTCGGCGTCTTCCGTGATTTCCAGCGCTTCAATCGCAATATAGGTGTTTGAAAGGTCGGCATAGGCCCGTTCGGTACTGGCATCATAGCCAAATCCACCATAATACACATCTCCACCCAAATGCTGACCGGCCGCCACGAAATTCCGGGCATTCAATACAATCTCTCTCACATCCTCGCGCCCGGTCAGATGTAGCGCCACCATGGAAATGGCAGTGTTGTAGTTGGATTTACCTCCACCCTTAAAATCAATTTTGGGCGCCACATAAATCCCCCCGTTTTCCTGCACGTGGCTTTTCAGGTAGGTCACCCCGTCATTCAAAGCTTCCGATTCGCGGTATTCCTCACTCATGGCCATCGACCACACCACAAATCCGGTCAACGCCGGCCACTCGGGCGAACTCCAATATCCGCCGGGCTTTTGCTTTCCTTCCATCCATTTCAAACTCCGCCTCACCGCATCTTCCCCTTCACGACGCACCGATTCGGACAACTGGGCTTGAGCAAATGAACCCAACAATAGGGCGGATACAACAAGAGAAAAGGCTTTGATTTTCATAATAACTCCACGGGATTAAAATTGGTTCATGATGTATACGCCATTAGCAGGGAGAAAGTTCATAGTTATTTTAATATATTATAAACTTCCCACCCAGAATAGGGACCGGGGGCGCCCTCGCCCCCATGTATTCTCACACCTGAGGGAAATCTAAGGGAAGTTACGGGGGCGGGGCGCCCCCACTCCAAAAAGATTATTTACCTCTAACCTTCCTGCTCTAGGCGACAGAAGACAAGAAGCGTTCACTTGAAATTCCCCTTCCCATCAGAAAATTCTTCGGTCCATCCCGGAAAATGATGCAGCAGGCTTGCGGTGTTTTCAAAATTAAGAAAGAATCCGGTATGAACTTTGTGATTATCATGACCGATACCCAAAACCGGGAAATGGTGGGGGCTTACGGAAACCCGGGAGTGAACACCCCCTGCCTGGACAAATTGGCCGCCTCCGGTCTTCGGTTTGACCGGGCCTATACCACTTGTCCCCTTTGTACGCCCGCCCGCAGTGCCATTTTTTCAGGGATTCATTCCCCGGTGAACGGAGCCTGGTGCAACAATGCCCCGCCCTACCCCACCTTCCCCCTGATGGGAGAAATTTTTCAGCACTACGGCTACCGCACCGGTTACAGCGGAAAATGGCATTTGGATGGCTCCGGCTATTTTGGCGACGGTGAAGCTGGTGGCGGATTCGAACCCGATTGGTGGTATGACGGCAAAAACTACGGCGAGGATATCGGAGAGGAAATGTTCAAGGTGTATCGGAGTTACTGCGACAATGACAAACTCCGCGCCGCCGGTTTTACCCTGGAAAATATTTGGGGCCACCGCGTCGCCAACCGCGCAGTTGATTTTCTGGAGAACATCGGAGACGAACCTTTTGTATTTGTGGCCTCATTTGATGAACCCCACGGACCCTTTGTTGCCCCGCCGGAATACCGGGATTCTTTCGATGTGTCCGTAATTCCCCGCCGCCCCAACTTCGCGGCCGACACTCATGACAAACCCAATCTTCAACAACTCCATGCTCAAAACTACGCCATTCAGGCGGATCAGTGGGAAGCCTACCAGGAGAGTTTGCGCAAACATTTTGCCTGCAACAGCTATATTGACAGTGAAATTGGACGGGTGATTGATGCGGTGGACCTTTATGTCCCCGAAGACACCCTGATCATTTATACCAGTGATCACGGGGATATGCAGGGATCCCACGGACAAAAGACCAAGGGTCCCATGATGTATGAGGAAGTCACCAATATCCCCTTCATCGTGCGGGGTCCCGCTTGTGCCGCCGGGCAAGTCACCCAGGTTCTTAGCAGCCATTTGGATATCCTGCCCACCATGCTGGACCTGGCAAATCTGCCTTGTCCCGATATTTTGCAGGGACAAAGCCTGCGTTCAGTCCTGCAGAACCCGGCAGAACCCCAAGACCGCCAACTTCTGATGAGCTTCAGCCGTTTCGCCATCAACCACGATGACTGGGGAGAATTCTATCCCATCCGCTGTTTAACAGATGGACACTATAAGCTGGTGATCAACCTTTTCGATAGCGACGAATTCTATGATTTGACCCAGGATCCCTACGAAATGACCAATCTTATCGGGAATGAAAGCGTCGCTGAGCCACGGGACCGCTTGCATGACGCCTTGCTGGATGAGTTAGACCGCATTCGCGATCCTTTCCGCTCCTATCAATGGGGTGACCGGGAATGGCGGTCCGTCAGAAAACCCTTTTATCACGGGGGAAAACGGCGGGGCCGCCCGGCGGGATTCCCTTTTCAAGCTGTCGGGGTTGAAGCCGATGGTTCCCGCACCTAAAGCTTACCAACAAGACAAGCGACCGGATTGAGGGTCGATCGCCCGGGCATGCCGCTCCAACATCTCTGTCTTTAATTGCACAAAGGCATCCGACTTTCGGAAATCTTCAAAAATATTTTTCCGTTCGTAGGGATCCACATCGTGATCGTAGACCTCCCATTCATCTGTCTGTGGAAACCAGGTCAAACGGTATTTCGCGTCGTAAATGGTCAAGTTACGGTTCTGATCCGCCGTACCGGAACTCTGAATCAGGGCCCGGCGTCCGGAAATGTTTTCCACCAAACTTTTTCCGTCGATCCCATGGGGAACTTCAACCCCGGCCAGATCGAGTAAGGTCGGAAAAAGATCCACGCCACTGACCGGTTCGCGTTGTGGAAGCTGAACCTGACCCGTGGGATCACGGAAAAGGAAAGGCACCCGGTTGAGAGCGTTGCAGGGCAAGCCGCATTTGCGAAGCATCCCGTAGTCCCCCAGAAAATCGCCGTGGTCGCTCGTATAAAGGATCACGGTGTTTTCCCAGAGTCCATTTTCTTTCAAAGCCGCAACCGCACGGCCCACCGCCTGGTCGATTAGATGAATCTGGGCATCGGTATAGCGACGGATCTTTGGAATTGCCTCAGGATTCTGGGTCACCGCGGACATACCTTCTTTCGGCCAGGCGGAAGGTTTATCCGCCAAGTCCGCTTCGGTGCTCGCGGGTTCCATATAGCCGTGGCTCTCAAATTCATCCGCAAGCGTTGCCGGCGGGGTAAAAGGATGGTGCGGATCCGGAAAACTCATCCACACAAAGAAGGGTTTTTCTTTGGCCTCCTCACTTTCTAAAAAGGAAACCGCCTGATTGCCAACCCAGGTGCTGTGGTGAAGTTCTGAGGGGATACGGCTTTTGTAAAGATCGGGAATGCCGGGCAAAGGACGCTCAGTCACCGGTTCCGACAAAGAAGCTTCGATTTCCGGTGCCTGCTCCCGCAACCAGTTGCGGTAGTGCCCGTACATTCCGGCTTCCCCGTGATGCAGGGTCATGTCCACCCGATCAAAACCATAATAAGGACCGTGCCAATCATCAAACTGACCTTCCAGCCACAACCAATGGTTTTCCGGATGTTGTAATTCGGGTGACGCCTGGGTCGGGGTCAAATGCAGCTTGCCCACCGATCGGGTGTGATACCCATTTTTCGAAAGCAGCTCCGGCAGGGTTTTGATATGGGATTCACGGGGTGGCGTATGTTCACGTGCCGGTGCGGCCGGAACATAGGCCCGGTTGGCCAGAGGTACTCCGTTGGAATATACCCCGTGACGGGACGGCAACGAGCCGGTGAAAAAAGATGCCCGCGAAGGCATGCACACCGGATGGGCGGTAATAAAGCGGTCAAAGCTTTCTCCCTCCGCAGCCAAGGCATCCAAATGCGGCGTCACTGCATGGGAATTTCCATTACATCCCAAACTGTCAAAGCGTTGTTGGTCGGTACAAATCCAGAGAATATTCGGTTTCATTATAAGGAGTGGGCAAAATTCAGACGATATATTAGGAGAAAATAAGATATCGGAATCCATCAATGACAAAAATCATAAAAGTGGAAAATCGAAAGTGAGTGATCGGCGCGGATCCTTGGCCCGCATTATTTTTGGTGGGGGAACGCTAGCCCCGGCCCATGTGACCTGTCCGGGTTGCGAAGCAATCTCGGGCTGGGACTCGGGCCGGGTCCCCAACCCCTCGGCGGGCCAAAGGTCCGCGCCGATTCCCCCCTTCCAAAAAAATTCTTTTACCTTTCTCTAAGATTTCTCTGCCGGGAATCGTCAGGGCTGTGTACAATCGAAATCGAACGTGTTGTTTTTGGAGATTCCCCATGAAAAAATTCTGTCTGCTTTGCCTTTTCCTCCCCTTGTTTTCCCTTCCCGCCATGAACCCCGGGGATTTAGAATTTATGGAAGCCTTTGCCTGGGGAGACCGGCAGGCCGCCCTCAAGGAGTTGGTGCCCGACACCGAAGACTATTACTACTACCACTGCCTCCACTATCAGCTGACCAACGATCGCGCCGCCTTTCATAAAACCTGGGCCGCCTGGATGAAAAGTAATAACAAGCGATGGAACGACCGCATGCGGGAAATGCAACGACGCCAAAGCCTCATCGAATTCGATACCCAACCAGAGGCAACCTGGGCACACATCCGCCGGGATGGCAGCCTCCTTTTTAACCATCGGCCCCGCAATGAAGCCCGCAATGCCAACTACCCTTCGGTAATAAAACCCGGGCAATACAGCCTCAAAAATTTTATCGCCCAAGCCAACCGGCACAATGGCATGCTCAACGATGTCACCCCGCGCGGATTGGAATTGGCCTTTGCCCAGGATCAGGATCCGGAACATCTACGTGCTTTTCTGGGTCAGCTGCAACGACCGGATGTGCCCGGACTCGTCGATCTGATTCTTGCCGATCTCAATTTCAAAGACAGCCGCGGATTTGGACATCACAACATCCACTCCCTGCTCACCCTCGCCCAACTGGAAGAACTGGCCCAACGCCAACCGGATTTATTGCGCAGTGAAAATTATGTCACCCAACGGCTTTCCCGCATCCAACCTCCGGAAGTGGATCTCTCCCACGACCACGACGCGGCCATCACCTACTATCAACAACTGTGGTCGTTTGTTCAAACCCTCGGCAGCACCCACAACTCCCTGAAAGCTTCCACCCTCTACCGTCTGCTCGACCATCAAAGAAAAACCGGCGTTTACGACGAAAACTTATTTAAGACCTATCTCCAATTTCCGCGTCAGGTGTATTACTTGCCACGCGAACAACGCGACACCTGGCAACGGCAACGCGCGGACTGGGTTAACTTCGGATACCGCCCGGGCGGCAGCATCATCCTCCCTCCCATCGGTCAGGAAGAACCGCTGGTAAAAGATTTTCTCCTTACCTTCCTGAAGTCTGTTCCAAACCCGGATGCCTACAATCAGTATTTCACCAGTGGCTGGTTGAACGCGGTTTTTGCTGAAAGTAAAATCCTTGCCGGTATCGGAAAACCCGGTGACTGGGCACACCTGCTGAGTGCCGATGCCTACCGGCAAATTTTAGAGCGCATCGAATTAAACTTCGCTCCCGAAAACCCGCCCTATGTAAAACCCGGTCAGGAAATCAATTTACAGGTCGATGTAAAACGCGTGGACAGTCTGCTGGTGAAAATCTACGAACTGCAGACTTTTAATTATTATCAGACCTACCGGGCCCCCGTCGATCAGGCCGTGGATTTGGATGGCATGATTCCCACCCACGAACGCAGCCTGGATGTCAAAGCAGATCCCGGCCGCCGCATCCGCCGCACCCTCGCCCTTCCTGAAATAAAAGAGCGCGGGGTCTATGTGGTGGAACTCATCGGCAACGGTGTCAGTTCCCGCGCCCTGCTGCACGTCGGACATTTGGAATCTATCTCCGTCCCCACAGCCGACGGACAAGTGATGGTGGTGCTCAATGAGCAGGGTGAAACGGTCGAGGCCGCTAAAGTGTGGATGGACGGTCGCGAGTACCCCGCAGGCAAAGGCGGCATGATCCTGTTGCCCTACTCCGAAAACCCCGGCACCCGCTTTGTGATTTTGCAGGACGGTGATTTTTCCGCCCCGGAAAATTTTGTCCACCTGGGGGAAGACTACGCCTTCACCGCCGGAATAGAAATTGATTCCCAAAGTCTCAACCGGCGTTCCACCGGCACCATGGTTTTACGTCCGGACTTTCGGATTCAAGGATTTCCTCTGGATCCGGCGCTGCTGAAAGATGTCACCGTCACATTGGCATCCACCGATGCGCAAGGTACCCGCAGCGAACGCGAATACAGTGCAGCGTTTGTGATGAATCAGGAATGGGCCCGGGAATTTTATGTGCCCGAGGGACTGCGGAAATTGGAAGTAAACGTCGAAGGCAAAATCAAACGCAAAAGTGATCTCGAAGAAATTACCTTGCGCGACAGCTACAGCTTGCTGGTGAACGGCGCCCGCAGTGGTGATCAATTGCGCCAGGTCTTTTTAGTGCCATCTTCAGATGGATGGTCACTGGAAGTACGCGGACTCAATGGAGAAAATGTGTCCGATCTCCCTCTCCGGGTTTATGTGTATCACCCGGCCTTCAACGAGGATCTGGAATTTGCCCTTACCACTGACAACAACGGTAAAGTGCAACTCGGATCTTTGGAAGGATTAAGCCGCATTCGGGTAACCGGTGACAGCATCCACCTCGACCTGCCCTTGGAAGGCGGCATGTCTGTGTACCCCCAACAAATTCATTTGCAACCGGGTGAAAAGATTTCTTTGCCTTATCCCTTTGAGCGCAAGCCCGACCTGCAAGCGGCATCCCTCATACAGAAAGGCCGGGGAGAACTCAATCTCGCCGACCTGGGTGCACATATCAAAATTGCAGAAGGTGAGTTAGCGATTGAAGGTTTGGCCCCGGGAGAATATGAACTCAGCCTGCATGAAACCGGACGCACGATCCGCATCCGGGTCGAAGCCGGAAAAGATGCCCGTGGATTTATTCTGGGTGGCACCCAAAGACTTCAAACCACAGATGTGCAACTGCCCTCCATTGCCAAAGTGGAAGCCGACAAAGAAAAAGTCACTTTGCAGTTACGCAACCTGAAACGCGGCACCCGGGTGGCGGTTCGTGCATATCGCTACGAAGGATTTGGCAAAGGACTTGGCAACGGATTTGGTTATCCCAATGCTTCCAACCGGACCGTGTATCCTCCCCACACCCAATACATCAGCGGACGCAATATCGGTGACGAATACCGCTACGTATTGGAAAGAAAATTCCAAAAGGTTTTTGCCGGCACCTTGCTGGAAAGACCCGGCCTTATTTTGAATCCCTGGATGCTACGGGAAACTGAAGCCGAACTGGAAGAGCTCAAGGCGGACCAGGCCTATCGGGGTGGACGTCAGCGCATGAACGCGCCCGCCTCTGCGAGAGAAATGGCGGATGCCGTAGACGGTTATGGATATGTAAACGGGCAAGTCGCCCGGCGAGGAGGGAGCAGATCGGCCAATACAAACATCGGGTTTGACTTCCTGCCGAACGGGAGTCTGTGGTGGGTGAATTTGGTTCCGGAAAAAGATGGATCCCTCACGGTCCCGCTCGAAGGCCTGGATGAACACAGCGCTCTCGAAGTTGTGTTGATGGACCGCTTTGGCAGCACCGTGATTCGTGCCCCTCTGGCAAACAAAGAATTCAAACCCGCAGAAGTTCGCCTGGTGGATGGATTGGATCCGGCCCAAAACTTCAGCCGTCAAAAAACCGTGCGGAAAATTGATCCGGCAAACCCTGTGATCTTTCCGGATCTGACCACCACCCGCTATCAGGTGATCGGCGATTTCGCCACTGCCTTTGATTTGTTACAAACCCTCAACGGGGACAGCCGGTTACAGAAATTCTCTTTCTTAAAAACATGGCCTGACCTGGACGACAAAACCAAACGGGAAAAATATGGAGAGTTCGCTTCCCACGAAATGCATCTCTTCCTTTATGAACGAGATCCCGAATTTTTTGCGGCGGTGGTGAAACCGTATTTGCAAAACAAGAAAGACAAAACCTTTGTCGACCGTTGGTTGCTCGACGCACTGCTTCCCGAAGATACCCGCATCGATTTCATTCAGGACCGCAATGCCCTGGAACTGGCCTTGCTGTCACGACGTGGTGGAGATGCCGCCGCCATGCAAGCCGCCTTGCGGGAAGCCTGGGAATTAAATCCGCCCGATCCCGAAGGCTTCGCCAACCGGGTGCGGGTCGCCCTGCAGGCAAATGAACTCGATGAGGCGGAAAGTCTGGGTCGGGACAAAATGAAGAAAGAGGCCGGGAAGTTGAAAGACCAAGATATGGACCGTATTTCAGAAGCCAAAAGCATGAGACGCAACTTAAATGTCATCAGCGGGGTTGCCAGTTCAGCACCTGCCCCTGCCACGTCCGCTCCGAGAATGGAAAAAGCCAGCTTGGGAATGAGACAACAAGAGTCCCTGGAAGCGTTGGAAATATTAGACGCCCCAGGAGAGTCTAGCTTAATGGGCGTAACAGGTGGGATGCGCTACTTTGCTGAAGAGGATCTTCCCGTCCGCCTCTACCGTGCTCTTCCCAAAACCAAAGAATGGGCGGAACAGAATTATTATGAACTCCGGGTCGAACAGGATGTAGCCGGACACATTCCGGTCAATCAGTTCTGGCGGGATGTCGCCGCCGGAGAAAAAGTTTCCCCGCATCTGCTGGAAGCCAACCGGAATCTAAATGAAGTTCTCACCGCCCTGGCCTTCTGCGGACTTCCCTTCGAAGCGGAAAAACCGGCAGAGGATGTAGAGGGTGCTCAACTTACCCTCAAGGCTACGGCCCCAGCCATTTTGGTCAGCGAACAAATTCTGCCCGCCGAAAAATCCAAAGATGAACGCCCGCTTTTGATTTCACAACAGTTCTTCCGTCCGGATGACATGTACCGTTTCGAAGACAATGAGCAGATTGAAAAATTCATCAGTGGTGAATTTATCCGTCGCACAGTTTATGGTGCACGGGTCACCCTCACCAATCCCACCGCGTCACGTCGCCGATTGAATGTACTGATGCAAATCCCTCTGGGTGCGATTCCATTGCGCAACGGATTTTACACCGATGACCAATCGGTATTGCTGCAACCTTACACCACCCAGACCGTGGAGTATTTCTTCACCTTTCCGGAATCCGGGACCTTCAATCAATTCCCCGCGCATGCCTCGGACAAAGAAGCGATCATTGGCAAAGCGGATGCACGGGTTTTCGAAGTGAAGGACGCCCCCACGGAAGTGGATAAAAATTCCTGGGCCTGGATTTCTCAGTACGCAAGTCCGGAAGATACCTTGTCCTTCCTGAAAGAGAACAATCTGCGTCGGCTGGATCTCAATGAAATGGCGTGGCGTCTGAAAGATAAAAACTTTTTTGACCAGGCCATATCTTTATTGGAAGACCGCGGACTGTTTCACGACACGTCTTATTCCTATGGCGTCTTCCATCAGGAAGTTCCGG
Organism: uncultured Verrucomicrobiota bacterium; assembly: GCA_937127435.1. Lineage (GTDB taxonomy): Bacteria > Verrucomicrobiota > Kiritimatiellia > SS1-B-03-39 > UBA6053 > UBA6053. The sequence continues at coordinate 25,013 of CAKZLZ010000187.1, read as the reverse complement.
TGGCAAAAGTCTGGCTGGCGAACAGTAACATCGCTAAGCAGGTCGGACCTGTTTTTGAATCCCCTCTGCTGATCGTAGATCCGGTTGAAGCCAAAACTTATCAGCATTTGGAATATGATCCCCTGGTCAATCCCCGTGCACATGCGGTAGGAGAAGAGTTGGAAATTCTTAATGCCGCTTTCAATCAGCAGTACCGGAATTTCCTTACCCACAATTTGTACCGAAATGAATTGGGTGCACAGGAACAGTTGGCTCTGGTCTATTATCTGCAACTGCAGGACCGGTTGGAAGAATCCTTTACCCAATTGGCGAAGGTGGATGAAGATGCGGTGCCTGAAAAAATTCAGTTGGCCTACCTGCAAGCCTGGATGGCGTTGCGCACTTTGGAAATCGATAAAGCGCTGGCTCTGGCAAAACCCTATCAACAACATCCGGTTCCCCGCTGGAAGTCCCGTTTTGATTCTTTGGTCAAAGCCATCGAAGAAGCACGGGGTGCGGAAGCCGCCGAAGTGGAAGATCCAAACCGTCAACAGGATCTCAACCAATTGGCAGCCAAAGAACCCTCCATCGAACTGGAAACCGTATCCGGCACTTTGCAACTGACCGCTCACAACCTGAATGAAGTGACCCTCAATTTGTATCCCATGGATATTGAATTATTGTTCAGCCGCAAACCTTTCCTCGCGGAAGGCGGCGCGGACTTTGCGGTTATCAAACCGGCGCTGACCCGCACCCTCAAAATTAAAGGAAACGGCGAAGCGGAAGAACTGCAACTGCCCCGGGAGTTCAAAGATCAAAACCTGATGGTGGAAATTGCGGGGAAAGGAAAACAGGCATCGGTCGCCTGGTACGCCAACCAGTTGAAAGTCCGCAAAATGGAAAGTTACGGACAGGTGGAAGTCCGCGCCAGCGAAAACAACAAAGCCCTGCCCAAAACCTACATCAAAGTTTTCGCCATCAGTGAAGACGGCCGGGTGAGTTTCTGGAAAGACGGATACACCGATCTGCGCGGACGCTTTGACTACGTTTCTTTGAACAACCGGAAACCGGAAGAGGCGGTGGAATTTTCAATTCTGGTGCTCCACCCTGATTTCGGTGCAGAAATCATTAAAGCGGAGCCGCCAACAAGATAAATCGAACATCGAACACTCAACGTCCAACATTGAACATTGATAAAAAAAGACGTTGTGGGGTTCCAGCTCGACGTTGGACGTTCAATGTTGAATGTTCGATGTTTGTAAAAAACACATTGAAAATTAAACTTCAACCATCCAACCTTGATATAAGAAAACACCATGAAAACATTATCCTTCCTCCTCCCCCTCCTCTTCGCTCTGAGCTTACACGCAGCCGATCATCCCCAGCTCAAAGCTTTTGCCCCGGCGGAAGAAGGTCACGTCCGTCATGTGATCGTGGTTCCCTACATGGTGAACGAAGCAGATCTCAAAGTAGAAGTTTTTGTCGGCAAAACCATGATGACCGATGGAGTGAATCACATGCGAATGGGAGGAAGCTTTGAACGAAAAACCGTTATGGGCTGGGGCTATTCCTATTACACCGCTGAACCCGGTCCGGTGGCCAGTACCATGATGGCCCCGATGCCCGGACAGGAACAAGTGGAACGTTTTGTTCATATGGGCGGGGAAATGATCCGCTACAACAGCAAACTTCCCATTGTCATCTACACCCCGGAAGACACTGAAGTCCGCTACCGGATTTGGACTGCGGGTGAAACGCAAAAAGTAGAAGAATAGAAGACCTTCCCTTTCTGCGCGCATAAAGCTTCAACCCGGAGTTCACGCTGAAAGGTAAGCAAAGGCCGGGTTCAGAACCCCGGAAAGTATTGGTAAACTCTAGAAGTTTCCTTTGGGTTTGCCCTATTAGGTTTACGGTTAAACCAATCATTAGATTGACCCCCGAAGGTATTCACTCTAATCCTATAATTAATAAGATTAATGGAGAATATTCATGAAAACAAATACATCAAAAATTTTAAGCTCCCACACCCTTGGAAGGGTTTTGATCGGACTTACTCTTCTATATGCAGCACTATATGCAGATACGGGTTCCTGGGACGGAGCGAATGGAGGAAATTGGGGCGGTGCATATTGGTTTAGTGACAACCCGGGAACTATTCCCGTGGCTTATCCAAACGGGGTAGATGAAACAGCAGATTTTCACAACAATTCTTTTTTTCTGAACAGCACAATTACCTTGGCAGATGCAGGGGGTAGTGACCTAAATGTGACGATTGGACATTGGAACCACAATGCACCAAGCAGTAACCGGGCCATTACGCTGGTCAATACTGGTGGAGGTACAGGAAAGCTGACTTTTGAAACCACTTCCGGGAATGCTACCTTTTTGAACTCAGGTAGCAGTTCAAATACAGACACCATCGAAACCGACATTATTTTAAATTCTTCATTAGATATGCAGATAGGGTATCTTTCTTCCGCAAGGGCTCCCGTTTATTTTGATAACACGGTTTCGGGTGCAGGTGCTTTGTTAAAAACAGTCCGTCAATCCACTCTGCACCTTCAAGGTTCATCGCCCAACACCTTCAGCGGGGGGGTCACCATTAATGACGGCACCATCTCCGCCGAAAAAAGCGGAGCACTCGGGACCGGGGACCTTATCATTCAAGAAACCTCAGGAACATCTACAGCTCAGCTCTCCATTCTGGCCGGTATTTCTGATGCGCTCTACAGTACTGCGACAATTTCCCTGTTCAGTGACTCTGGAAATTATGCGACGCTGGATCTGGGAGCCGGGGTGAATCAGTCGATCGCAGGATTGTCCTTTGATGGTTCCAGTCAGGCAGCAGGTACCTGGGGTGCCAGCGGAAGTGGCGCTTCAAATATCAATGACGACTGGTTCAGTGGTTCTGGTGTCGTCACCGTGATCCCCGAACCTTCATCTCTTATCCTGCTCGGAATCGGATTTGGGTTGATGGCAGTCCTGCGTCGGAAACGTCGCTGATTTTTATCCCGCCTCCCCTCAGCAAACCCGGTACCAACGCGAAACGGCTTCAATCATTAATCCAGTCCCAACGGGACGGCTTCTATATTCATCCCAGTCACAAAGGGAAGCTACTTCTATCAGCAAACCCAGTCCCAACGGGACGGCTCCCCATAGCCCGGTCCGTAAGGGCCGGGAATGGATGGCTCCCCTAAAAAACCGAGTGCTGTAAGCACGGCTCTCTTGCGGGTTCGCCCGGCAGATCAAAGGTTCTGTCGATCCGGGGTGCTCTCCCCTTCCACCCAGGAACCTTCCAATAATATCGTTTTCGAAATATCGGGAATCCCCCGCTCATTACGGTAAATTTGGGCGACAACCAAATCCACAGCCGCGGCCCCGATCTGGGTCCAGTTTTGATCCAGACCACTAAAGGATATTTCAGAATGGGGAAACAACTTCGATGGCAAGGAAAGATGGGCAAAAGAGACATCACCGGGAATGCTAATTCCCAACCCTTTCAATATATCCAGCTGATGATCATGACCGACCAATACATCCGGCTGGTGTCGCTCAAACCAACGGGTAAACTTCTGCAGTGTTTCTTCCCGCGAGGATTCAGATGTGGTAAAAATGGGGACACGTTCTTTGGCGGGAATGCGCAACAAATAGCCAGCCATGTAGGAGCTCCATGCATGACCGACTTTCGTGTCGCTCAAGTGATCAATCGCCAATCCAATCCGCCGATACCCCTTTTGAGAAAGGTGCTCGATCAAAAGCTCCATGCCATGGGTTTGGTGATGGGTCACCCGGTGCAGGCGCGGACTTAACAAGGAATCCCCCAAAGCCGCAGAGCTCCATTGGGACCAATCCAGATATTCGAGTCCCCCCGATTCCGCCAGCGGACTGAGGATCACCCCCTGAATATTTCGGGACTTAAGAATTTTTTCAAGTCTTCCTCCCTGCATCCCTTTTTCATTGATCCAAAAGTTATCGATGAGAAAACCCTGTTCATCGGCACGGCTGCACATCCCCTCATACGCGGCACGAATAAAGGGAAGTTCTTTCCAGCTGTCCTTTCGCTCAAAATCAGACAAAAATGCCAAATTCGCCTGATAAGGTACTGGGCGGGAGGAGCGGATATGGGCCATCAAACTGGATACCATCGGATTGGTGCGATAGCCCATCTCCTCTGCCACCCGCTTGACTTCCTCCCGGGTTTCCGTGGAAATGCGGGGATGGTCCTTGAGTGCCAGCGACACGGTCATGGTACTGACACCCATTTTCTGGGCAATCATTTTCATGGTAGGTCGCATTTCACTCACCTCCGCAGTATAGGAAGCATCCCACGGAATTACAATGGTTTCTTTATCGTCCGGTTGAAAGCGGGCTCAGGAACCCGGCTGCTTGGCGGGATCTACCTGATCCTTGGTCACCGTTTTATCGCCCATCCGGAATTCATCAAAATACATATACGCAAACGCTTCATCCCCTTTCCAGGAACCGGCACCTTTGTAGACGCCCATTTTAAAGAAGGGGCCCTGCACTTTGTCTTCGTACCAAGTCGGACCTTCATAATCGATGACCTGCTCGCCGTCTTTGAACAACCGGAAATATCCGCCGCCGGACTTGGGTGACTGCCAGTTGACTTCCAACACGAAATCGGTCCATTTGCCCCGGTCCTGATCAATGGAGCCAAAGCTGAATTCTTTCTTGGTAAGTTTGTCCCCTTCCATGCCGTCCTGATAACGGAGCTTCATCCGCCAGGTGTCATTGGAGATGTACATACTGGTGGGCGGTCCGCCGTCCTCGATATATTTTTTTCCGCTTCCCCAGTCATGCCATTGGGTCACAATACTGAAACTGCTTTTGCCATCAAAATCTTCGGGGACAAAAATACTCCAGCCGTATTTGTATTCTCCGTAGGCCGCGGAACGGTAGCCCGTCATTTCGGAACGGATATTTTTGTGATCCAACCGTACCTTCATGGCGTAAGTGCCGTTGCGAACAGGCTCCGGGGCGGAAACCACCAGCTTATGTCCCCCTTCCCTGGTGCGCACCTGGGAGAAATCCCCGGATTCAAAATCAACGACCGAAAGGGTAGCTTCCGGCAGAATACTCAGCGGATTGTAATGGGGATAATTTTCCGCTCCGGCCGGGGGTTCAGGTGGGCGCGCAACCGCATCTCCGGAGGCAGCAGAAACTGCGGGGGCAGCCGCCTGACCGCCCACATTCAATAAAATTTGCGGTATTACCAAATCACAGTTCACGTTGTCCTGGGGACTATAGATCCAAAGTTGCAAGTATTTGGCGCCGGCAGGGGCTTTGGCTTTTACCCGCTTTTCTTTTCCCGCAGAGATCCATTGCCGGGTTTCCCCCAACTTGATCCGGTTGAGATCCGAAGCCTTGACCGGAATCTTTTGGGCAAAGGTCATATACAGAAATCCACCACCACTGCCAACGGGGGTGACCACCGCCTCATAATCTTTCCCTGCGGTCACCGGCATCCATTTGATAATACCGAGTCCGCCATTGGCATCCGCATCTTTTAGATAGACCCCGTCCGCAACCACAGCAATAGAACTGGAACTGCCGTTCCCGGGAGGATAGGCACTCCAGCCGTCCGGAATCCCGTCTGTATCTTCGTCAATAAATGTCAATGCACCGGCAGTGGTTTCAGTAACGGAAGATACCGCCGCCGCAGGCGCAGACACCGCTGCGGGAGCCGGGGTAATATCCGACCCCTCCATTTCTGTCAGCGACACTTTGGTTATAGTCAGATCACAGTTGGTATTGCCGTTGGGACTGTAGATCCAAAGTTGCAGAAAAGCAGAACCTGCAGGGGCCATCACGGTCATATTTTTTTCTTTGCCCGCATTCATCCATTCACGCTTTTCAGCCAATTTGATTCGGTTGAGCTCCGCCGCTTTGGCAGGAACTTTGGAAGCAAAAATCATGTAGAAGAAGCACCCCCCCTCGCCTTCAGACTGAACCACTGCCTGGTATTTCTTTCCACCGGTGACCGGTACCCATTGCAGGACCCCCACGCCATTTCCCCCGTCACTGTCATAAAGGTGAAGTCCTCCACCCGTGACCATTTCGAGTTTGGTACTTTCACCCTTGCCCGGCGGATAAGCTTTCCATCCTTCCGGTTCACCGTTGCTGTCTGCTTTCTCAAAAGCAGCATTTTCTAAAGTGACAGGCTTGCCTTGTGCAAAGGCGGACCCCATGAAAAGGAATTGAAGACAGACGAGTAGAGTAGCGAGGTAGTTTTTCATAAGTTTTCCATAGTAAGTCGTATATAAATATTTAGCAAAGGGTCACGGGGTTTACTCGTAAACTTCCCTTCTGTTTTTCAGGAGCTTTGGCCTTTTTTCTTGCGGGCGCTCCCCAAAAGCAACAACCCGACCAAAAGAATAAATCCGACCAAGGCTAAAATGATTAAGCGGTCACCGAACGTATTCGGCACCAGCAAGAACAAGGACATCAGCAAGCCCATCCCCAACACAATGCGGCCGATCAACAAAGCCTGCTTGCTGTCATTTCCTTCACCGATTTCCTTGGCAAAATCTACGGGTGTTTTCATGCGGATAAAAAATTCCGCTTCACGTTCACGGAAAGATTCGGAGCTGTGTCCGCGAAAGCACCAACAAATAAATGTTGCGGCCAATCCAAATGCAATCACCCACATGCTTCGCTGTTGAATCGTCCAGGGCGTTCCCCCTGTCGCTTTCCAGATGAGTGAAAATGCGGAAGGAATCGATCCGGCAATGAGAATGAAAAAATAAGACCAGGAGGGTAAACGTTTCAACAACAGCCCGGAGATTAATGGCAAAGTCATCGGAACGCCGATCACACTTCCCACCAGCAGGAACACATCGAACAATGCGACCTGACCCAGGGTAACCAGCATCAGGGCAAAGGTAATAATCACGCCTCCAATCAGGGTGGAAACGATTCGGCACCAGCGAAGGTTGGCCTGATCATTTAGTTCGGGCAGTTGAAGTTTCCCGCGGATGCGGGGAACGATATTCCGCATGATGGTACTGGTCTGTCCATTAAGACCGGAATCAATACTGCTCATGGTTGCGGAAAACATCCCCGCAATCAGCACCCCCAGCAATCCATTGGGCAAGAGCTCCCGGGCGATCACCGAATAGGCTGCGGTAGCCGGTTCATTGATCGGAGTTGCCATGACCAAATCCGCATACAGGAAGCGTGCCACCATGGCGGGTAAAAACCAAATCACAGCGCCCATCAGCATCATGACCATGGCAAAAAATGCGGCCCGGGAAGCTTCCCGGCCATCTTTGGCGGCCAAATAACGTCCCGCAGTTCCCAGGTTAATTTGGTTAAGTAACTGCATAAAGAAAATGATGATACACCACTGCCAGGTAAAACGATCTCCGGGGAATTCCCCCGGAGCCTTGATCCACTTAAATGCTTCCGCCACTTCCGGAGCCGACACGGCTTCCGCAAATCCATGAAAACCACCAATCTTTACAAAGGAGAGCACAGCCAGAATCGTGGTAATGCCCATCAGCACGACCGCCTGCACAAAATCTGTCGCCATCACCGCCCAACTGCCGCCACTCACAGAATAAGCGACCACAATGAGTCCCACCACAAATACGGTAGTGGTCAGCGGAAAACCGAAAACCGAGCTCACAAAAATTCCCAGCGCCCAAAGCTGAATGGCCGAACTGATGGGACCCAGCAAGGCCCCCACATAAGCAGAGAGTTGTTCTGCCGGCGTGCCGAAACGGGCGCGAATCACATCCGCCCCGGTGTAAGCCCGGGTCTGACGATACCACCGCCCGAGAAACAATCCCCCCAGTAAAAAACCCAAAGCATTGGCCAAATAGATTACCAGGAAAGTGGGACCCGCTTCATAGGCAGCCGAGCCATTTCCGGTGAAGGTAAATGCACTGATGCCGGCCATCAGCATACTGCCCCCCATAATCCACCACGTCCCCTTTCCTCCCCCGCGGACAAAGTCACTCAGGTTGGAATTAAATTTTGCAAACAGGCCGCCCAGAAAAAGCAGACAGATAAAGTAAATGCCCAAAGTAATGTATTCGAGTGTCATAAAGATTTAGTCCTTTCGTACTTCAAGGGTTAAGGCGGGCGGGGATATTTCATGGGCATTCCCTGGTGCAACGATAGACAACTGTCCAGCATCCGGAGCGGAGAGTATTAAGGTCAATCCATGTCCGGCGGATTCAGCCGCCACCCTGCGGAGTTCACGGCTGCTAAAAGTATGCACGCTTCCCGCTTGGCTTTTACCCAAGTCAAAATCCCCGACATACAACACCCTGGCATCTCCCAAATCAAATCCCCCGTCGGTTGCGGATCGGCCCGGCGCATTTTTTGCATTCAACTTGCCGGGAACCCAATCCAAGCCCAACTCATTTTCCGTATTTACGAAACGGTGACTCAATGCATGAATCCGGATGCGGCCGGGTTTGTCCCCCGCCTCTGCCAAAGCAACTTGCAGCGTCACCGCATTTAAATTTTTACCCGTCTTGAGTTCGGATAAATCAAAACGGAGATAGAGGTCATGAGCCTGCTGCTCTTTATCACGTAGCAGGTAAATTCCTTTTTGCGGAACCAGGTCCGCCGGAACCAACGCAGATGCGCCGTTACCCTTTTCGACAGAAACTGTAACCAAGGTCCCGGTCTCTTCTACCGATGAAGTACGCACAGGCGGAAGCTTTCCTTCGGTCCAAGGATTAAAGGATCCCATTCGGGATTCCTCAGAATCCAATTCTGTGAGCTGATCCAGTGTGACCACTACATCTGCGCCCTCCCCTCCGAGTTGAAAGGCTTTGCGGATTTTTTTACCCGCAGTTCGAATCTCCACTTCATAGTCCCCTTTGAATCCCCGCAGAGTAAAACGACCCCCGGCATCTGTCACTCCGTCCGCCTCGGTCCACCACTCTCCATAAACTTTTTTTAACCAGGCAAGACCTGCAGGCTTCAGGGACCAATCCTTCCGGAACATAAATGCATTGTCCGTCCAAATTAAATCATCCTTGAATCCCCAAACCGTAAACCCGACGGTTGCGGGGTGGCTGAACCAGGCGTGAAGAAGTTCATCCAAATAACGGGCTTCATCCGCTTCACTGAATCGGGAATTGGCACTGTATTCGGTAAGTTGCAATCCCACTTCAAGAGGTGCCAGTGCATCGAGATCCTGCAACACATTTTGACCCGAAGGCATGGTGCGGTGCCACATGTGACCCTGAATACCCAACCCGTCAACCGGCGCGCCGTTGTCTTTTAAATATTGAATCCAATCATATGCGCGCTGACGGTTTCCAGCGTTCAGCAAAATATTATTCTCATTCAGATACAATGCGGACTCCGGCGCAAATTCACGCGCCCACTTAAACCACTCAATTACTTTTTCTGGCCCGAAAATATCAATCACATCATGATGGTAAACCGGTTCATTCACCACATCCCAATCAACGGTCAAACCTTTGGTCGCCATCAACGTTTTCTGAAAATGTTCATATATCAAATTATTTAAAGCTTCCGGATTTTCTTTGTTTTCCTCGTAAGCGGTAGGGGTCATTTTCCAGCTCGACCAAATTAAGACATGGCCCCGGACTGCAACCGATCGGTCACGGAGCCAATGCAGCGCTTCCACTGCGGGCTCGATGCCATTCCGTTCAATGATCCGGTCTTTGAGCGCACCTTCAAAAGTTGCGGAGTTAAAAAAGTTTGTCACCACGCCCTGATAGGTTTCGTGTTCCGGGTCTCCACTGGATAACAGCATTTTTATTTTCACTGCCGTTCCGAACGGATAAGCATGGCGGACCATTCGAACTGAAACCTCCGCACCCGGAACCGGATTGGTTTCGCTATCCAAGACACTAATTTTGATATCGGCCATGCGGTGTTTGGAAATCCGTTCGTCCGCCTCTTTCCGCCAGGCTTCCGCTTCCGAAACATTCAGTGCCCGCAAGTGAACATTACGAAAAGCAATTTCCCCTGTGGCGGGATAAAACAATTGAAGTTCCACACGAACCGCCGTCGCCCCCGGCTCCAAAGGAAATTGCCGACGCACTTGCTTCCAATCCGTATCTCCTTCCAACCGGTCCAGACCATATGCATTTCGAATCTCTCTTCCCTCTGCATCCAAATAGGAAAGCATGATCCGTCCCGAATGCCAGGAGTTCTCTCCGCGCTGCAAATCCTTCATTTTAAGATCCGACACCAACAACAAAGCCGCCGGCGTTTCCGCCGGTAATGAAACCGTTTGACGTGCAAAAGTAAACTGCTTCTCAGCGGTCGCACGCAGATGCAATGATGCGGACGCCTGCTGTTGTTCCCAAAACACTTCCCCGTCTCCTCCACATTTCCAGTCCGCAGGATATTCTGCGGTGGGCTCACCCTGAAAATTTCCATTATCTAATAATTCAGCTCCGGGTAATCCAAAGGAGATTGCAGGGATACAGAATAAAAAATAAATACATTTGGCTTTTAAGAACATTAGGGGGTTTCCTTCTCATCTGTATTTTCACGGCGGCGGCGGTAGACCGATTCCCGTTCGGAAACCGTATGAAATCTAAATTCGGCCTGGCCGGTATCTTTGGACTTCAGCACAAAAATTATCATGCGTTGGTCCGGTTCATGCCGCCAATATGTTTGTTTGAATAGCTGAAGATTATCTTCTATCAGCACATGGAACCGGACTGGAATATTTTTTCGCTCCTCCCCTTTCGGACGTGCCACTACGTTTGTACGGCTTTTGATCTGATGAACTTTTTCATCCAGTTCGAAGAGGATCGGATACTCGGTAAAATTTACCACTTGATAAGATCCAAACGGAAATGCCTGTTCAGAATCTTCAACCACCATTCCACGGTACACCGGTTTTCCTGCGTTCATCACTGAAAACAAAATCACCATCGGTTCACGCATACGTTCCGCGATGGGAATTTTCACCACAGGTATTTTGATGGGCAGCCCCTCCGGACTCACCCCATCCGTATAAATGTGGGCAGCACCGGACTGGAGTAATTTGTAGCGGGGCGAACGTTTATTCGACCGTAAGTCCAAACGTTCAAATGTATCAACATCCGTTTGCACATAAAGCGGTATCGGTTGTTCTTCAGACCAGGCCAACCACTGGACATAGAGTCCGCCCTGTTCTTGGACTTCGTCGCAAGTTCCCTGCATTACCGGGAAGAGAAATAATAAGGATAGGTTGAAGAAAATTTTGAAGGGTTTAATCATGAACTTAAATTTCATCAGGATGTAAATAGCGGAAAGACAGAATTTTAAATTTGCGGCCGAAAGCATTGGAGCTCATCTCTTCCGGCATACGTTGCACCGTCGCCTCACACCAAACACCAATGGAAGTCGTAGTTGAATTTCGTGCGGAAGCTTCACCATAAGCACGTACCAGAAAAGTATCGGAGCGCGGGGTCACCCGGGCACCGATCAGTCGCAAAATATCACTTTGCATCAGGTATCCGGGTGCGCCGGCGCTGCTTTTCTCCACCTGATTCGCAGGATAAGACAAACTTCCATCTGCCGGAGAAAGGTTGGGAAAATCATTGTTGATTCCCGCCCGGTCGATGGCGGCCTGCAACGCACCACTCAATCCGGTGTCACCCGCGTCCAAACGGCGGTTTACGAAATCCGCCAAGCTCAGGTAAGGTCCGCGCGTTTTTACTTCCTGCACAATTTCGGCCGCTAAACTTTCGATTTGCGCATCTGACAGTTCCCGGAATTTGTTATAAAGATCCGAACTTCCTGAAACCGGATATTCCAGCCGACTGAAAAAGCTTCCTTGTATGGATTCGGTAGATCCGTCCGCAAGGGTGATATCGCGAAGACGCAACCCGGACAACACCGCAGACCAGGCGGGGACAGAAGTGGAGTTCACATTAAAGGCCCCTTGGTTCAAAAGGTGGGCAGCCACCAAGTCAGGATCCAGTAAATCATTTAATTGAGCCGACGCGTCCCCTTCTCCTGCATGAAAAAGTAAATTTCGATTGGGAAGAGACTCTTCACCATCCCGGAAACCTTCAGCCGTCCGATCCAGTGACCAACCCAAATCATCCCGGGCAAACAAGCTCGAAAAGAAATATCCATCCCAGAGGGATTCGTTACTTAAAAATGATTGGTCCACGATGCCATGTCCGGTATTTCCACTGCCCCCATAGTTGTACACTTTCTCCCGGTCGATCAATGGATGGGCGTAGGAATTGCCCACGGCATAAGGGGGGTCGTGCGGAAAATTACCGATCTCTACATGGGCAAAGGACGCCAAAGACATTAAAGGTCCCCGGGGAACCTGGAACAATGGAAAGTGGGTCAACCCGGAAGCTGCTTTCAAGGAAGGTCCCCAGTATCCGTTGTTGCGGCCGCTAAACACATCCAGATCCAAATCAATTTCGTTGAAGCTGTTGATCTCATACAACCTGGCTTCCCAATTCGCAGCTTCCCCATTCATAAACCGGTCCTGCGTAATCATCGCACGGGGGTTATAACTATTCAGCACCGCGGCATCCCCGGACAAAGGTTTCAGACGGGCGTCCATGACAAACAGAGGCACCCGCTCCTGAAGAGACGAACCCAATTCAGCGCCGGTGTAGTAATCACCGGTAAGAGATCCCAAGGTCCGCCCTCCCGAAGTCAATTCGCCCACCGGAATATCCAGACGCCCGATCAAGGCATCGGAATTATGACTCCGGTCCCAGGAATCGCTGGAAGCATCTAAATTGTCAGGAGGAAGAAAAAGATAATTTCCCCAATCCCCCCCTGACAATTCAATCTCCACCCAGACCCGGGAACTGTCATCCATGGCAATGGATTCCACTTTATTCCCGCCGCTTCCCGAAGAGGATTCTCCGAATTTATCAAAATAGAGTCCGGAATCCACTTCGTACTCCGGACCCGAAGCGAGGCCTACTTTTCCCACCGTCTGCGACGCATACAGCAGCGGATCATCGGTATTCGAAAACGCAATCACTTCCCCCGGCTGCATGAGCATCCGGTCGGCCGGGGTGTCACTCCCATCTTCCGTAAAAATGTAATTCACGTAAGTCCAAGGATTGCTTTTTCCCGTCAATACCCGCAGCCAGTCATTCACACTGCTGATATCCTTGTCCAGATCTCCTAGCGTGGAAGACGGATCTGAAGCATCATCCCGGCGGCGAATCTGCAACCGGCTTATTGGCAGGCCTATGGGTGAAAATTTAAACCCTCTAAATTCAATCGGCACATCATAAGGATTATGCAACACCACAATGTTATTCATGACCAACACGAGGTTTCCCCCTTCCCGGGCCAGACTGAAAACATACATCACCCGCGTCACCACCGGGGTCAATCCACTCTCCGTGAGCCGCATCACATTCCCGGTCTGGTTCAAGCTTCCAAACACATACAATCCTGAAAACTGATCACGGTTCCGAACATCCGCCTGCTTGGTGGATGTGTAGCTCAGGACCGGGGATTCCTGTCGGGTCACGCCATCAAAACGGTCCGGTCCCGGTGCGCTGGCCCGCAGTCCTCCCGCAACCGGAAGTCCCGAACGGTCTTTATACAACAGATAATAATTCCGCAAAAGATCCCAGGTGGGACCGCGAATTTTCAGGGCGCCCGAACTCCAGTCCGCCGCTTCAGGATTGCTTTCGCTCTGCGGACGTGAATCGCTGCCCGACTCACCTTCCAATGCATACAAATACCCCAAGTCGAATCCCTGACTCCAGCTTCCATCCAGGTTGCGGTTTTCTTCACCCGAATCATGAAATCCGGCCAAGGCCTCAAATTCGCTGTCCGACATTTCGAATGCGAGGGTTAAATCCGTTTTTAATCCTCCCTTTGCCGTGTCACTCAGCACGCCATAAGTATGGAGAGTGGCATCATGAAAATTTTCCTGCTGACCGGCTTTGAAACTGGCATCCACCAAACTCAGACTCTCCCGGCTGGGCAGTCCTGCGATTTGATCAGCCTTTTCTCGAATCACCGGTTCTCCGCTTTGAAGCGCGGAAAACCCGTTTAAGATTTCAGGAGATTGCCGTTGAGCCAGGATTTGAGAGCGGTATCCGGCCACACCGGTTAGATCCCGGCCCGGATCCTCAAGTCCCAGGGAGGCTTTCACGCCCTCATCCAATACCAGAAAAGCATACGATCCCTCGAGAGCACCCCCGTTCCCCGAGTCCGGAATTTCGATTTTCTCCGCCCATACATATTCATCCGTGCGCAATACACTCCCCTTCCCAACCAGTGAAATAGTTTGGGAAGGGTCCAATGCCTGTTCACTGCTCGTCAGCAAGTCGAGTTTCCCGCTGGGTAGAGAGGTCAACCAGCCTATAAACTCCGGATCATGTATCCGGGAATCCGGATCCTGCTTTCGCCAAACCCCGGTCCAATAAGGATGAACCAAACCATCGGGGATTGTAGTGGCGGGATCCTGATCTAAAATTGAAGCCGTTGCGGTAACCCGGGTATCCGGTCCGGCGGTTTCCTGCAAACGTGCCAGCGCCAGTTCCATTCCCAATCGGGCATTTGCACGGGCATTCGCCTGTTGTTGATAATTTACGACCTGCCGCAATTCCATGCGTACGTAAACCGAAAAGCCTAAAACAATCACCAATAGCAACGATACCACAAGCAAGGTCAATAACAGGGCAGACCCAGTACGGGAACCCGTTCCTATAAAACCCGATTCGGATTTAAAATGAGTTGATTGAGAGACTGATCGCATATTGTCCTTCATCATACACAAATGAACCCCAGCTTGTTTCCCAAAAATCCAAAAGAGATGGGTTTACCCGTAAACCTTTGTAGTTTCACTTCTTTATCTTATCAGAAAATTCTCTGTTTCGATTCAATAAAACCCAAAATAAGCGTATATTTTATGATGCATGGCTTCGTTAAACAGTCGCGCTTCTCATGAAATATATAGACAACATCTCCTTCGGATATTTTCTGAAACCGAAATTTTTCCCTTGCATCCCCGACAAGAGCCTCTACGCTACGAATAGTTGCGCAACTGTTACGACATGAATATATTTCCCACACCCTACAGAAATTTCGCCGCCTCCCCTGCAGGCAATGACAGGACGGCCTGTCTCACGAAACATACCCGAAAGCATCATCGATCCGCTTTTACGCTGATTGAAATGTTGGTGGTGGTTGCAATTATTGCTCTATTGGCCAGTATTCTGATACCGGCGGTGAATGGCGCGCTGATCAAAGCCAAACGTACAAGATGTACCTCAAATTTACGCAGTATCTTTCAGGGGGTCATGCAATATTCAGCGGAGCACAACGGCCGCATTGTCCCTGCAGAAATTAACGGACATCCCACCGTTGGGCGATCCTGGTGGTTTCAAACGATTTCTCCTTATCTGAATGATCAGGTCCTCAAATGCCCGAATGCACCCAACAGTTGGCACTGGGGGTATGGGATGAATGTTTATCCCAATAAACGTTCCGGTATTAACCGCAAAAACCTGGAATATTACTACAGTGGAACACGGGCATGGTGGTCCAAAAATCTTTATTTTGACACCATTTCCCGCCCATCGGACACCCTTTATTTGGTAGATTATGACGAATGGCAATTCGACCGGTATTTGAATTACAAAAATCCCTCCGAATTTCCTCTTGGCCGACATGGAAACAACGAAAGGCTTCCTGCGGTCTTTTTTGACGGCAGTATGCATAACGTAAGTTTTGACGAATCCATTATTGCGGGCGGCTATGAACTTTAAGTCCAAAAAATCTTCCTGCTCTTCTCATCAATTTTGGAAAGCACTGCCGCCCATCCTCCTGGGTTTGTCATTGTTGACCGCTTGCGGACCGGGTCCGACCGAATCCCGTTTTATTGAAGAGGGAGGATATGTGGGTGAAGCCATCGGAAAGGTGCTTCAAGAAAACCACCCCGGCATTCAAGTCGTGGTCATGACCCGTCCCGGATTAGAGTACAATCCCCTCGCCTCTTCGGAAGAAGCCATTTTAGAAGGTCTCAAAAAAACCTTTAAGGCCAGTATCCAGGTGGCGGAATTACAACCGGACTCCAGTCAATTATCCCAAGTGAAATTACAGACCGGCGAGGGAGGTGCACTCAAGTGGGAAGACAAAGACTTCCGTACCTATTGGTATAAAAGTTATTCCCAGTGGTATAGCATTGAAAACCTGAAAGCCTTTATGGAGTCGCAAAAAGGCAAAGCCGATTTGATCATCTGCATGCCCGGTTTTCCCTCGGACCTCAGCCTTGAAAATTTTCCCGGTGAAGACGGTGTTCCTGCTTTGGCAGCCCTGAACATGAGTTCGGATCAAGCGCTTAAATTTTTGGAGAACGGCAAGGGATGGATGTATCAGGCCGTGCGCCCCACAGAAAATATTTCCGAAAAACCGGGGCTGGAAGTTATAGAAGTGGGAGCTCACTCCATCATTCTATACCCATCCGAAGGTACGCCCTGATTGCAGTTTGGAAATTTCGGTAATCAGCAAAACATTATGACCGCACAACCCGAATTCCTCAAAACCTCCGGCACCCGAATTGTAAATGAAACCGGTGATGAAATTCTTCTCCGCGGGGTAAATCTCGGGAACTGGTTTTTACCCGAAGGCTATATGTGGAAATTTCCACATTCACTTTCCTCTGCAAAAAAAATTGAAGCCCTCTTCGTCGACCTCATCGGAACCGGAAAAGCCGCTGCCTTTTGGGAAACCTTTTACGACCGCTACACCACTGAAAACGATATCCGGCAAATTGCGAAGGAAGGCTACAACTCCATTCGACTGCCTTTGAATTTCCGATTGTTTATGACCGGCGACGGCGATTTCATTGAAGCCCGCATGAAACGCATCGATGACTTTCTGGACCTCTGTGAAAAGTACGGTCTTTATGTCATCATCGATTTACACGGCGCACCCGGAGGGCAAACCGGCACCAACATTGATGACTCGGACGGGTTTCCAAATTTATTCACTGACTCTGAAAATGAAACGCTTACCATTTCTTTTTGGCGGGGTATTGCCGAACGCTACCGGGACCGTTCCGTGGTGGGCGGATATGATCTCCTCAACGAACCCCTTCCGGAGGAACATAAAAAATTCAACCCCGATCTGATCGCCTTATATCAAAAAATTATCCGGGCGATACGCGAAGTGGATCCGCAACATATTATCATCGTCGAATGTGCGCACTGGGCTACCAACTTCCGGATCTTTACGGAAAAACTGGATGACAATCTGATCATCCAGTTCCACAAATACTGGAACCCGAATGACTACCGCTTTATTCGCGACTACCTCAATATTCGGGAAACCCTGAATGTGCCGTTATGGATGGGGGAAAGCGGAGAAAACAATTTGGATTGGTATGCCAGTTCTTTTCAACTGCTCGAAGATCACAATATTTCCTGGTGTTTCTGGCCCTGGAAAAAAATGAATACCCTGAACAACCCCTGCTCGATTAAAACTCCCGAAGGCTGGGAGAAAATCTCCCAGGCCGCCCTGGGGAAAATAGAGGTGGATGCCGGTGAAGCTGAAAGCATTCTCAACCAATATCTCGACAACATCCGCTTTGAAAATTGTGACTACCTGCCGGAAACCGTGAACGCCATGATGCGCCGCGTCCCCTTCCGTATCCCCGCGGAAGCTTACGAAATGAAAGGACTTGGAAGATCCTACTATTTCAGAGAAAATGTCACCACCCACCTCAACATCCGGCGCGAGGAAGGCGCCAACCTGAAATTTATTTCTGGAAAAGACAGTGAGTATCCCTCCTATAAATATGCCGGGAAACAACACCACGCCGAAGAGGAAAGTCTTTGCCTCACTCTGCAAAAAGGTGACTGGGTCAAATACGAGGTAAATGCCCAGGGTGACACCCCGACAGATCTCAGCGCCCATCTCTGTGGCAACACCCCGGACACAGAAATCGAATTCTGGCTGAACAGTGAAACCGCGGTATGCGGTCCGCTGAAAATAGACCAGGGCTGGCACCGGCAAACCCTCTCTACAAACCAGCTCATCCCCGGCGGCAAACACAGTTTAAAAGTGATCGTCAAAAAAGGATCTGTCAGTCTGGACTGGATGGAACTGGAATAAGCACAACCCAAATCCAGAGGCCACCTTCCTCCCTGCCGAGAACCCTGTTTGAGAGCCGTGCTTTCAGCACTCCCCCTCCCATCGATCTTTCTATCCCGGCCCTGACGGACCGGGCTGCGGAGAGCCGTCCCGTTGGGACTGGGAAACCGATGCGCCGGTTACCACCCCTGGACTGACTCAGAAAAAAACCGGTATCGAAAATCCCGAAGGGATGATCCTCCAAAGCCCGGCCCGCCAGTGCCGGAGCCCTAAGTACAACCCAAATCCAGAGGCCTGAAAGGCCGGCTCTCCAAAGAGCGGTCCGTCAGGGCCGGGTTCCCCAATCCCGGACCTCATTCCACCGGGGGTGCCGAATACTTACATTCCCTCAAACTGTCGTCACCCCCAATAAAAAATGCCGGAAATGAATCCGGCATTTTTGAATTTTTACGATGAACAGCAGACTCAGCTTTTGCGTTTCCGAACCACACAAAACGCAGTCAATCCGCTAAGCAAAACTAAAGCCGCAGTAGAAGGTTCGGGGATCACCGAAACTTGGGAAACACCGCCCCCGATATCTGTCACGCTGAGTCCAAGCGCCGTATTGTCGATGATGGAAGAGCCAATCCGTGCCTGCACATTTGAAACTGAATCCACCAGGAGAATAGTTGCCGCCGCATCTCCGAGATAGACGGTGCCCGCACTGCTGAAAGCGAAGTTTCCCGCAACTTCCAAGGTGGCATCGTTCACGGTAATGGATTTACCTCCACTCCAACCACCTGCGCGGTTGTTCAGCATCATAGATCCACCCCCCGAAAGATCGAGGTCGTACGCACCATCAATGTACAAATCGTTCAACGCCAAAATACTTCCCGAACCAATGGTCCAACTGTTGTTATTTTGATAGGTTTTGACCGTATTCATCGTATTGGTCCCGGTGCCAGTCGCGTCCACGGTGCGAAGCGTCAATTGGGACCCGGTGATAGCCCAGCCGGATGTGTTGTCAAAAATTACCCCCTGCACTTTCCGCGTTCCATCAATGTTTGCAGTCTGAAGCCCGATATAGGTGTCCGTGAATTCGGCGAAATCGCCATAATCTCCGTTATTCGGAACTACATCTCCATCCCAGTTAAGTGCTGTGGTCCAATCATTATCACCTGGGCTGGCCTCGCCATCCCAAGTCAATGTACCGGCCAAAGAAATAGAAGTAAGCATTCCTAAATAGATGACTGAAGATAATATTTTTTTTAATTTCATGGGAATCTCCTAAAAAGAGGAACTGTTGCGTTATTATAAATATTGTATCAATCTGATTGAGTTGTAAACAGGCAAATTAAAGAAATTTAGTTTTTTTTTAATCGGTATATACCTAAAATAATAAAGGATTTATTCCGTCGTTGCCCCACACGTCTACTCCCCCCCCTTCACGGGAAGATGTGCTTTTAGCTGCCACACCCGCAGATAATCGATGGTGAAGTCCGCGGGCAGTTCTTCGTCCACCGGGCTTTTTTCATTGTCCCAACCTCCCAGCGGCATGGTGTAGAGAATCGACGACGGGATGGAACTCACCCGTTCATTTTCCCAACGGGCGACCTCACGTCCGTTGCAATAATAGACCATCAACCCGGGCAACCAAAGCAATCCACTGGTGACATAGCCCTCTTCATCCGGATAAAAATACACGGTCGTGCCGGAGGCTTTATGCTCTTTGCCGTATCCATCCCAGTGCATGGCTGTGGTATAACGATAAGGTCCCCAACGGGTAAGATGTTCCATAATATCAAACTCCATACCGCCATTGCCGATGTTCGCCCGACGCCATTGTTCGCCTGCCTCTACCCCGCGGTCCGGCATCAGCCAAAACGCCGGCCACATTGCAGCGGCGGTGGGCAATTTCATCCGGCTTTCAAAATAACCGTATTTCTGGGTCCACTTGCCGTAGGTACGCAAAACGCCGCCCTGATATTCAGAGCTGGTGCTTTCCGGATCATCATTGTGAAACCCTGTTTTCTTTTCCATACGTAAAGTCGCCGTGCCATCTTCAACAACCACATTGTCCCGGCTCCAGTGAGTCAGTTTATGGTTTCCCCACCAGTTGGGTCCATGCACATGCCAAAGTTCATCATTGATCGTCTCCCCATCAAAGTTATCTTCCAGGGTCATGACCCAGTCTCCATCCACGGGCGGACGTTTTCCCACCCACTCGGGAAGCGGACGGCTTTTTGCAACCGCCTGCAAACTGTCGATACGCACTTTGGCATCTCCATGGTGTACAAAGCCAATGACAATTTTCTCCACCTTTTCACTTTTGAACGTAGCGCCGCCGGTTCCTTTGCGGTTCGCATGCTTGGATAAATCCCCGTCCGGACCGGTCCAAGTGGTTTCAGGCAGATAAGAAAGAACCAATTCCGCACTTTCTCCGGATGCGAGAGGCTCATCAGACGTCACCGTATCCGTTTTCTCAACACTTCCGCCATTTGCAGCTTTCAGTGAAAAGCTGACGGCCGTTTCCCCCAAATTGGTGACTTTCAGCTTTAATTCATTCGACTGACTCAAGTCCCAGCGTCCCGCTGCAGGTTTTATCGCAAGGGTCCGGTCCGAAGACGTTCCAGGCAATTCGATATTCAGTACTGTCTGACCTTTAACCGACTCTGTTTCAACCTTAAGGTCCTTATCCGCAGAGCTCGCTTGTGTCTTCGCATCAAATTTGACCTCCGCTCCCCCCAAAATAAACCCTGCTTTAGGAACATGCCGCATGTACTTGGGATCCACAAATGGTTTTTCCCCTGCCTCCCCGGATGCCAGCACCGATTCAATTTGGAATGCTACCGGGACCTGGGTCTGGTCAATAAAGAAAACCAGTTTCTCAATCCGGCTGCTGTCTAATTTGTAACCCGGTTTATATCCGTATTGGTGTCCGAAAATGACCTTGAGCGGCATGGTTTTTCCGGGGAGCACCCGGATCACTTCTGTATTCCAGGGTTCATCCCGCCAATCCCCCGGATTGTCCACCCGCATGCTGATGCGTAAGGGCACATCCATGGGATTGGTAATCATGGCTTCCAAGTGACCGAAACGGGAAAGGTCCCACATGCCTTCCGCGGGACGGACATAGACTGCCGGTCCTGCTTTCCCCGGTGCCACCTTTACCGAAATCGCTTTTTCTTTCCATTCTGTGGAAATTTGATCCGAATTCGAACTTACAGCTATTGCCTTTTCGGGTTGAGGAACCGCGAGCAGGGAAAGGCGGTCTTCAACCCCCTGCACTTGTAATGCCGCCATTGACAACAGAGTCACACAACCGAACGAAACAGGTTTCAACTTCATAACACTTCCTATTCTGAATTATACTTATACAAAAAATCATGTGCCCCTCTACATACAGAAGGAGCAACCTAAAACCGCAAGCAAAGAAATAATGATCCACTTTGATTTTGCAGACGGGTCCACGAATTTCTGCAGGGTTTGGTATCTATGAATAAAAAATTACCATAGCGCGTTATTCCATGGCAAGATTAATAATAACGCAACAGTAACTAAACTTCATAAAATACACTCTCGCACCTTATTTTCCATCCGCCATTCATGATTCTCGTTTCGCACTTTGTATATATTTCACAATGGTACTTGCAGAATTCAGGAACCAAACTAGAAAAGAAACAGTTGCGATTTATGCAAACTTCATATTCGGAGAATTTCTATGCCCTCAATGCGAACGGTTGCCAAAAAACTGAATGTATCCGCCACCACGGTTTCACGTGCCCTCAACAACAAACCGGGTATCAGTCAGGCCACCCGTGAGCAGGTGCTGAAAGCCATGCAGGAAATCGGTTATGATCGCAAAGTAGGTTTACGAAATAGCCGATATCTTGGATTTGTTTATCCCCCGGGCAGTTTTAAAACCACTTTGGGCAACTACCACGCCGCCTTAATGGGCGGGATCCGTTCAGCCATTTCTTCCCAACGCTTTGATTTCGCCATGGTCGATCTGCTCAGCGACAAAGAAAGTAACGAAAATTATACCCAGTACTTTACCCGGAAAGAATTAAGGGGCGTCATCATGCAGGCCCGTCCGGAAGATTTTCATATTGTTAAAGAAATCAGTGCGGAAGGCTTTCCGATCGTGCTGGTAGGATCCCAGGGAGTTGACAACAACCACTCCGTGAACTGGGTCGCCTGTGATTCACGGGAACCCACCCGCCAAGCAGTCGAATACCTCATCAATATTGGTCACCGTAAAATTTCATTTTCAGTCGGAAACTGGCATTCTACCGATATAGAAGACCGCCTGGAGGGATACAAAGATGCTTTAAAAAATGCGGGAATCCCTTTTGACCCCTCCCTGGTGTACCGGCTCAATCCCGATGTTAATGCCGGCATTGGCCTCGTCCATCAAATCATGAGCCAACCCGAACCTCCCACTGCGGCCGTTTTCACCAATCCCTACGCCACCTTCGGCGCCTTGCGTGCCTGTCGCGAAATGAACATCAGCGTTCCCGGTGATCTTTCCATCCTCGGATTCGACGACTATCAAACCCGCTTTATGGCAAATCCGGTTTATTCTTCCGTATGCCAGGATGCCTACCAACTGGGGTACGACGCCGGGACCGCACTGCTCCAGGTCATTACCGGTAAAAATACCAAACCTATCGAAATCATCCGCGAAGCGGTTTTTGAGGTGCACGGAACGACTGGCGCCCCCCGAAGCTAAAAGTTTTCAGACGGCATCCTTTTCTTTTCCCGGAAACATGGAAAAGTCTAAACGTATCAATTTACTTGCCAAAAGCCTGTCTTCATGTATTAAACCGTATATCCGGATATTTGAATATATAACGCAAGGAGCTCACAATGTCTGCAAAATCACATGTTTTTACTTCTGAATCTGTCACCGAAGGTCACCCCGATAAAGTTTCGGACGGAATTTCTGATGCCATCCTCGATGCGCTGCTCACCCAGGATCCGCAAAGCCGCGTAGCTTGTGAAACCCTGGTCAACACCGGTTTGGTGGTACTCGCAGGAGAAATCACCACCAATGCTGTCGTCAACTACGCGGACATCGTCCGGGCCAAAATTCAAGACATCGGCTATGTGGGCAACGATCTGGGCTTTGATGCCAATTCCTGTTCTGTCATGGTCGCACTGGACAGACAATCTCCCGACATTGCGCAGGGCGTAAGTGAAGGCGAAGGAAAATACAAGGAACAGGGCGCCGGCGATCAGGGCATGATGTTCGGTTATGCCTGCAATGAAACCCGCGAACTGATGCCCGCCCCCATCATGTTTTCCCATAAACTGACCCGGAAAATGACCCAGGTCCGCAAATCCGGTAAATTGCCTTTCTTGCGTCCGGATGGAAAATCACAAGTCTCCGTGGTTTACGAAAACGGCAAGCCCGTTTTTATTGATACCATTGTACTTTCCACCCAGCACAGTGCCGATGTGAGCCAAAAAGCCATCAAAGACGGCTTAATCGCGGAAGTTGTGGAAAAAGTTCTGCCCAAAAAACTGATTTCCAACAAAACAAAATATCTGATCAACCCCACCGGAAAATTCGTGGTGGGTGGACCGCAGGGAGATTGCGGATTGACCGGTCGTAAAATCATCGTGGATACCTACGGCGGCATGGGTCGTCACGGGGGCGGTGCTTTCAGTGGAAAAGATCCAAGTAAAGTGGACCGTTCCGCAGCCTACATGGCGCGCTACGTGGCCAAAAATATCGTGGCCGCCAAATTGGCGACCCGCTGCGAAGTGCAATTGGCCTACGCCATTGGTTATCCCGAACCCGTCTCCGTCCTGGTCGACACTTTCGGAACCGGTACCATCGATGAAGTCAAGCTCTCCAAAGCCGTACGCAAAGTCTTTGGTCTCAAACCCCGCGAAATTATCGAGGGCTTGGAACTGAAACGCCCGGTTTTCGAAGCCACTTCCGCTTATGGACACTTCGGCCGCACCACCAAAAAAGACCTAAGTACTTTCACCTGGGAACGTACCGACAAAGTAGAGGCACTGCTCAGCGCAGTTTAAACGATGATCCGGGCCTGTATTTTTGATTTCGACGGGATTCTCGCGGATACCGAGGCGTTACATTACCAGTCCTATCAGGCGGTATTGGAACCTCTCGGGGCCGGTTTTACTTGGGAAACCTATCAGCAAAACTACATGGCCTTTGATTCACGCCAGGCTTTTGTGGCGGCTTTGCAAAAAGCCGGGATTGAAAATCCGCCTTCGATTTCCGACCTTTTAGAACGGAAAATGCAGGCCCATGAAAGCGCCCTCGCAAACCTGAACCTCTCCCCTTTGCCCGGTGCAGTGGAAGCGGTTCAGTTTGCGGCAACCCGTGGTCCCGTGGCGCTCTGTACCGGCGCGCAACCCCGGGATGTGATCCCCCTGCTTCAGGCTTTCGGGATTTTGGACCTCTTTCAGACCATCGTCACCGCCGATGATGTCCGCATCAGCAAACCGGATCCGGAAAGTTATCAGCTGGCCGCCTCAACACTCGGCATTCCCCCCGAAAATTGCCTGGCCATCGAAGACACCCCCGGCGGCCTGCGTTCCGCCCGTGACGCCGGATGTCAAACTCTGGGCGTCACTACCACCCATACCCGTGAACAACTCAGCCTCCTCGCCGATCACGTCCACGACTCCCTGGTAAATTTTAAAGCCTATTTAGAAACGCTTTAATAGAAGCTCCAAATATGTTTCACAACCACGGAGCTCGGACACGTTTCAGCGTTTCAACGCTGATCTGTCCGAATCTTCTGCGGGCAAATGTGCCCACGCTCCGTTACAACCACCCTGCCCGAATCTTCTGCGGGCAAATGTACCCACGCTCCGTTCCAACTATCCTGTCCGAATCTTCTGCGGGCAAATGTGCCCACGCTCCGTTTCAACCACCCTGTCCGAATCTTCTGCGGGCAAATGTGCCCACGCTCCGTTTCAACCACCCTGTCCGAATCTTATGCGGGCAAATGTGCACACGCTCCGTT